>DATBFW010000090.1:0-1758 GCA_036558285.1 Mycobacteriales bacterium | reverse complement strand
CTGCTGTGGGGGGCGGCCTACTTCCTGGGCCGCAAGATCGAGCGCGAGCGTGCCGAGGCGTACGCGGCGTACGAGGCGGAGCAGGCCGGCTCGTAGCCGGGTCTGGTCAGTCCAGTCCTCGCACGATCGCGCTGAGTGCGCGGTCGAGCTCCGGGTCGGTGCAGCCGCCGAAGCCGATGATGACACCGGAGAGCCGAGCGGTCCGGCAGTAGTCCTGGAGGAGCGGCACCTCGAACCCGGCGGCGCGCGCCGAGCCGGCGACCCGCCGAGCCGTGGCCGGCGGCAGCGGAACCGTGACGTACATCCCCGCGACGGGCCGGATCGGCTCCGCCCGCCCGTCCAGCGCGGCCACGACCCGGTCGGCCCTGGCGGCGTACATGCGGCGGGCCGACCGCACCACCTGGTCGACGTAGCCGTCGCGCAGCAGGGACACGAACGCACGCTGGACGGGCCACGCCGGATGGTCGTGCGTGATCTCCCGTCGCGTCAGGATCGCCCGGTGCAGCGCCGGCGGTGCGACCAGCCAGCCGAGCCGCATGCTCGGAGCGACGGTCTTGCTCGTGGTGCCGAGGTAGGCGACCACGTCCCGATCGAGTGCGGCGAGGGCGGGGACCGGCGCGACGTCGTAGCGGAACTCGGAGTCGTAGTCGTCCTCGATGACAACCGCTCCGGCGTCCCGGGCGGCCTCCAGCAGCCCCAGGCGGTCGGCGCCCGACATCACCGGTCCGAGCGGGTGCTGGTGGGCCGGGGTGACGTACGCCGCCACGCACCCGGCCAGGTCGGTGACCGGCTCGGTGGCCGGCAGGTCGACGATCCTGCGGCCACCCGCTCGGATCGCCTCGGCGGCGGCGCGGTAACCGGGGTCCTCGTGGGCGACCGCGCCGGCCGGGAGGGCGGCCAGCACCTGGCTCAGGCCGCCGATCGTCCCGGTCGTCACCAGGATCTCGTCGGGGTCGCAGGCCAGACCGCGGGTACGCGCGAGATGGCCCGCGAGCTCGTCCCGGAGCGTCGAGAGGCCCGCCGGGTCGTCGTACCCGCTCGGGGGAGTGGCCGTGGAGACGTCGCGCCAGGCGCGCCGCCACGCGGCGCGGTGACGCGCGTCGATCCACGGCGTGCCGGTGTCCAGGCGGAGCAGTCCCGAGTCGTGCACTTCGGGCACCGCCGGTCGACGGCGCCGGCGCGGTCCGGCGCCGGCAGCGACGTACGTCCCGGAGCCGCGGCGGCCCTCGATCCAACCCTCGGCCACGAGCTGGTCGTAGGCCTGCTCGGTGACGCTGCGCGAGACGCCGAGGTCGGTAGCCAGCGAGCGGGTGCTCGGCAGCCGCGCACCGACCGGGAGGCCACCGGCCACCACCCGATCGCGGACGCCGGCCGCGAGCTGGCGGGCGAGCGGTACGCCGGAACCGCGGTCTAGCGCGACCGGCACCGGGCTGGAGCGTGCCACGAGTGTCCTGTCTGATCGGGGCCGAAGTGGCCCGGGTCAGCAGGCCACTCAGGGCCCAGCATAGAAGCATGAGCCAGACCCTGTCGGCGACCGCGCGGACCAGCCTCACCCGTCATCGCGAGCGGGGGAGCGCCGACCGCTCCGACCTGTTCGCCGTTCTGAGCGAGGCCCTGGTCTGCCACGTGGGCATCGTCCGCGACGGCGAGCCGGTCGTCCTGCCCACGGTGTTCGCCGTCGACCCGGACGGGCCGGACGACGGAGGCACGCTCTACCTGCACGGGTCGGTCGCGGCTCCGTGGCTGCTGCAGGCGCCC
>DATBFW010000089.1:0-16869 GCA_036558285.1 Mycobacteriales bacterium | reverse complement strand
GAACGCGCAGCACGCGATGATGTAGATGCTGATCCACGTGCTCGACCCGGTGTGGCTGAGGATGGCCGCCGCGATCAGCGGCGCCGGGCCGCCGGCGATGACGGACGCGAGCTGGTAGCCGATGCCCGCGCCGCTGTAGCGAAGGTTGGTGCCGAAGCTCTCCGCGATCAGCGCCGCCTGGGGGCCGTACTGGATGTCGTGCACGATCAGCGACACCACGATGGCGATCAGCACCAGGGCGGCTTCCTTGGTGTTGAGCAGGCCGAAGTACGGGAAGGCGAAGATCGCCGTGCCGGCGATGCCGATCGCATAGGTCTTCCGGCGGCCGATCAGGTCGGAGATGTGCCCGAACAGGGGCACCGTGATCAACCCGACCGCGGCCGCGACCAGCGTGTAGTTGAGCAGGTCGCCACGGGAGAGCCCCAGTTGCTTCGTCCCGTACGTCAGCACGAACGTGACGAACAGGTAGAACGGTGCCTGCTCGGACATCCGCACGAACGCCGAGGTCAGGATCTCCAGCGGCTGGGTCTTGATGACCTCCCAGACCGGCATCTTGTGCACGGTCTCCTGCTTCTTCACCGCGGCGAAGGCAGGGCTCTCCAGCACGCGCAGCCGCACGTACAGGCCGATGCCGACCAGCACGATGGACAGCAGGAACGGGATCCGCCAGCCCCAGCTGTTGAAGTCGTCCTCCGACGTGTTGCCCTGCACCAGCTTGACGATGCCGGTGGAGAGCAGCAGGCCGAGCGGCACGCCCAGCTGCGGCCAGCTGGCGAAGAAGCCGCGCCGGCGCTGGTTGCCCCACTCCATGGACATCAGCACCGAGCCGCCCCACTCGCCGCCGACGCCGATGCCCTGCAGGATCCGCAGGACCACCAGCAGGATCGGTGCGGCGATGCCCCAGGTCGCCCGGCCGGGCAGCAGACCCATCAGGAACGTCGCGATGCCCATCAGCATCAGCGTTGTGACGAGCGTGGCCTTGCGGCCGACGCGGTCGCCGTAGTGGCCGAAGATCGCGGCGCCGACCGGCCGCGCGCCGAAGCCGACGGCCTGCACGGCGAACGAGGCCAGAATCCCCGAGTATGCCGAGCCGCCCGGGAAGAAGACCTCGGGAAAGACCAACGCGGCCATCGTGCCGTAGAGGAAAAAGTCATACCACTCGATCGTCGTACCAATTGTGCTGGCGACGACAGCGCGTCGACGCTGCGCCGTGATCAGCGGGTCCGGGGCGGTCCTGGCGAGTCCGGTCATCCCTGCCTCCAAGGGCTGATCCCCTGTGCCACCGATCCGGGACGCGCGCGATGCCCCGCACCGATCGAGGGGTGTGACAGACGACAATGCGGAACGTACTGCCGGCATCCGGGGTGCAGCGGCAACCGTGGGTCGGTAGTCGTTGGGCGGTCTGCCAGCGTCGGTGAGCGGTTGCCGGAGGCGCCGTAGGGCCAGCCGGCTGAATCGTTACGGCCGAGCGGCGTCATCACTCCAGCCTCGGCGCGTCCCTCGGGTATGGCGGTGTCCTATACCCGCTGTGAATTCCGGGTGGCGCGCCGAGATGTTTCCGTATTCGCGCCCAGGGTATCTGCCAAATAGAGGCTTCAATCCCTGAGCGCCTTATTCCTCTTCTACTGGGAGCGGTGATGAACGCTGGCCTGGTGACACTCATTGTCATCGTGGTGGTGGCGCTGGTGGTGCTCGCGGTGCTCATGTCGCGGCGCCGGCGGACCGAGGGGCTGCGCGAGCGGTTCGGCCCGGAGTACGAGCGGACGATGGCCAGGGCCGGCGACAAGCGCGCTGCCGAGTCCGAGCTGGCCGAGCGCGAGCATCGGCGCAAGGAGTTCACGATCGTCCCGCTGGAGCCGGGCGCGCTGTCCCGCTACCAGCAGGAATGGCGGACCACGCAGGCCAGGTTCGTCGACGACCCGCCGGGCGCGACGCGGGACGCCGACCTGCTGGTCACCCGGGTCATGCAGGAGCGCGGCTACCCGGTGGACGCCGACTTCGAGCGGCAGGCCGCGGACGTGTCGGTCGACCACCCGCAGGTGGCCGAGAACTACCGCGCCGCGCACGCCGTTTACCGCGCCAACGAACAGGGGCTGGCCAGCACGGACGACCTTCGCCAGGCCTTCGTGCATTACCGGTCTCTCTTTTCCGAGCTCTTGGATGTCGATCGGGACGATCGTGAGGAGGCGCACCAGTGAACGACCGCAACGATGACCTGAGCACCGCCGATCTCGCCGGGCAGGGTGCCCGGTCCGATACGGCCGACGAGCGCGCCGTTCGCGGCGAGCCTGCCGACCGGATGGGCGAACGCGACGACGCCTTCGCGGGCGATCGCTCCGCGGACGCCGACTACGCCGACGACCGCAGTGACTACGCCGGCGACCGGGTCGAGGGAATGGGCTCGGGCGGGTTCCCGGGCGGAAACCCGGCCGACCGGGCTGCCTACGCCGGCGACGACCGGGCCATGGCCACGGACCGGGCCGGCGACGGGCAGACCGGGGGCGAGGTCGCCGGTGGCCCGATGGCGGACGACGGCCGGTTCGGCGGCGGGCGCGAGGTCGACGGGGCGGACCGCGGCTACCCGACCACGCCGACGGGCACCGCGGCCGGGAACGGCGCCACCGGTACGGACGCCGGCCCGCTGCTGGACACCGCGGACACCGAGGGGTTCCGGGCCCGCTGGACGGACGTGCAGACCGGGTTCGTCGACGCGCCGCGCCGCTCAGTCGAGCAGGCCGACGCCCTGGTCGCCGAGCTCATGCAGCACCTGGCGAAGTCGTTCGCCGACGAGCGCAGCCGGCTGGAGAGCCGGTGGGACAGCGGTGAGGACATCGCCACGGACGACCTGCGTGACGCGTTCCAGCGCTACCGCTCGTTCTTCGAGCGGCTGCTGTCGACCTGACCCACCCGTACCCGGCCCTGCCGCCTTCAACGACGAAGGCGGCAGGGCCGCGTCATGTCGAGCGACGGCGGCCGGCTTCGTTCTCCGGGTGAGGTGCCACAGTGGCACCACCGGAAGGAGGAAGCGACGTGACGAGGTATCTGCTGGCGGTGGACTTCCAGCCCGGGGCCGTCGACACCCCGATGTCCGAGTGGAAGCGCGAGGAGATCACGGCCCACCTGGACTACTACGAGGCGCTGCACCACGAGCTGGTCGCGAGCGGCGAGCTGGTCGACTCCAAGGTGCTGACCGGGCCGGACCTAGCCAAGATCGTCACCTCGGACGGCCGGACCGCACCGGTGGTGACCGACGGCCCGTTCCAGGAGTTCAAGGAGTGGATCGCCGGCTTCCAGATCGTCGACGTGGAGTCCGAGGAGCGGGCGATCGAGATCGCGGCGCGGGTGTCCGCGGTGCCCGGGCCCGGCGGTGTCCCGCTGCAGCAGCCGATCCAGGTGCGGCAGCTGATGGAGCAGGCGCCGTCCGACGCCGAGGAGATGGACGGTTTCCTGGCCCAGGCCACCGGAGCCGGGTCGTCCGGAGGTGACCCGCGCTGAGGGTGCCGGCCGGGGTCGAGGACCTGCTGCGCGAGCTGGCGCCGCAGGTTCTCGGCGTGCTCACCCGCCGGTACGGGGACTTCGACGCGGCCGAGGACGCCGTGCAGGAGGCGCTGCTGGCCGCCGCCGTGCACTGGCCGGCGGAGGGCATCCCGGACCGGCCACGGGGGTGGCTGATCCAGACCGCGACCCGCCGGCTGATCGACCAGCTCCGCAGCGACCGGTCCCGGCTGGCGCGGGAGGACCGGGCGCTGCTGACCCAACCGCCGCCGGCGGACGTACCGGACCGGGACGACACGCTCGTCGTGCTGTTCCTCTGCTGCCACCCGGCGCTGACGCCGGCCTCGGCCATCGCGTTGACGCTGCGCGCGGTCGGCGGCCTGAGCACCCCTGAGATCGCCCGGGCGTTCCTGGTGCCCGAGCCGACGATGGCCCAGCGGATCAGCCGGGCCAAGCAACGGATCAAGAGCTCCGGCGTCCCGTTCCGGCTGCCCACCGCCGACGAGTGGGCGGACCGGCTGCGCACGGTGCTGCACGTGCTCTACCTGATCTTCAACGAGGGATACGCGACGACCGCCGGCGATGACGTGCACCGCGCCGACCTCTCGGACGAGGCGATCCGGCTGGCGCGCACGGTGCACCGGATGCTGCCGGACGATCCCGAGGTGGCCGGCCTGCTCGCGCTGATGCTGCTGCTCGACGCCCGCCGCCCGGCGCGTACCGGCCCCGGCGGCGAGCTGGTCCCGCTGCCCGAGCAGGACCGCACCCGCTGGGACCCGGCGCTCGTCGCCGAGGGCACCGCGCTGCTGACCGGCGCGATCGGCCGCGGCGCGGTCGGCGAGTATCAGCTGCAGGCGGGCATCGCCGCCGTCCACGACCAGGCCGCCCGGGCCGAGGACACCGACTGGCCGCGGATCCTCGCCCTGTACGACCTGCTGGACCGGATGGCCGGCAACCCCGTGGTGACCCTCAACCGGGCGGTCGCCGCGGCGATGGTGCACGGCCCGGCGGCCGGGCTGACCCTGCTCGCCGCGGTCGAGGACCAGCTGTCCGGACAGCACCGGCTCGACGCGGTCCGCGCGCACCTGCTCGAGATGGCCGGCGACACCACCGCCGCAGCCGAGCACTACGCCGCCGCGGCCGCCCGCACCACCAACCTGCCCGAGCGCCACCACCTGTCCCGCCAGGTCGCCCGGCTCAGGAATCCTTCGGAGGGGTAGCAGCCGAGGGCTTACGCTGCGGCCGGTAGTCGCTGACCACGGGGGCCGACATGGCGGAGATGGAGCCCACGACCGAGCCGGCGCCGGCGGCGGTCCGGGTGCAGATCCTGGCAACCGAGCACTGGAGCCTGCTCGCGACCCGCCAGCTCGCCTGGACGGAGGCGTTCACCCGGGCCGGGTTGTTCCTCACCGTGCTCTCGGCCGCGGTGGTCGCGCTCGCGCTGATCGAACAGACCGGCCGGAGCTTCACGCTGTTCGCGCTGGTGCTGCTGCCGGTGGTGCTGCTGCTCGGGCTGGCCACGTTCTTCCGGCTGGCCGAGATCAACGACGAGGACGAGTGGCTGCTGGTCGGGATGAACCGGCTGCGCCGCGGCTACCTCGACATCGCTCCCGAGCTCGAGCCCTATTTCGTGACCAGCGGCCGGGACGACCGCGCCGGCCTGCTGATCACCCGCGGGATCGACACGATGAGCCGGATGCCGCTTCCGCTGCAGGTGCTGATGAGCACGCCGGTGGTCATCGGGGTGCTCGACGCCGTGCTGTTCGGGGTGATCGGCGGGATCGCCGCGGGCGCGACCGGGCTGTCCACCGGCCCGGCGGTCGGCGTCGGTGCTCTGGCCGGGCTGATGCTGGCCGGGCTGCTGGCGCTGGTGCCGACCCGCCAGCTGCTCGGCTGGAAGAGCTACCGGCCGCGGTTCCCGCGGCCGGTACATGCCTCGGCGCCTGCCCCCGGCAGCACGGGGGCAGGCGCCAGACCTAGGCAGGGGGGAGAACCTTCCTAGGGGAGAGAGGCACTACGGCACGATGGTCCAACCGAACATCATGGCGTGGTCCTCGTGGGCAAGGTTGTGGCAGTGGGCCACGTACGGTCCGACGAAGTCCCGGAATCCGCGGTAGATGACCGTGGACTCGGAGGGGTCGAGGGCCACCAGGTCCTCGCGGGAGATGTCGTCCGGGTGCCCGGGGTCGGCGGTCACTGTGACGTCCTTGTTGTTCCGCATGACCGTGCGGTGCTCCTCCATGTGGAGATGGAAGGGGTGCACCCAGCCGCCGCCGCCGTTGCGGATCTCCCAGAGGTTGAAGGAGTTCTTCTTCGGCGTCGCCTTGTAGGCGTGCCCGGCCTTGTTCACCAGGCTGGTCAGTTCCTTGGTCGGGTCGAACTCCTTGCCGTTGACGAGCCACTCGAGCTCGCCGCCGGCGGAGCCGCGCTGGACCTCGAAGATGAGCCGGTCGTCGAGGAGGGTCTTCCAGTTCGACGGCAGCGGCGGGAGGTCCCGCAGCTTCGTGGTCGGGCTCGGCGTCACCGAGTCGTCCGGTGCGTCGTCACCGATCACGATCTTCATGACCGGGATCTTGTACTTCGGGTCGGGCAGGAAGCGCGACGAGTTCGACCACACCCGGCCGTCCGGCATCCGCATGACGTTGGTCAGCCAGATGACGTCGCCCTTCTTGGTGGGCGAGCCGTCCATGTACCTGGTGAAGTCGACGATGTGCTCGCGCCGCTTCGCCGGCCACAGCTCGAACGAGTCCCGGGTCAGCGGGAACGGCAGCAGCCCGCCGTCGTCGGCGACCTGGGTCCAGCGCATGCACTGCTGGCCGTCCTCGATCCGCCACTGGCCCTGCAGGTCCGCGTCCGTCGCGTAGCCGAGGTCCCGCGCCGGCTTGGGTCCGAGCGTCGAGGTCATCAGCTTGAACTCGTAGATGCGGGCGATCGAGGCGTCCAGGAAACGCAGGCGGTACTTGCGTCGCTTGACCTCGAGCACCGGGTAGGCGGTGCCGTTGACGGTGAAGATGTCGCCGACGAAGCCGTGGTTGGGGAAGTGCTTGAAGAACGTCTTGCCCCACCACTCCGGGTGCTCGCGCGGGTTCCCGGCGGCCGGGAACTCGCCCTGGCCGTCGTGGAAGTCGAGGTGGTCGGTGGTCCCGTCGTCGAGCCGGACGTCGTAGATGGCCAGCGGGATGTCGTAGTCGACGTCGAAGGTGCCGTCGGCGTGGTTGGTCCGGACACCGGGTAGCCGCAGGCCCTGGGTCTCGTCGCCGGCGTCCAGGTTGTTCTTCGGGTCGTAGATCGGGTAGAGGCCGACCATTCCCTTGTAGACGTTGGACCCGGTGTGGTCCATCCGGTGGTCGTGGAACCAGAAGAAGGTCTGCTTCTCCCGGTCGTCGTTGCCGGCCGGCCAGTTCAGGTACAGGTTGTCCACAAAGGACTTGACCGGGTAGCCCTCCTTCTTCGGGCCGAACAGCTTGCTGTAGTGCGGGTTGCCGTCCGACTCCGGGGCGGGGTGCCCGTGGTGCAGGTGGGTCAGGAACGAGTAGTCCGGCGACCCGAAGTCCTGCCGGTCGAGGTTGAGCGGGTTCTCGTCCAGGTGGTTCTCGAACCGCACCAGCACCGGCTTGCCGTACTCGGCGTTGATGCGGGGACCGGGGAACGTGCCGTTGAAGCCGTAGATGGCCGACTGTGGCAGCGTGCGGACGGTGCCGGCCGGGTAGGTCCGCCCGGTCGCGTCGAAGGACTTGACCGGTTGGCCGAGCGAGTTGATCGGCAGCACCTGCGACGTGGTGAACGAGTGCTGGCGGACGAGCAGGTCGAACTTGTAGACGATCGGGTCCGGGAAGCCGATGGCGCTGGGCCAGATCTGGTGCGTCTCGTTGCGGAAGGAGTTCTGCTGACCGACGCCGGGCCCCGGCGGCAGCGGAAGCGCGGCCACCTCGGCCGGCGTCAGCGGCTTCGCCGCCGGCGGGATCAGCAGTGGGTCGGTGAACGGGTTCAGGATCAGCGGTGAGACCGGGAAGTCCTCGTCGTACAGCGAGTCGGCCAGGGCGATCGAGGCGCCCTCGAAGATGCCGTCCCTCGACAGCAGACCGCGGGCCTGCAGGGAGGGCTGCATCACGACCTTCGCGGCGCCGGCGCCGACGACGGCGGCCCCCACGGCCCCGGCTCGCAGCACGTTCCGGCGGGAAATGCCGGTGCGTTCCGGCTCCAGCCTCTCCTCGACATGGGTCATTGCGGAAAACCTCCAGTTGCGCGCGTTCCCGCGCCGACCGTTGGTGTTCCGCCGACCGGGAGTCTCCCGGGTCCGGGCAGCGGCGATCGACGCCGGAATGAGGAAGACGCACTCAATGCCCGCGTGGGCCGCATTGCCCGGGGCAGGCAGGAAAAGGCGTCGCAGGTGGTCACACCGCTGGCGGCGGCGGCTCGGCGTGCCGTCACTCGCGCGTCCGCGCCGTGGACGGCCGCGGAGGCAGGACCGGCGGTGCGGAGACCCGCTCGAGCCCCGTACCGTCGACCCGCCTTTGCGCTTGTTCGGGCAACGGAAGTATGTGCCGCGGGTTCTCCGCGCCCCACCCCCCATTTCGGCAAAGACCTACCCCAAAATTGGGGAAGAAGCCCCATGGGTCAGCTATGAATCGACGCACGCTTGAGCGGAAGTGAACCCGGCACGGTGGCCCGAGCGTGGTGAGGGCGACAGAAGGAGGCATGATGAGCCAACCGGTGAAGAGCCGGCGGCCGATGGTCATCACGGTCGTCGCGGTCGTGGTGGTGATCGGGCTGGTGGTGCTGCTGCTCGCGCTGTTCGGCGGCGGTGGTGGTGGCGACGCCGGCGGTGGCACGGGCGGCTTCGGCTACTGATCCGCGCGGCGGCCGGCGGTCACCCTTCGAGCGCGCCGGCCCAGCGCCAGTCGCCCTCCGGGCCGAGGAACTCGACCCGGAACACCTCCTCGTCGTCGAACTCGCCCGCGGCGGCGAGCGCGGCGGCGTGGTCCGGGAACTCCTCCTCGGCCACCACGTCGCCCATCGCGTCGAGGAACCGGTACCGAGCCACGCCGGCACGCTACCGCCACCCCACGCGCCGCGGAGGGTCTTCGCCGGCGGGCGCGGGTGGTCAGGTTTCGGGGGTCGTGTCGGCTGCTGCGGCGCGGTGGAGGGGGGTGCGGCCGGGGGGCTGCTGCGGGGGCGGGAGCAGCGGCTTGCGCGGGGTGAGGTGGCGGGTGACCGGTTCGCCGACGGTGACGGTCAGCTGCTCGCCGGCGTGCCGGAGCCGCATCGAGGCGTGGTCCCCGTCCCGCAGCGAGTAGGTCACCTGGTCCGGCCGCACCTCGACGGTCAGCCGCATTCCCTGCCAGCGCAGGCCGAAGCACAGCCGGTTGATCCCGGCCGGCAGCGCCGGGTCGAGCACCAGCTCGCCGGAGCACACCCGCAGCCCGCCGAACCCGGACACCAGCGCGATCCACGCCCCGGCCAGTGAGGCGATGTGCAGCCCGTCGCCGGTGTTGTTGTGCAGGTCCTGCAGGTCGATGACGGCGGCCTCGTAGGTGTAGTCGTGGGCCAGCTCCAGGTGCCCGACCTCGGCCGCCAGCACGGCCTGGATGCACGCGGACAGCGAGGAGTCCCGGACCGTGCGCCGCTCGTAGTAGTCGACGTTGCGGGCCTTGTCCTCGGCGCTGAACCGGTCGCTGTACCAGAGCATCGCCAGCACCAGGTCGGCCTGCTTGGTCACCTGCCGCCGGTACAGGTCGAAGTACGGCGCGTGCAGCAGCAGCGGGTAGCGGGCGTTGCGGTCGAAGTCCCACTCCGGCAGATCGGTGAAGTGCGCCGACTGCGGGTGCACCTTGAGCTGCTCGTCGTACGGGATGTGCACGTTCGCGGCGGCCTCCCGCCAGGTCGCCGCCTCCTCCGCGTCGACCCCGAGGCGCGCGGCGATCTCGGCATGCCTGTCCACCGCGTCCGCGGCGGCGGCGAGGTTCGCCGCGGCGGCCAGGTTCGTGTAGACGTTGTCGGCCACGACCGCGGTGTACTCGTCCGGCCCGGTGACGCCGACGATGTGCCACTGCCCGTCCCGGCTGTGGTGCCCGAGCGACATCCACAGCCGGGCCGTCTCTACCAGGATGTCCACTCCGCACTCGGCCTGCAGCTGCTCGTCCCCGGTGACGACGCGGTGCAGCTCCACCGCCGCCGCGATGTCGGCGTTGACGTGGAACGCGGCGGTGCCGGCCGGCCAGTAGCCGGAGCACTCCGCGCCGCCGATCGTCCGCCACGGGAACGCAGCGCCGGCCAGCCCGAGCGTGCGGGCCCGGTCCCTGGCCTGGTCGAGGATCGTCCAGCGCCAGCGCAGCGCGTCCGCCGACGCCTCCGGCACGGTGTGGTCGAGCACCGGCAGCACGTACTGCTCGGTGTCCCAGAGCGTGTGCCCGTCGTACCCGGGGCCGGTCAGGCCCTTGGCCGGGATCGCCCGCCGCTCGGTGCGGGCGCCGGCCTGCAGCACGTGGAACATCCCGAACCGGACCGCCTGCTGCAGCTCGTCGTCGCCGTCGACCTCGACGTCGCCGGCGTCCCAGAACCGGTCGAGGTACGCCCGCTGCTCGTCCAGCAGGCCGTCGAAGCCCGAGTAGCGGGCGCCGGTCAGCGCGCCCAGGACCTGGTCGACCAGTGCCGGCCGGGACCGCACGCTCGACCAGCCGTAGGCCAGGAACTTGACCAGTCGCAGCCGGTGCCCCGGCTCCAGCCGGCACACGACCGTGGTGCTGGCCCGGTCCTCGATCGCGGTCGTGTCCACGTCGACCCGGCCGGGCGCCTCGATGTTGTGGTTCATCGCCGCCGCCATGTGCAGGTCGCTGCGCCTTGTCCGGTGTACGAGGACGGCGCCGCTGCCGCGGACGTGGTGCTCCAACGGCTGCAACGGCCGTTCCAGCACGGCGGCGACCCTGGGGTCGGCGTCGCGCAGCTCGCGCGGCTGGGCCTCGTTGGCGACCAGCTCGGACTGCACGATCGCCCGGACCGGCCCGTCGACCGCCTCCACGACGTACTCGATCGCGGCGACCGCGCGCTGCGAGAACGAGACCAGCCGGGTGGACCGGACCCGGACCCGGCGGCCGGCCGGCGAGGACCAGTCGACCGTGCGGGTCAGCGTGCCGGCCCGCAGGTCGAGCACCCGCTCGTGGTCGTGCAGCTGGCCGTACCGGACGTCGAACGGCTCGTCGTCGACCAGCAGCCGGATCAGCTTGCCGTTGGTGACGTCGACGACCGTCTGCCCGGACTCGGGATAGCCGTAGCCGGCCTCGGCGTACGGCAGCGGGCGCAGCTCGTAGAACGAGCCGAGATAGGTGCCCGGGATCCCGTGCGGCTCGCCCTCGTCCAGGTTGCCGCGCAGCCCGAGGTGCCCGTTGGACAGCGCGAACACCGACTCGGCCCGGGCCAGCCGGTCCAGGTCGAGGAACGTCTCCCGGATGACCCACGGCTCGACCGGGAACTGCGTGCGGTGGTCCATCAGCGCTGCACCTCCGCCAGCAGCTCGGCCAGGTCGGTCACCACGACGTCGGCGCCGTGCGCGCGCAGGTCGGCCGCGTGGCCGGTCCGGTCGACGCCGACCACGCAGCGGAACCCGCCGGCCCGGCCGGCCTCGACCCCGGACGTCGCGTCCTCGAACACCGCGGCCCGGTCCGGCCCGACCCCGAGCCGGTCGGCGGCGGCCAGGAACGTGTCCGGCGCCGGCTTGCCGCGCAGGTGCTCGGACCGCACGGTGGTGCCGTCCACGACCACCTCGACGTATCCGGCCAGGCCGGTGACGTCGAGGACCTGCCGGGTGTTGGCGCTGGAGGAGACCACGGCGCGGCGCAGCCCGGCGTCCCTGGCCGCGACCAGGTAGGCCCGCGAGCCCTCGAACACCCGCACCCCGTCCCGGTCGATAGCCCGCAGCAACAGCTCGTTCTTCCGGTTGCCCAAGCCGTGCACGGTCTCCGCCGTCGGCGGGTCGTCCGGCGCCCCGTCGGGCAGCTCGATGCCACGGCTGGCCAGGAACGCCCGTACGCCGTCCGCACGCGGCCGCCCGTCGACGTAGTCGGGGTAGTCCGAGTCGGGGTCGAACGGGACGAACCCGCCGCCGAGCCGCTTGGCGCGCTCCTTCAGGTATGCGTCGAACATCTCGGTCCAGGCCCGGTTGTGCACAGCCGCAGTGTCCGTGAGTACGCCGTCCAGGTCGAACAGGCACGCAGCCACGTCGTCCGGCAGACCCAGCACCGGCACATCGTGCCCCTTCCGGCGAACCCCGGCCCGGCCGGGGCCGGCGCCCCTAGTCTGAGCCGGTGCTCGTCGAGCGGGACGGCCTCGTCGACCAGCTGCGGGGCGCGCGGGGTCGGTTCGTCGCGGTGCTGGGGGAGGCCGGGGCGGGCAAGACCATGCTCGTGCAGGCCGCGCTGCCGGACGCGGCCTGGGGCTGGTGCGAGCCGCTGGCCACGCCGCGGCCGCTCGGTCCGTTCCGGGACGTCGCCCGCGCGCTGTGGCCGGGCGAGCCCGAGCTCGGCGTGCCGGAGCTGCGGGAGCGGCTGCTGGACACCCGGGCCCCGCTCGTCGTCGAGGACGCGCACTGGGTGGACGAGGCCAGCGCGGACGTGCTGCGGTTCCTCGGCCGGCGGGTGGCGGCGTACGACGGGCTGGTCGTGGTCACCGCCCGGGACGAGCTGGCCGCGGACCACCCGCTGCGCCGGGTGCTCGGCGACCTCGGCACCGCGGTGACCCGGCTGGAGGTGCCGCCGCTGTCGCCGGCCGCGGTGGCCTCGCTGGTCGACGGCGTCGACCCGGCCGAGGCGTACCGGCTGACCGGCGGGAACGCGTTCCTGGTCAGCCAGCTCGCCGGCGACCGGGTGGCCGCGTCGGTGCGGGACTCGGTCGCCGCCCGGGTGGCCAGGCTCGGGCCGGCGGTGCGGGCCGCGGTGGAGCTGCTGTCGGTGGTGCCGGGACGGGCGCCGGTGACGCTGCTGGGACCGCAGCGGCCGGCGCTGGACGAGGCGGTGCTGGCCGGCCTGCTGCGGGTGGACGGGTCGGTGGTCGAGTTCCGGCACGAGCTGGTCCGGCTGGCGGTCGAGCACGAGCTCGGCCCAGCCCGGCGCCAGGACCTGCACGCGGTCGTCCTGGAGCGGCTGGAGCGGGAGTCGGCGGCGGAGCCGGCCGCGCTCGCGTACCACGCCTGGCGGGCGGACCGGCCCGACCTGGCGCTGCGCTGCGAGCTGGCCGCGGCGGCCAAGGCGGCCGGGCTCGGCGCCCACCGGGAGGCGGCCGCGCACTACCGGCGGGCGGTGTCGGCGACGCCGGGCGCGGTGCGCGATCCGGCCGGCGCGGGGCTGTGGCTGAACCTGTCCCGGGAGGAATACCTGCTCGGCCAGGACGAGGCCGCCCTCGACGCGGCCCGGCACGCGGTCTCGCTCAGCGGCGCCGACCCGAGCCGGCGGGCGGCCGCGATCGGCTGGTTGAGCCGGGTCAGCCGGCCGGAGTCGAGGCAGCTCCGGCTGGCCGCCGAGGCCGTCGAGCTGCTCGAGCCGCTGGGGCCGTCGCTGGCGCTGGCCGCCGCGGTGGCCAGGCTGGCCATGATCCGGATGGTCGCCCGGGACCTCGACGCCGCCGAGGCGGCGGCGCAGCAGGCGCTGGAGCTGGCCGCGACGCTGACCCGGGCCGGCGCGACGGGAGCGGAGCCGGTCGGCCCGGCCGACCTCGACCCGGGCGAGGGCAGCCTGGCCGGCGTCGAGGTGGCGGCACTGCAGGCGCTCGGCGCGGCCAGGACGCTTTCCGGCCGGGAGCCGGGCGCCGAGCACCTGCGGGAGGCGATCGAGCGGGCCCGGTCCGCCGGCCTGTACGACGAGCTCGGTCGCGCGTACGCCAACCTCGTCTCGTCGTTCGGGGAGGCCCGGCTGTACGAGCTCGCCGCCACCGCCGGCGCGGAGGCGCTGGACTACTTCGTCGCCCGCGACCTGGACGGCTCGGCGGCGTACCTGCGGGCGTGGCTGGCCCGCTGCCGGTTCGAGCAGGGCCGCTGGGCCGAGGCCGAGCAGCTCGCCGCGGCGGTCCCGGCCGGGCGCGCGATCGCCACGCTGGCCGCGGACTGCGTGCACGGCCGGGTCAGGGCCCGCCGCGGCGACCCGGACGCCTGGCCGCCGCTGGACCGGGCCCGCGAGCTGGCCGAGCGGACCGGCTCGCTGCAGCGGATCGCGCCGGTCGCCGCCGCCCGGGCGGAGGCACGCTGGCTGGCCGGTCAGCCGCCGGACGACGACCTGCGCGACGCGTACGAGCTGGCGGCGAGCAAGCGGAATGCGTGGGCGGCCGGCGAGCTGGGGTTCTGGCTGTGGCGGCACGGCCGGCTCGACGCGCTGCCGGAGTTCGCGGCCGAGCCGTACCGGCTGCATGCGGGCGGCGACCCCGATGCCGCCGCTGCGGCCTGGACCCGGATCGGCTGCCCGTACGAGGCGGCGGACGCGGGCGCGGACGCCACGGACGAGGACGCGGTCCGGTCCGCGCTGGCGGCGTTCGCCGAGCTCGGCGCCCGGCCGGGGCGGGCGCGCGCGGCTCGGCGGCTGCGCGAGCTCGGCGTCCGGTCGATCCCGCGCGGGCCGCGGGCCAGCACCGGACCGGACGGGCTGACGGCGCGCGAGCGGGAGGTGCTCGCGTTGGTCCGGTCCGGCGACACCGACGCCGAGATCGCGGCCCGGCTGCACCTGTCGACCCGGACGGTCGAGCATCACGTGTCGGCGGTGCTCCGGAAGACCGGTGCGCGTTCGCGCCGCGACCTGCGCGACGCGTCCACACCAGACCCCGCGCGTTGAGCGCTTCGTGAACGATTGGTAGCAGAACGGCGCCGAGCGGGTGATTCGCCCGCCAAGTCGTTTACCGGACGACGCTGTGTTTCTATTGTGGCGCGGTGCCGGGGACACGGCGGCCAGGGACGGTCGCACTGGTGGCGCTTGCGCGCCGGTCGGTGGCGCGGTGAGCGCCGCCGACGCCGCCGACGCGCAGTCCCGGCTGGTCGGCCGGACCCCGAGCGGCGACGGGCAGTGGACCTACGTGCTCTGCGCCGGCAGCAGGGACGACGCCGGCGCGCTCGCCCGGCTCTACCCGGACGCGCAGCGGGCCAAGGCGCACTGCGCCGCCGCCGAGAACGCCTGCGTGGTCGTGGTGGTCTGGTCTCCGGCGGACAGGACCCCGCCGCGGCGCGCGCAGGACCCGCCGTCCCGGCTCGGCGCGTTCGACCACTGGCTGGACTTCACCCCGGAGCTGACGACCAGCCCGACGTACCGGGACGCGCTGATCGCGCGGCTGCCCACCTGGGTGTGGGACCGCAACACGGCCGACGTGCGCGGGATCTGCCTGCCGATCTACGGCGGCGTGTGCGGGTTCGCGGTGCGGCTCGGCACCACGTGGAAGACCGAGGGCAGCACGTTCTGCCACGGCAGGGGCCGCGAGTATCACCCCGGCCGGGACGACCCGCGCTCCGCGTCGGACTGCAGCTGGACCTACCACCACTCCGGCACGTACGGGATCCAGGGCTGCAAGGACTGGCTGGTCGTGGTCTGGCGGCTGCCGTGGTACATCCCGATCGTCTTCCCGCTCGAGGTCTGCCACACCGACCAGGTCGGGGTCCAGGAGGCACAGATCCTCTCCGGACAGCCGCCACGGTGAACAATAGGTGGGCAGACCGTACGGGCGCGATCCGTCTAGTCCGGGAGGCCACACCCATGGATGCCGTCACCACCCCGCCGGCGCCGGCCAACGAGCCGATCCGCAACTACGCACCCGGCAGTGCCGAGCGTGCGTCGCTGGAGGCG
Organism: Mycobacteriales bacterium; assembly: GCA_036558285.1. Taxonomy (GTDB): domain Bacteria; phylum Actinomycetota; class Actinomycetes; order Mycobacteriales; family CADCTP01; genus CADCTP01. Next base: position 1,567 of record DATBFW010000089.1, on the reverse strand, counting down.
AAGGTCAAGGAGCTGTCCGGCGAGCAGGTCGAGCTGACGGCCACGATCGGCGGCGTCGAGCGGATGGCCGGCGGTGACCGCTACGACGTGGTCCAGCCGCACCGGCACTCGGCCGTGCTGGGCAGCTCGGCCGAGGCCACCGACGCCGACGTGGCCGACGCGGTCGGGGCGGCGCTGGCCGCCGGACCGGCCTGGCGCGAGCTGTCGTTCGACGACCGGGCGGCGGTGATCCTGCGGGCCGCCGAGCTGCTGTCCGGCCCGTGGCGGGACACCCTCAACGCGGCCACGATCCTCGGCCAGTCGAAGTCGTCGTACCAGGCCGAGATCGACGCGGCGGCCGAGCTCATCGACTTCCTCCGGTTCAACGTGCACTTCGGCCGGCAGGTGCTGGCCGAGCAGCCGCAGTCGAGCCCGGGCGTGTGGAACCGGATGGACCACCGGCCGCTGGAGGGCTTCGTCCTGGCGATCACGCCGTTCAACTTCACCGCGATCGCCGGCAACCTGCCGCTGGCGCCGGCGCTGATGGGCAACACCGTGGTCTGGAAGCCGTCGCCGACCCAGCAGGTGTCGGCACACCACACGATGCGGCTGCTGGAGGCGGCAGGTCTCCCGCCCGGCGTGGTCAACCTCGTCACCGGCAACGGCCGGGCCGTCTCCGAGGTAGCGCTGACCCACCGGCAGCTGGCCGGGGTGCACTTCACCGGCTCGACCGCGACGTTCCAGAAGCTGTGGCACACCGTCGGGAGCAACCTGCCCGGCTACGCCGGCTACCCGCGGCTGGTCGGCGAGACCGGCGGCAAGGACTTCGTCATCGCGCACCCGAGCGCCGACCCGGCCGCGCTGGTGACCGGGCTGGTCCGCGGCGCGTTCGAATACCAGGGGCAGAAGTGCTCGGCCGCCTCCCGGGCGTACGTGCCGCGGTCGCTGTGGGACGGCGGGCTGCGCGACCGGCTCGTGCAGACCACCGAGACGATCGAGTACGGCGACGTCACCGACCTGTCGGTGTTCGGCGGCGCGGTCATCGACCGCCGCTCGTACGACCGGCTGGCCGGCGTGCTCGACCGGCTGCGCTCGGACGCCGCGATCGACGTGCTCACCGGTGGGCGGGCCGACGACAGCGACGGCTTCTTCGTCCAGCCGACGGTCGTCACCAGCACCGACCCGACCCACGAGGTGTTCACCACCGAATACTTCGGGCCGATCCTCGGAGTGCTCGTCTACGACGACGCCGACTGGTCCTCGATGCTGGCGCAGGCCGCCGACGTCGCGCCGTACGCGCTGACCGGGTCGGTGTTCGCGACCGACCGCGGTGCGATCGCCGACGCCGACCGGGTGCTGCGCTACTCGGCCGGCAACTTCTACATCAACGACAAGCCGACCGGCGCGGTCGTCGGCCAGCAGCCGTTCGGCGGCGCGCGGGCGAGCGGCACCGACGACAAGGCCGGCTCGATCCTCAACCTGCAGCGCTGGGTCTCGCCGCGGACGATCAAGGAGAACCTCGACCCGCCGACCGACGTGCGCTACCCGCACCAGGGTTAGAGCGTGTCTCCCAACTGCCTGGCGGCGC
>DATBFW010000088.1:0-34960 GCA_036558285.1 Mycobacteriales bacterium | reverse complement strand
ATCGTCCGTGCGGCGCGAGCAGAGGGGTGGAGTCCGGTGACGACGACAGGCAGCCAGGTCATCAACAGGGCAGCCGCGAATCCCTGGCCGGAGCGGTTCGCCCGGCTCGGTCTCGCCGCCCGTGGCGTGCTCTTCATCGTGATCGGCATCCTGACGTTCCGAGTCGCGCTGGGTCATTTCGAGGACCAGGCCAGCCAGAACGGCGCGCTGCAGCAGATCGCCTCGCAGCCCGGCGGCAAGGTGCTGGTCTGGATCGTCGCGATCGGGCTGATCGGCTATGCGCTGTGGCGGCTGGTGTCGGCGGCGTTCGGGCCGGTCGCCGACCCGGTGGCGACCGGCGCCAAGCAGCGGGTGAAGGCGCTGGCCGAGGGCATCGGCTACGGCGCCGTCGCGGTCATCGCGGTGAAGGTCGCGACCGGCTCGGGGTCGAGCTCGTCCGGCGGCAGCGGGTCGAAGCAGGCCGCGACCGTGCTGTCCTGGCCGGGCGGTCAGTTCCTGGTCGGCCTCGCCGCGGTCGTGATCATCGGAGTCGGCCTGTACTACATCTACGACGGCTGGACCGCCGACTTCACCAAGGAGCTCAAGGTCGGCGAGATGTCACCGAAGGCCCGCAAGGCGGTCATCGCCCTCGGCCGGTTCGGCCGGGTCGCCCAGGGCATGGTGTTCTGCACCATCGGCGTGCTGGTCATGATCGCCGCCGTGACGTACGACCCCGACAAGGCCAAGGGCCTGGACGGCGCGCTGAAGACGCTCGTCGGCGAACCGTTCGGGCAGTGGCTGCTCGGGTTCATCGCGCTCGGCCTCGTCGCCTACGGCGTGTACGGGCTGGCCGAGGCGAAGCTGCGCCGGATCAGCTGAGCCTGGCGCCGACCAGCTCGGCGATCTCGGCGGTGTTGAGCGCCGCGCCCTTGCGGAGGTTGTCGCCGACCACGAACAGCTCGAGCGTGTTCGGGAAGTCGAGCGCCTGCCGCAGCCGGCCGACGTAGGTCGGGTCGGTGCCGACCGCGTCCGCCGGGGTCGGCATCACCCCGGCCGGCGCGTCGTCGAGGACCACGATCGACGGCTGCGCCGCCAGCTCGGCCCGCGCCCCGACGACGGTGATGGGCTCCGCGAACGTCGCGTGCAGCGCGACCGAGTGCGTGGTCACCACCGGCACCCGCACGCAGGTCGCCGACACGGCCAGGTCGGGGATGCCGAGGATCTTGCGGGACTCATTGCGGACCTTGAGCTCCTCGGACGACCAGCCGTCGCCCTTGTCCGAGCCGGCCCACGGCACCACGTTCAGCACCAGCGGCGCCGGGAACGGCGAGCCGGCCGGCAGCCCGGCCAGCGCCTTGCGGACGTCGCCGGCCGCCGACCCGAGCGACGGGTCGCCGGCGGTCGCCGCGATCTCGGCCTGCAGCCGGTCGATGCCGGGCTGGCCGGCGCCGGACGCGGCCTGGTACGAGGCCGCCACCATCGCCCGCAGTCCCCACCGCCGGTGCAGCGCACCGAGGGCCGCCATCATCGTCATCGTCGTGCAGTTGGGGTTGGCGATGATCCCCTTCGGCCGGACCGCGGCCTGCTCTGGGTTGACCTCCGGCACCACCAGCGGCACGTCCGGGTCCATCCGGAACGCGCCGGAGTTGTCCACCACCACAGCACCGCGGGCGGCCGCGACCAGCGCCCACTCCGCGGACACCGCATCCGGCACGTCGAACATGGCGACGTCGACGCCGTCGAAGACGTCCGGGGCCAGCGCCCGCACGGTCACGTCCTCGCCCCGCACCCGCAGCGTCCGCCCAGCCGACCGCGGCGACGCGACCAGCCGGATCTCGCCCCACGGGAACGAGCGCTCGGTCAGGATCCCGAGCATCACGGTGCCGACCGCGCCGGTCGCCCCGACCAGGGCCAGCGTCGGCCGGCGGCCGGCGGCGGTCACCGGCCGGTCCCCGCGTACACGGTGGCCTGGTCGGTGCCGCCCAGCTCGAACGCGTCGTGCACGGACTGCACCGCGAGGTCGAGGTCGGTGTCCCGGATCAGCACCGAGATCCGGATCTCCGAGGTGGAGATCAGCTCGACGTTGACGCCGGCGTCGGCGAGCGCACCGAAGAACCGGGCCGAGACGCCGGGGTGCGAGCGCATGCCGGCGCCGATCAGCGAGACCTTGCCGACGTGGTCGTCGTACAGCAGCGACTCGAAGCCGACCTCGGCCTGGACCTTCTGCAAGGTCGCCATCCCGGTCGGCCCGTCCGTCTTGGGCAGTGTGAAGGAGATGTCGGTGCGGCCGGTCGCCGCCGCGGAGACGTTCTGCACGATCATGTCGATGTTGATCTCGGCGTTCGCGACGGCCCGGAACAGCGCCGCGGCCTGGCCGGGCTTGTCCGGCACGGCGATCACCGTGATCTTCGCCTCGCTCCGGTCGTGCGCGACGCCGGTGATGATCGCCTGTTCCATCGGAAGGTCCTCCATCGTGCCGTCGACGATCGTGCCGGGCAGCTGCGAGTACGACGACCGGACGTGCACCGGCATGCCGTACCGCCGTGCGTACTCGACCGAGCGCAGGTTAAGCACCTTGGCGCCGCAGGCGGCCATCTCCAGCATCTCTTCGTACGTGATGGTCGCCAGCCGCCGGGCCCGCGGCACGATCCGTGGGTCGGCCGAGAACACGCCGTCCACGTCGGTGTAGATCTCGCAGACATCTGCGCCGAGCGCGGCCGCCAGCGCGACCGCGGTGGTGTCCGAGGCACCCCGGCCGAGCGTGGTGATGTCCTTGGTGTCCTGGGAGACGCCCTGGAAGCCGGCGACGATCGCGACCGCGCCGGCATCCACTGCGTCCCGGATGCGGCCCGGAGTGATGTCGATGATCCGGGCCTTGCCGTGCACGCTGTCGGTGATCACCCCGGCCTGCGAGCCGGTGAAGGAGCGCGCGTCGATCCCGAGCGCGTGGATGGCCATCGCCAGCAACGCCATGCTGATCCGCTCGCCGGCGGTCAGCAGCATGTCGAGCTCGCGACCGGGCGGCAGCGGCGTCACCTGCTGGGCAAGGTCACGCAGCTCGTCGGTGGTATCGCCCATCGCGGACACCACGACGACGACGTCGTGGCCGTCGCGCCGGGTGGCGACGATCCGCTCGGCGACCCGCTTGATCCGCTCGGCGTCGGCGACCGACGAGCCGCCGTACTTCTGCACGACGAGCCCCACGAAGATGGCCTCCTACTGCCACGATCCCGACGTCCGGCGCGTCCACAGTACGGCAGCGACCGGTCAGACTCCGGAGATGAGACGACGATGACCCCTCCCGACCCCGGCGGCGGGATCCGGGCCCGCGGCATCCGCCGCTCGTTCGGGCCCGTGCACGCCGTCCAGGGCATCGACCTGGACGCGCCGCCCGGGCAGGTGACCGCGCTGGTCGGGCCGAACGGGGCCGGCAAGACCACCGCGCTGCTCGTGCTGGCCACGCTGCTCACCCCGGACGCCGGCGAGGTCAGGGTGGCCGGCTTCGACCCGGTCACCCAGGCCGACCAGGTCAGGGCCCGGATGGGCTGGTCGCCAGACGTGTTCGGGCTGTACGACACGCTCACCTGCCAGGAATACCTGGAGGTGATGGCCGCGGCGTACCGGCTGCCGGCCGGCGTGCGCACGGCCAGGGCCGAGCAGCTGCTGGCGCTGGCCCGGCTGCCCTTCCCGGACGCGCCGGTGCACACGCTGTCCCGCGGGCAGAAGCAGCGGCTCGGGCTGGCCCGGGCGATGGTGCACGACCCGGCCGTGCTCCTGCTCGACGAGCCGGCCTCCGGGCTCGACCCGCGCAGCCGGGTGGAGCTGCGCGACCTGCTGCGCCGGCTGGCGGCCGAGGGGCGGGCCGTGCTGGTGTCCAGCCACATCCTGTCCGACCTCGAGGAGGTCGCCGACCGGGTGGTCTTCGTCGACCACGGCCGTACGGTCGGCCAGCACGAGGTCGGCGAGCTGCCCGCGGCCCGGTCGGCCCGGACGTACCGGCTGCGGGCGCTCGAGCCGGCCGCGCTGCAGCAGGTGCTGGAGCGGACCGGCGTCGGCTGGGTGTCCGCCGGGCATGCCGGCATCGACGTGCAGGTGCTCGGCGGCGAGGCGGCCGCGGCCCGGCTGCTCGGCGAGCTGATCGCGGCCGGCGTCGCGGTGACCGCGTTCGCCCCGGTCGGCGGCTCGCTGGAGGCCGCCTACCTCGACCTGGTGGAAGGACAGAAGTGAGCGGGCTGGAGGAGTGGGCACAGTGACCGGGGTGCTGACGGTCGCGCGGCTGGAGTTCAAGCTGCGGATCCGGGCCGGGCGGTGGCGCTGGCTGGTCGGCGCCTGGTTCGTCGTGCTGGCCGTGGTGACCTGGCTGGTGCGCACCGCCGCCAGCCAGCCCAACATCGTCGGCGACTCGGTGGCCCAGGAGCGCACGCTCGGCGTGGTCATGTTCGGTGTGGTGGTGCTGGTGGTGCTCGCGCTGGCGCTGCTGGTCGCGCCGGCACTGGCGGCCCAGTCGGTGAACGGCGACCGGGAGCGCGGCACGCTGGCGACGCTGCAGGTGACCCGGCTGCGGGCGGGCGAGATCGCGCTCGGCAAGCTGCTCGCGTCCTGGGGCACCGCGCTGGTCTTCCTCGCGGTCACGCTGCCGCTGGCGTTGTGGTGTTACGCGGAGGGCGGCCTGTCCGTGGGTCGGATCGCCGGGGTCTACCTGGTCACCGCGCTGCTGCTCGGCGTGGTCTGCTCGATCTCACTGGGGCTGTCGGCACTGCTGGCCCGCTCGACCACGTCCGGGGTGCTGGCCTACCTGACGGTGTTCGCGCTGGCCGCCGGCACCGCGATCACCTTCGGGCTGGTCACCGCCAGCACGCAGCAGAAGGTCAGCGGCTCCTCCCGGATCTGCGCCGACGCCGGCGCCACCAACTGCACCGAGACCTCGTACGAGACGACGATCGCCCGGCCGGACCGGACCTGGTGGCTGTTGGCGCCGAACCCGTTCGTGGTGCTGGCCGACTCCGCGCCGGCCGGTCCGGTGCACCGGGAGCGGCTGCCGAACGGACAGGTGGTCGAGGTGCCCGCGGACGTCGACATCCTCGGCTCGCTGTCCCGCGAGCTGCACAGGATCAGGGCGACGCCGCAGCGGGTCGACGACCAGTACGGGACCACGTTCGCGGTGCCGGAGGGGGTGTCGGGCGGCCCGGTCTGGCCGCTCGGCCTCGGCATCGACCTCGCGCTGGCGGCCGGCGCGCTCTGGCTGACCACGGTCCGGCTGCGCACGCCGACCCACCGGCTCGCCCGCGGCCAGCGGGTGGCCTGAGCCGACCCTGCTCCTCCCGCGCCGCCTAACCAGGTAAGGTGTGCCCGTGGCGTGCGAGAGGAGCCTGCTCCTTCTCTGCCGCGGCGGGGCCCTCTAGAGGCCGGCTCCCCGCCGCGGGGTTCACGGCTGGCTGGCCGCCACCCGCCCGCTCTGAGGGAGCCCTTCCGCCGTGTCTTTCGACTACCAGCCGCCGGTGCAGACGCCGTCCGGCCTGCCGTTCCGGCGCTACCAACCGTTCACACCGATCGAGCTGCCCGACCGCAGCTGGCCGGCGAAGCGGATCGAGCGGGCACCGCTGTGGTGCTCGGTCGACCTCCGCGACGGCAACCAGGCGTTGATCGACCCGATGACGCCGGCCCGCAAGCGGCGCATGTTCGACCTGCTCGTCCGCCTGGGATACAAGGAGATCGAGGTCGGCTTCCCGTCCGCCAGCCAGACCGACTTCGACTTCGTCCGGGAGATCATCGAGCAGGACCTGATCCCGGACGACGTGACGATCCAGGTGCTCACCCAGGCCCGGGAGCCGCTGATCGAGCGGACGTACGAGTCGATCGCCGGTGCGCCGCGGGCGATCGTGCACCTCTACAACTCGACCTCCACGCTGCAGCGCCGGGTGGTCTTCGGTCTGGACAAGGCCGGCATCACCGCGATCGCGACCGACGCCGCCCGGCTCTGCCTGAAGCTGGCAGAGTCGATGGGCGACACCGAGGTCCGGTTCGAATACTCGCCCGAGTCGTACACCGGCACCGAGCTGGACTACGCGCTCGAGGTCTGCTCCGCCGTGCTGGACGTCTGGCAGCCCACGCCGGACTGGCCGGCGGTGATCAACCTGCCGGCGACGGTCGAGATGGCCACCCCGAACGTGTACGCGGACTCGATCGAGTGGATGTCGCGGAACATGCCGCGCCGGGACGCGGTCCTGCTGTCCCTGCACCCGCACAACGACCGGGGCACCGCGGTCGCCGCGGCCGAGCTGGGCGTGATGGCCGGCGCCGACCGGGTCGAGGGCACGCTGTTCGGCAACGGCGAGCGCACCGGCAACGTGGACCTGGTGACGCTCGGGATGAACCTGTTCTCCCAGGGCGTCGACCCGATGATCGACTTCTCCGACATCGACGAGATCCGCCGGACCGTTGAATACTGCAACCAACTGCCGGTGCACGAGCGCCACCCGTACGGCGGCGACCTGGTCTACACGGCGTTCTCCGGCTCGCACCAGGACGCGATCAAGAAGGGCTTCGAGGCCCTTGACCGGGACGCCGCGGCCGCCGGAGTGTCCACTTCGGACTACCCGTGGGCGGTGCCGTACCTGCCGATCGACCCGAAGGACGTCGGCCGGTCGTACGAGGCGGTCATCCGGGTCAACTCGCAGTCCGGCAAGGGCGGCGTCGCCTACCTGATGAAGACCGAGCACGCCCTCGACCTGCCGCGCCGGCTGCAGATCGAGTTCTCCCAGGTTGTGCAGAAGCACACCGACTCGGAGGGCGGCGAGGTCGCGCCGGATCAGCTCTGGTCGATCTTCTCGGCCGAATACCTCACCCCGGGGCCGGTCCGGCTGCTCCGGCACGAGTCGTCCACTGTGGACGGTTCGGTGCGGGTGACCGCGGACGTGACGGTGGACGGCGAGCCGCGCATGGTGACCGGGCAGGGCAACGGCCCGATCGCCGCGTTCACCGCCGGGCTGGCCCCGCTCGGCTGGGAGGTACGGGTGCTCGACTACGCCGAGCACGCGCTGTCGGCCGGCGGCGACGCCCGGGCCGCGGCGTACCTCGAACTGCAGATCGGCAACCGGATCCTGTGGGGCGTCGCGGTGGACGAGAACATCGTCACCGCCTCGCTGCACGCGGTCCTCAACGCGGTCGCCCGGGTGGCCCGAGACTAGGCCGTCTCTGCCGGGGCCGTCCGGTTTGGGCATGGTCCCGGCGGCCCCGGGCTGCGACCATGAGGAGGTGGCCGGGCGCGACCTGCTCGAGTCCGGGTCCGCCCGGTCGCCGTCCAAGGTTGCGCTGCGGGGCCGGGGCTGGATCCTCCCGATCGTCCTGCTGATCGGGCTGGCGGTGGTGCTGGCCGCCCGCTCGTCCGGCGAGCCGGTCGCCCCGACGCCCCGGCCGCCCACCGTCCCGCTGCAGGCGCCGGTGATCCGGCCGCCGAGCTACTACCTCTACGACGCCGCGGTCGCCGGCGGCCGGGTGTACGCGCTGGCCGGCTTCTGCATCGGCCGGTGCGGCTACCGGCTGCTCGTCTGGGACGGCGCGCACTGGTCGAGCACCCGGATGACGGTGCCGGCGAGCTCGGTGTCGCCGGGCCGGCTGCTGGTCAGCGGCCGGTACCTGACCGTGCTCGACGGCACCCGGCCGGGGGCGTACGTGAGCCGGGACGGCGGGCGCACGTTCACCCCGCGGTCCGGCCGCACCGGCGCCCCGGTCGCCGCGGTGCCGGCCGGGCTGGTCGCCGACCTTGGCGACGGCGGGGTCGGGGTGTTCGACCCGGCTCGCGGCGAGCGGCACCCGCTGCGCACCCAGCCGATGCCGGACGTCCGGTCGGTGGTCACGGTCGGCCACACCCTCTACGCCGCGGCCCGGCAGGGCACCGCGCTGGTCGTGGCCAGCAGCACCGACGCCGGCCGCAGCTGGCGGCGCACGACCGTGGTGCGGGTGCCGTACCGGACGCCCGAGCTGGCGCTCGTCGCCGGCACCGGCGGCAGCACCTTTCTGGTCGTCACCCGGACGCTGCCGGCTGGCGAGCCGGGCGTGGTGCAGGTCTGGCGGGCCGCCGGCCGGTCCTGGACCCGGCTGGTGGACTACTCCCGCTCGATCGGCTCGACGCCGAAGTTCACCACCGCGGTCGGCGAGCCCAACGGCGGGATCCTGCTGGCCGACGGGTCGGCCGGCGGCCAGGTCGTGTACGACACCGGCCGGTCGGTGAACTTCCAGCTGCCGGGCGGTGCGGTCGGCGACCCGCCGCTGATCCCGGCGGTGCTGCGCCGCGGCGGCAGCACGGTCGCGGCGATCACCGCGGACGGCGGTCACCTGCTCATCCGGCACGACCACCAGGCTGCCTGGACAGTTCTCGTGCTTCCGGCCTGAGCCGGACGGCCCGCGCGCGGTTAACCTCGAATCATGGCCGGGCCGGATGTGCTCAGCAGCGGCCCGGACGGCCCGCCGCCGCCCTCCCGCCGATGGCTGATCGCCGGGGTCGTGCTCGCGCTGGCCCTCGGGGTGCCGGCGCTGCTGCACAGCACCGGCGGCTCGGGGTTGCCGTCGCCGGCCGTGCCGACCGCGGCCGCCACCCCGGCCGGCGCGCCCGACCAGGACGCCCAGCCGATCGTGGTCTCGGTGGCGGCCGGCGCCCGCTACGCGTACGCGCTGGTCGCCGAGTGCGGCACCCGGATCCTGCACGACTGCGACTACCGGGTGTACCGCAGGGACCTCGTCGTCCCGGGCTGGGCATCGACACCGGTGCACTTCACCGGCACCACGACCACCGGCCTGGACGTGACCATGCGGGCCACGCCGGATGACCACGTGCTGCTCACGGCCGGCACCAGCATGCAGGTCTCCGACGACGGCGGCGACACCGTGCAGAACGTCCACCTGCGTACGGGTCCGCCGGTGGATGCGCTGCCGGCCGGTGCCGTGCTCGCCTCGGAGCTGTGCCCGACCTGCGCCGACGCGGTGACCGCCGTCGACCTGACCACCGGCGAGCTGCGGCCGCTGCGGTCGCAGCCGGCGCTGTCCGGCTTCGGCCTGCGGCTGGCCCGGGTCGAGGGCAACGTGCTCTGGGTGGCCCAGGTCGGGCCGGGCGGCGGCCTGACCGCGGTGAGCGCGGACCGCGGCCGCACCTGGCGGACGATCCCGCTCGCGGCCGGGATGGTGCTGACCGACCCGATCGTGCTGGCGTCGGTCCCGGGCGGCGGCGCTTACCTGGTCGGGCGCCGGCCGAACGACCTGCCGGACGTGCGCCGGATCGACGGGCCGGACGGCGACTGGCGCCGGATCACCCCGCCGGACGGGCCGAACTCGGCGTACTCGGCCGTGGTCGACGCCCGCGGCCTGCTGGTCGGGGACGGCAACGGCAAGGCCTGGCGGCTCGGTCAGGACGACCGGTTCACCGCGCTGCCCGGGACGCCCGGCTACCTCAGCGGCAGCCGGGTGCTGCTCGGGCTGCCGTCGACGCCCGGGACGGTCGAGCTCTCGTACGACGGCGGGCAGACCTGGCAGGCGGAGCAGCCGGGCTGACGAACCGCGGTGCCCGTGGCCTCGGGGGAAGACCAGGGGCACCGCGGCCGGCTCGCCCGCCGTGAGTCGTGGGTGAAGCGGGCGGCCAACCGGCGGGGGCACGCCGGCGTCGCAGGGGATCGCAGCAACGCCGGCACGGCGGTGGTCAGTCGCCGCGGTCGGTGAGCCCGGTGACTGCGATCCCCGCCCGCAACACGGCTGCGGCGGAGAGTTGGTTCACCGCGCAAGCACAAGATCGCTCAGACGTCGAGCAGGCGACGCCCGGAGAACGCGCGGCCCAACGTGACCTCGTCGGCATACTCGAGGTCGCCGCCGACCGGCAGCCCGCTGGCCAGCCGGGTCACCCGCAGGCCCATCGGCTTGATCAGCCGGGCCAGGTAGGTCGCGGTGGCCTCGCCCTCGAGGTTGGGGTCGGTGGCCAGGATCAGCTCGGTGATCGTGCCGTCCTGCAGCCGCTGCAGCAGCTCGCGCACCCGCAGGTCGTCCGGGCCGATCCCCTCGATCGGGCTGATCGCGCCGCCGAGCACGTGGTAGCGGCCGCGGAACTCGCGGGTCCGCTCGATCGCCACGACGTCCTTCGGCTCCTCGACGACGCAGATCACCGTCTCGTCGCGGCGCGGGTCGAGGCAGATCCGGCACTGCTCCGCCTCGGCCACGTTGCCGCAGGTCGTGCAGAACTTGACCTCGTCCTTCACCCGCTGCAGCGCCGCGGCCAGCCGGCCCACGTCGGCCGGCTCGGCGGCGAGCAGGTGGAAGGCGATCCGCTGCGCGCTCTTCGGACCGATGCCCGGCAGCCGGCCGAGCTCGTCGATCAGATCCTGGACCGCGCCCTCGTACACGCTTCCCCTACATCCCGGGCAGGCCGAGACCACCCATGCCCTGGGTGAGCGGCCCCATCCGCTGCCCGGCCAGGTCCTGGGCGGCCCGGTTGGCGTCCCGGATCGCGGCGACGACCAGGTCCTGCAGCGTCTCGACGTCGTCCGGGTCGACCACGCTCGGGTCGATCGTGATGCTCTTCAGCTCGCTGGCGCCGGTCACCACCGCGGTCACCAGGCCGCCGCCGGCGGACCCGGTCACCTCGGTGTCCGCCAGCTCCTGCTGGGCCGCGAGCAGCTCCTGCTGCATCTTCTGCGCCTGCTTCATCAGCTGCTGCATGTTGGGCTGGCCACCGGGTCGCACGTGGGTCTCCTGGGCTCGGCTGCTGGTCGATCCGAGCCTAACCGTCGGGTACGACGTTGCGTGAACTGGCAGGCTGTGCGGATGCACGGCGTACCGAGCGGTCGCCGGCGCCGGTGGTTGCCGGCGGCGGCGGTTCTCGCGCTGCTCGCCGCCGGGTGCGGTTCGGGCGGCGCCGTCACCGCGGCCGGGACGCCGTCCTCGCCGGTCGCGGCGCCGCCGCCGAGCACGGCCGCGCCGACCCCCGCCCCCGAGGCCGCCACGATCGCGCCGACCGGCACCCCGCCCGTGCCGCGCCCGACCACCTCGCCGGCCGCCGCCCGGACCAGCCCGCCGCCGCGCCGGCCGGTGGTGGTCATCGACCCCGGCCACAACGGCGGCAACATCGGCCACCTCGGCGAGGTGACCCGGCTGGTCGACGCCGGCCACGGAGAACGCAAGCCGTGCAACGAGATCGGCGCCCAGACCACGGCCGGGTACGCCGAGCACAGCTTCACCTGGGACGTCGCCCTCCGGCTCCGGTCGCTGCTGGCCGCCCGCGGCATCGACGTACGGCTGACCCGGTCCAGCGACCACGGGGTCGGGCCGTGCGTCGACGTGCGCGGCCGGTTCGGCAACGCGGTCAAGGCCGACGCGGTCGTCTCGGTGCACGCCGACGGCGGGCCGGCCAGCGGGACCGGCTTCCACGTGATCGAGGCGGCCCGGCCGGTCGGCGACGAGGCGGCGAGCACCGCGCTCGCGCTGGCCGTGCGCAAGGCGATGCTCGCCGGCAGCGGGCTTCGGTACGCGACCTACATCGGCGGCGGCGACGGGCTCGACGTCCGGGACGACCTGGCCGGGCTGACCCTGTCCGACCGCCCGACGGTGATGGTCGAGGCCGGCAACATGGCCAACCGCTCCGACGCGGCATTGCAGACCTCGGCGGCCGGGCGGCAGCGGGTCGCCGCCGCCCTGGCCACCGGCATCCTTGCCTTCCTGGCGATCCGCTAGCACGATCGGCGTACCTGCGAGGAGCACGAGCGATGGGCCCGACCCTCTCCGCCGTCCTCGACGACGCCCGCCGCCGAGGATTCGTCGGGCGTGCTCCGGAGCTCCGGTCGTTCGACGCCGTGCTGGCCGGGACGGACCCGGCGAGGGTGCTGTTCGTGCACGGCGCCGGCGGGATCGGCAAGTCCACGCTGCTGGACGAACTGCGCCGCCGCGCGGTGCAGGCGCAGCGACCGGCGCTGCTGCTGCACGGGCGGGATCTCGGCGGCTCGATCGAGGACGTGGCGCGCGCGGTCGCCTCGCTCCCGGACAGTCCGGGGCCGGTGCTGCTGGTCGACGGGTACGAGCTGCTCACCCGGCTGGACCGGTGGTTCCGCGAGCACCTGCTGCCGTCGCTGCCGGCCGACTCGGTGGTCGTGCTGGCCGGGCGGGAGCCGCCGGACCCGGGCTGGTCGGCCGACCCGGGCTGGCGGCTGCTGCTGCGCCGGCTCGACCTGGCGGTGCTGCCGCCGGCGGACAGCACCGAGCTGCTCGCCCGGCTCGGTGTCCCCGAGGACGAGCGCGGCCGGCTCGCCGCGCTCGGCCGCGGGCACCCGCTGACGCTGACGTTGCTCGCCGAGACCTGCGCCGGCGGTGCGGTGCCGACCCGGCTGGACCAGTTGCCCCAGCTGGTCGCCGAGCTGTGCCGGGTGCTGGTCCGCGAGGTGCCGGACGCCGACCACCGCACCGGGCTGGCCACCTGCGCGCACGCGTACCGGACCACCGAGGACCTGCTCGCCGCCACGGTCGGCCCGCGGGCGCCGGAGGTGTGGGCCTGGCTGGCGGCGCGGCCGTTCGTCGGCCGCTCCGGGGACGGGCTCTACCCGCACGACCTGGTCCGGGACGTCTTCGACGCCGAGTTCGCCCAGCGCAACCCGGACGCGTACGTGGCCCTGCACCGCACGATCCGCCAGTACGCGGTGGGCCGGCTGCTCGACCCGACCTCACTGTCCCGGCACCGGGACGCGATCGAGCTGATGCTGCTGCACAAGCACAGCCCGCTCGAGCCGGAGGCCAGGCAGCTGCGCGAGTCGGGCGTGCTGGCCATGGTCCTGGCCGCACCGGGCGACCGGGCCGGCGTGCTCGAGCTGGCGGCCGCCGGCGAGGGACCGGAGGCCGCCGAGATCTACCGCCGGTGGATCGACGCGCAGCCCGACGGCCTGTACGCGGCCCGCTCCGAGACCGGGGTGGAGGCCTTCGCCCTGCACGTCTACGTGTCGCCGGAGGACAACCCGGTCCCGGAGGATCCCGTCGTCCGGGCCGTGCTGGACGCGATCGCGCGCCGGTCGCCGCTGCGCCCGGGCGAGCGGGTCGGGATCTGTCGGGCCATCGGCAACCGCGGCACGTACGGGCGGGACGCGCTGGCCGTGCTCGCCGGGTCGGTGTCCTCGCTGGTCGAGTGGCTGTCCCGGCCGGTCGCCTGGACCGTCGTCACCGGGGCCTACGAGGACTTCTGGCGCCCGTTCTTCGAGTACCTCAGCTTCGGCGTGCTGGCCAGGGTGCCATTCGGCGCCGGCGACGTGACCGTGTACGGGTGGGACCGGCGGCGGCTGCCGCTGGCGGAGTTCCTCGAGCTGACCGGGCGGCGCGAGCTGACCGGCGAGACCGGCCCACCCCCGGCCGAGCTGCTCCGGCCGGCGCCGATCGGACGGGAGGCGTTCGAGGAGGCGGTCCGGGCCGCGCTGCGTGACGTGAACCGGCCGGACCGGCTGGCCGCCAGTCCACTGGCCGGCACAGCGCTGGGTCCGGACCTGCGGGCGTCGCTGCTGGCCGGGATCGCCCGGCTCGGCGAGGAGTCGAAGGGCGACCCGCTGCGCCGGGTGCTCGACCGGACGTACCTGTGCGCGACGCCGAGCCAGGAAGCGGCGGCCGAGGTGCTCGGCCTGCCGTTCAGCACGTACCGGCGCTACCTGGCCCGGGCCACGGCCCGGCTGGTCGACCTGCTCTGGGCGGTCGAGGTGGGCACCGAAGTGGGCACCGACTGAGCAGGTTCTGGCCTGGTAGGTGAGCAGCGGATGGGGCCACGGTCCGCGGCATGGCAGAGATCCTCGTCCTCGGGGCCGGGCTGACCGGCCTGACCACCGCGATGCTGCTCGCCCGGGACGGCCACGACGTGACCGTGCTGGAGCGGGACGCCGCCGAACCGCCGGCCGAGGCGCCGGCGGCGTCGGCCTGGACCGGCTGGGACCGCGCCGGTGTCGCCCAGTTCCGCCAGCTGCACCTGATGCTGCCGCGCTGGCGGGAGGTGATGGAGGCCGAGCTGCCCGCCGTGCTCGACGCGCTGCGGGCGGCCGGCGGGCTCGACCACAACGCGCTGCACCACCGCCCGGTTGCGCAGACCGGCGGCTGGCAGCCGGGCGACGAGCGGTTCGCGCTGGTCACCGCGCGCCGGCCGGTGCTCGAGGCGGCGGTGGCGGCCGCGGCGGCCGGCTGCCCCGGACTGCAGATCCGCCGCGGGGTGGCGGTGACCGGGCTGCTGACCTCGGACGGCGGCGCTGTGCCGCAGGTGGTCGGGGTCCGCACCGACACCGGCGACGTGCGGGCCTCGCTGGTCGTGGACGCCGGCGGCCGGCGCTCGTCCGTCACCCGCTGGATCGCCGACACCGGCGGCCGGGCTCCGCTGGACGAGCGGGCCGACAGCGGGTTCATCTACTACGGGCGGCACTACCGCGGCGCCCTGCCGGCCGGGCTGGACTCGATGCTCAGCCACAACGAGTCGGTGTCGCTGCTCACGCTGCCGGCGGACAACGGCACCTGGGGCGTCGGCATCACCACCAGTGCGCGCGATCGGGCGCTGCGGGATCTGCGCCACGTGCCGTGCTGGGAGGCGGCGATGCGCTGCTATCCGGCCACCGCGGGGTGGATCGACGCCGAGCCGATCACCGGGATCTCGGTGATGGCCGGCATCGAGGACCGGCAGCGGCAGCTGGTCGTCGACTCGGCGCCGGTGGTCACCGGGCTGGTCGCCGTCGGCGACGCGTGGGCCTGCACCAACCCGTCGCTCGGCCGCGGTGCCTCGATCGGCGCCCTGCACGCCTGCGTGCTGCGGGACGTCGTGGCCAAGGAGGGCACCGCCGACCCGGACGCGCTGGTGCTGCGGTTCGCCGCGGAGACCGCGGCCACGGTCGCGCCGTACCTGGACTCGACCCTGTCCTTCGACCGGCACCGGCTGGCCGAGATCGAGGCCGCTGTCGCCGGGGAGCCGTACGAGCCGGCGGACCCGGCCTGGGCGATGACCCGTGCGCTGGGCGCCGGCGGGCGGGAGGACCCGGTGGTGGCGCGGGCGCTGGCCATGATCGCGTCCGCGTTGGCGCTGCCGGGCGAGGTGTTCAGCGATCCCGGCGTCCTCGGGCAGGTGGCCCGCTACCTGGGCCGGCCGCACTACGCCCCCGGCGCGGACCGGGCCGAGCTGCTCGCCGCCGTGGAGAGGAGCCGGTGATGCGGATCGACGTCGACGGCGTCGGGCTGGAGGTGGCCGTGGCCGGCAGCGGGCCGGCGGTGCTGCTGCTGCACGGCTTCCCCGACTCGCACGAGCTGTGGCGGCACCAGGTGGCCGCGCTCACCGCGGCCGGCTTCCGGACGATCGCCCCGGACCTGCGCGGCTTCGGTGCCTCGGACAAGCCCGGCTCGTACGGCCTCGGCGAGCACATCGGGGACGTGCTCGGCATGCTGGACCGGCTCGGGGTGGCGGAGGCGCACGTGGTCGGGCACGACTGGGGAGCGGCGCTGGGCTGGCGGCTCGCCGCGGTCGCGCCGGACCGGGTCAGCAGCCTCGCGGCACTGTCCGTCGGGCATCCGGCCGCGTTCGCCCGGGCCGGCCTCGCCCAGCGCGAGAAGTCCTGGTACATGCTGCTGTTCCAGTTCGACGGCGTGGCCGAGCAGTGGCTGTCGGCCGACGAGTTCGCGAACCTCAGGGCCTGGTCGGCCCACCCCGACGCCGACGCGGTGATCGCCCGGCTGGCCGCGCCGGGCGCGCTGACCGCGGCGCTCGGGATCTACCGGGACTCGCTGCCGCCGGCGTGGCTGGTCGCGCCGCCGCCGGCGCTGCCGCCGATCACCGCGCCGGTGCTCGGGCTCTGGTCGAGCCGGGACCGGTTCCTGCTCGAAGAGCCGATGATCGCGTCCGGCTCGTACCTGGCCGGTCCGTGGACGTACGCCCGGGTGGACGACGCCGGGCACTGGATGCAGCTCGATCGCCCGGAGGCGGTCAACCAGCTGCTGCTGGAGTTCCTGACCCGCAGCCTGGCTCGGGTCTGACTCAGCCGTCCATGCGCTTGGCGCCGAGGGTGGACTGCAGCAGCGAGATCGCGGCCTCCTCGGGGTCGACCCTCGCCGGCGGGCCGCCCGCGGTCGGCGGAGACGGCTCGTCGTCGCGGGGGTCGTCGTCCAGCGCGGGTGCGGCGGCGCCCGAGGGGCCGCCGGACAGCGCGCCGCCGGCCGGACCGCCGCCGCCGTCGACCAGCACGGCGATCCGCCAGTCGACGCCGAGCACATCCTTCAGCGCGCTGCGGACCACCTCGGTGTTCGCGTCCTGGGCGAGCAGGCGGGACAGCGGGATCGACGAGATGCTCAGCGTGAGGACGCCGTTGTCGACGGACTGCACGGAGACGTTCATCAGCAGGGCGTGCGCGGTCCGCCGGCGGCGCTTGACGCTGTCGAGCACCTCGGGCCAGATCCGCCGGACGGCGGCGGCGTCCAGCTCCCCGACCGGAGTGTGTGGTGCCGGCGCGGGTTCGGACCGCACCGGGCGGTCCGGCTCGGGCTTGTCCTGCTGGGAGTGGGTCGGTCGCGGCGCCGGGGTCTCCTCGTCGGCGGTCGCCGTCCCGGCGGCCGGCGGTGCGTCGCGCACCGGCGCCTCCCGAACCGGCGCCTCCCGAACCGGCGCCTCCCGTACCGGCGCCTCCCGAACCGGCGCCTCCCGTACCGGCGCCGGGGCGGGCTCGGCCGTGCCGCCGCTCACCGAGAGCCGGCGCTCCATCCGCTCCAGCCGCTGCAGCAGCGCTCCCCCGTCGGCCGCCGCCGACGGCAGCAGCATCCGCGCCGACACCAGCTCCAGCAGCAGTCGCGGCGACGTCGTCCCGCGCATCTCGATCAGCCCGGTGTGCACGATGTCCGCCATCCGGGACAGCGTCGCCGTCCCGAGCCGGGCGGCCTGGTCGGTCATCCGCTCGACCTCGTCGGGCGGGTAGTCGATGAGGCCCTTGGCGTTCGCGTCCGGCACCGCGTCGAGCACGACCAGATCCCGCAGCCGCTCCAGCAGGTCGGTGGCGAACCGGCGCGGGTCGTGCCCGGCCTCGACGACCCGGTCGACCGTCTCGTACACCGCTGCCGAGTCGCCGGCCGCGAGCGCGTCGACCATCTCGTCGAGCAGCGCGCCGTCGGTGACGCCGAGCAGCCCGATCGCGTGCGCGTAGGTCACGCCCTCCGGCCCGGACCCGGCGATGAGCTGGTCGAGCACGGACAGCGCGTCCCGCGCCGACCCGCCGCCGGCCCGGACCACCAGCGGCAGCACGGTCGGCTCGACCGCGATCCCCTCCGCCGTGCAGATCGAGGACAGCAGGCCGCGCAACACGCCCGGCGGGATCAGCCGGAACGGGTAGTGGTGCGTCCGCGACCGGATCGTGGTCAGCACCTTCTCCGGCTCGGTCGTCGCGAACACGAAGACGAGGAACTCCGGCGGCTCCTCGACGAGCTTGAGCAGGGCGTTGAAGCCCTGCGTGCTGACCATGTGCGCCTCGTCGACGATGTAGATCTTGTAGCGCGAGCTCACTGGCGCGAAGAAGGCCCGCTCGCGCAGGTCGCGGGCGTCGTCGACGCCACCGTGCGACGCCGCGTCGATCTCGATCACGTCGAGGCTGCCCGGGCCGTCCGGGGCGAGCGCGACGCACGAGTCGCACTTGCCGCACGGGTCTGGTGTCGGGCCGCGGGTCTCGCAGTTGAGCGACCGGGCCAGGATCCGGGCACTGGAGGTCTTGCCGCAGCCACGCGGACCGGAGAACAGGTACGCATGGTTGATCCGGCCGCTGGCCAGTGCCTGCATCAGCGGCTCGGTCACGTGCTCCTGGCCGACCACCTCGGCGAAGGTGGCCGGACGGTATTTCCGGTAGAGCGCGAGAGCCACGCCGCGACTCTAGTGCTCCGGTACGACGGTGGCCGAACACCCGTTCTAGCGGTGGAGATCATGGTCTGCCACGCTGGAGCCGTGGTCGTCAGTGCGCTCGTGGGAATGGGCGCGTTGTTGCTCGCCGCGGCGGTGCTGAGCGCGGGGAGCGCGCTCCGGCTGCACTCTGCATACCGGGAGGCGCTGCGGGAGCTGCGCGACGGGGACCGCCGGTTGGAGCCGGGCGCCGGCCCCGGACGGCGGCTCGAGGACGAGCTGCGCTGGTACGCGGACGTGACCGCGGCCGGCCGCGACTCGGGCTGGCGGTACGCGGCCGCGGTGGTGGTCGGGGCGTGCGTGGGCGTGGTCGTGCTGGCCGTGTGGACGTTCACGGTCCGGCCGCCGGCGCTGTCGGTGGCGACCGCGGTGGTCCTGCTGGCGCTGATGCTCGTGATCGCCGGGCTCTGCCTGGTCGAAGGCCGGCGGTTCGAGCGGTTGCTGCACGCGGCCGGCCGGCGCTCGGCGCTGGGCAGCGTGCGCCGGCTGGAGGACGCGCTGGTCCAGGTGCGGCGGGCGAACGCCGACCTGGCGGCGGCCAACCGCATCTGGCTGCGCACCCGCTCCGCCACCTACCCGTTCGCGCCCCAACTCGCGCGCTGGCGGCACCGCGCGGTCGCCCGCGCCACCGCCCACCGGTCCCGGGCCCTCGCCGCACTCACCCGCGCCGTACCCGTCGACCTGGCCGGCATCGCCGTCCGCCCACCCGAGGGATACGCCGACGGTGTGCGCGGGCTGACCCCGCTGGCGCTCGCCGGTCCCGTGGACGACGACACCTGGGCGTCGGCGGTGGCGGACCTCAACCGGGCCGCGGAGCGGGACGGACCGCGCCGGACCCGCTGGCTGTCCGCGGTGGCCGCCTGCGCCGAGCTGCGCGACGACCCGCCGGCCCGCGAGTCCGCCGCCCGCTGGGCCCTCGACGCGGCGGCGCTGCCGCCCCGCACCCCCGGCGACGTGCGCTCCGACCCGCTGCCGGACACCGTCGCGATCCAGCCGACCCGGCCGGAGACCTGGGAGGGCGCCGTCCGCCGGGCCCGCGCGGTCGGGGCCGGCCCGCTGCTGCTCGCCGAGGCCACCCTCCGCTGGGCGTATGCGCTGGCCGCCGCCGGCCACTCGCTCGACCCCGCGGTCACCGCGGCGGCCGAGGTGATGACCGAGACCGGCGACCCGGACGAATACCTCCGCCGCGTCCGCCCCGGCTTCGAGGCCGTCGGCGCGACCAGCGCCCAGCTGTCCCGGCTGGTCCCGCAGTGGCACGCCCCGACCCCGGCCCCGACGGCCTGACCTGTCCGGACAGGAGCGAAGGGACCCCCCGCGCACCCGTCAGAGCTCGCTTATCCTTGCTGCCTTCCGGCCCTGGGGAGGTTCACGAGGTGGACGCCGCACGAGGGGTCGGCCACCACCCTACCCGGCCCGTCGGCCACCCCACCGCCCGGTAGACTCCCGGCCGGAGGATTCGCCTAGTGGCCTAGGGCGCACGCTTGGAAAGCGTGTTGGGGGCAACCCCTCAAGGGTTCGAATCCCTTATCCTCCGCTCCCGCCCCGCCGTCGTTCTGTGCCGGCTCTCCGTCTCAGTCCGTCTCAATTGACAGTCTCAATTGGCAGTCTCAATTGGCGGCTGTCCCACCGGTGCCTGGTCGGCTCTGTGCGCAAGAGGAGCGCCGTGCCAACGGTACCGGTGTAGGTGGTGGTGGCATGTCGATACAGGGGCGGGCGGATGGTGCACGAATGGCTCCGTAGGCACGCCCCTGACGGCGGGCCCGATCGGCGACGTGCACACCGTCGCACTTCTCGGCATCGACGGGACGATCGACTGGTCTCGACTCGCCGAGCGTCTCCGCGTCGATCCTCGACGCCGACCGCGGGGGCCTGTTCCGTATCTCGCCCGACCGTGCCGGCTGGAGCTCCAAGCAGCTCTACCTGCCCGACACCAACATCCCCGTGAGCTGGACGTGCTGCGCCTGATTGCCGCCGGCTGAGCACGAGGGCCATCGCCGCCGACTTGGTCTTGAGCGAGCGGACGGTCGACCGCCGCCGGCGAGGAACGAGCCGGTCACGGCGGCGCCCCAGGTCGCGGCCGGCCAGCTCGGCCGGATGGGACCGACGACGCGGCAGATCGGGTATCGGTGGCAGCCGCGGTCGGCAGGGATGCGCTGACCGGCGGCGGACCGGCAGGCCACATTGCCTGCCGGTCCGCCGCAACCGCCGGGGTATCCCGCTGATTATCAGGCGGTCGGCATGAGCACGGTGTCGATGAGGTACACGGTGGCGTTGCGGGTCTGGAGGTTGCCGCACAGGACGCGGGCGTCGTTCACGGTGTAGGCGTCGCCGGTCTTCTCGATGGCGACGCTGCCGCCCTCCAGCGTGGGGAGGGTGCCGGCAGCGAGCTCGGTCGGGGCACGACGCTCTCCGACCACGTGGTAGGTCAGGATCTCCGACAGCGTCTTCTTGTCGGCGAGGACCTTCGCGAGGGTGGCCTTCGGAATCTTCGAGAATGCGTCGTTGGTCGGGGCGAACAGGGTGATCGCACCGGCGCCGTTCAGCGTGTCGGCGAGCCCGGCGCTGGTCACGGCGGTGACGAGGGTGGACAGCGCCGGCGTCTGGGCGGCGGCGGTTGCGACGGGCTCGGAAGCCAGGGCGGCCGCACTTCCCGGTCCGCTGGCAGGCAGCTTCGGGCAGCTGGGACCGAAGGGGCCGGCAGCCTCGGCAGGGCCGGCGGTCGCACTCGGGCTTCCGCTCGGGCTGGCGCCGGTGGTGCCGCTGCCGGCTTGGCTGGCTGTGTCGCTGCCGGCGCAGCCGGCCACGAGAGTGACGCCGGCGATCACGGCGGCGGCGGCGGCGAAGCCGCGTAGCTTGTTCACCTGTCTTACCTCCGTCTAGGGTTCGTCTAGCTCTTGGCCAAAGTAGAGGCGATCCCGGGACGCTTGTCAAGGGTCTGTTCAAAAGCTGTAGAGTGTTGGGCGTGGGCACAGAGCCAGGGGACGGTCTGCTGCGGATCGGTGAGCTCAGCCGTCGAGTGGGCGTCAGCGACCACGTCCTGCGTGCCTGGGAGCGCCGGTACGGCCTGCTGAAGCCGGTGCGATCAGCGGGCGGATTCCGGCTCTACTCGGAGGCCGACGAGAGCCGGGTCCGCCGCATGCAGGACCACCTCGCCCGCGGTCTGTCCGCGGCCGAGGCCGCCCGGGCCGCGCTCGGCGCGGATAGGGCCGGCGCTGCCTCCACCGCCGGCGGATCAGCATCCGTGGCAGTCGAACGTCACGAAGGCCTGGCCGACAGGGCCGGCGCTCTCGCGCTGGCCCTGGATGAGCTCGACGAGCCGGCCGCGCAGGCGGTGCTCGACCGGCTGCTGTCCGACTTCACGGTCGAGACCGTGCTGCGGGACGTGGTGATGCCGTACCTGCAGGAGTTGGGGGAGCGGTGGGCGCGGGGGTCAGTCACCGTCGCCCAAGAACACTTCGCCAGCAACCTGCTCCGCGGGCGGCTGGCCAGCCTGGCCCGCGGTTGGGGTCACGGCCATGGACCACGGGCGGTTCTCGCCTGCCCACCCGGCGAGCGGCATGACCTCGGACTAATGGTGTTCGGCATCGCGCTGAACCGCAACGGCTGGCGCGTCGGCTACCTCGGTGCGGACACCCCACTGGAGGAGCTGATCAACACCGCCGTCGACACCTCGGCCGACCTGGTCGTCCTCGCCGCAACGACGCCGGAACGGTTCGCTGGATTGACCGAGGACCTCTCGCGACTCGCAAGCATCGTCCCACTCGCGCTGGCGGGCGCGGGTGCCGTCCATACGATGGCACTGCCGGTCGGCACCCGACTGCTCACCGCGGATCCGGTCACCGAGGCGGAGCAGCTGCCGCCACCCACCAGGTCCAGCCACGACGCCCGCGCACGGCAGTAGAACGGCCCGACCCAGCCGGTTCCGGAGGGGCGATGAGAACCCTCGCACAGCGCCGGCTACTGAGGGGCCGCCGCGACCGCCGCATCCGCGATGTCGCGCACCATGCTGCCGAAGATGAAGGCGTGGAAGGGCGCGACCGCCCACCAGTAGGCGTGGCGGACAGCTACGGACGGCGCCGAGCAGAGTTGGAAAGCGTGTTGGGGACAACCCCTCAAGGTTCGATTCCCTTATCCTCCGCGCCCCTGACCAGCACGTACGCTGCCTGATCGGGCAGGAGATGACCGCGCGACAGGGCACCGGAACGCGCTGCCCCCGCCCAGCCGCGCCCAGCCGCGGCTGCGCGCCGTAGCCGCGGCGCCAGGTGCGCGACTGGATCCGGAGGAACGACGCAATCACCGATAGAGTGGCGCCGACGAGCGGAGGAGGCGACTGACCATGGTGGGCTCCTCATGACCGCCGGCACCGAACGCTCGCTCGGGATGGCCATCGCCATCCTGGGCGTCGTCGTCCTGGTCGTCGCCGTCGTTGTCCTCGACGGCACGGAAGCGTGGCTCCTCGCGAGTTCCGCGGTCCTCTTCCTGGTATGCGGCGCCGGACTGCTCGTGAACGCCCGGTCGCGGCTCCGACGCGAGCACGACGGTCAGCCCTCCTGAGGGTCTGGTCGACCCGCCGCGGGTTCACGCCCCTCGGTCCGTTGTGGACGTCCCTCCTGCCGCCGGCCCTTATGCGACGGACCCGCACGGACAGCGTCCAGCAGAGTGGGAAAGCGTGTTGGGGCAACCCCTCAAGGGTTCGAATCCCTCTATCCTCCGCTCCCCAGCAGCGGCAGGGCCGAGAAGACGTGGTGCTGCCAGATTTGGCGCGAGACCTCTTCCGGGTACGGGACGACCGCCGGCTCGGTGTCGAAGACCCGGGTCAACCGGTTGTCGCGGTCGTACGAGGGCCAGCCGGGGTCCCCGTCGACGGCGAACCTCGTCCACGCGCCGCGCATCTGCGCCGACACGACCTCCGCCTCGGCCACGGCGTCGCCGATCAGCATCGCCGGCTGGCCGCTGGTGAGGTTGCCGAGCACGAGCGGCACGTCGAGTCCGTGGCAGGCGCCCAGGACGCCACCCAGACCCGGCGCGGGCCAGGTCAGCTCGTACACGTACGTACGGCCGGTGTGCGCCTCGGCGAGGTGCAGCGACGGCATCCGGAACAGCCAGTCCGAGTTGACCAGGTCGTACAGCTCCTCCGGGCTGCCGCCGGCCGCGCGGTATCTGGCGGCGCCGTCCGGGCCGGGCGCGAACAGGTCGAGCGCGGTCGTCGCCTGCTCCTCGGTGATCTGGCCGAGGGTGCCCTCGAGCAGGGAGAACAGCCGCTGCTCGTCGTGCACGTGCCCGGCGATCAGGTCGACGTCCCGAGCGGCACCGCCGGCGAGCGCCCGCCAGGGATCCGTCGGGAGCGTGACGCCGTCGACGACCGGTCCCAGCGGGACCCTGCGGTGCGCGACCACGCCCCACCGGTCCGCGTACCCGTCGATCTTCGCCATGACCGTGTCGGCGGCCGCCGGCAGCTCGCCCGGCGGCACCCCGGCCAGCTCGCCGGGTGTCAGGCCCAGCTCGGCGGCGAGAACGCCGGCGACGTCGGCGGCCAGCTCCGGCGTGACGAACACGACCGGCATGCTCTGCACGATCGCGCGGCGGAACAGGCCGGCGGCCCGCGGCATGGCCAGCAGTGCGGCCACCGACCCGCCGCCGGCCGACTGGCCGAACACCGTGACCCGGTCGGGGTCGCCGCCGAACCCGCTGATGTTCTCCCGTACCCACTCCAGCGCGGCGAGCTGGTCGAGCAGGCCGCGGTTCGCGGGTGCTCCGGGGATCTGGGCGAAGCCCTCGATGCCCACCCGGTAGTTGAACGTGACTACGACGACGCCGCCGTCCCGCGCCAGCCGGCCGCCGTCGTACTCGGGCCGGCCGGCCGTGCCGAACAGATAGCCGCCGCCCTGGATCCACACCATGACCGGGAGGCTCGCGGCCGGATCGGGGGTCCACACGTTGACCGTCAGCCAGCCCTTGGCGGACTCGGTCACCGCCTCCGTCCCGAGCAGGCTGGACTGCGGGGGCGGCGGCCCGTACGACAGGGCGTCCCGTGCGCCGTCCCACGCCTCGACCGGCCCGGGTGCGGCGAACCGCTGCGGCGGCTCGGCGAACGGGATGCCCTTGAAGACCGCCAGACCCGAGTCCAGCCGGCCACGCAGGACCCCGGCCGCCACCCGGACCTCCGGCTCGGCAACGGTCACGACGGTGTCCTTTCCACGGCGACACCGTGGATCATCCGAGCGCGCCCCGCCGCGTGCCAAGCAATTACACGTGTCAGCGCCGCTTCAGCCCCGTTCCAGCGGCTCCGTGCACGGTGCTCCGGTGCACGGACCACGTTGGAGGGGGAAGCACATGAACAGACACGTCCACCTCGGGCGTCCGAGGTGGAGTCGCAGGACTGCGGGCCGGGCGGCGCCGCTGCTGATGGTCGCCGCTCTCGTCGCGCTCGGGCTGATGGCCGCGCCCGGGTCGGCGTCCGCCGCCGCGCTGGCGAGCTGGCCCCAGTTCGGCCACGATGCACGGCACACCGGGTTCAACCCGAACGAGACGGTCATCACCCGTGACACCGTGGGCAGTCTCGGTGTCGACTATGTCGCGGCCGGCCCGGGCGACCCGGAGAAGGACGCGATCTCGCAATCCTCGCCGGCGGTCGTCGGGTCGGTCGCCTACGTCGGCACGGACGACGGCTTCCTGCTTGCCCTGCCGGCGAACGGCTGCGGCGCGGCGAACTGTGATCCACTGTGGACGGCGAAGCTCGCCAACGGCGCGTTCACCACGCCGGCGGTCGCCGGCGGCCTGGTGTTCATCTCCTCGGCCGGCTCGCCCGACAACGGCCTTGGCACGCTCTACGCGTTCAAGGCCACCGGCTGCGGCAACCGGCCGACCTGCCGTCCGCTGTGGACGGCCCCGGTGCCCAACAACGGGTCCTCGCCGACCGTCTCCGGCGGCGTGCTCTACATCGTCGCCAGCGACGGCCGGCTGCTCGCGTTCACGGCCGCAGGGTGTGGCCGGCCGACGTGCAGTCCACTGTGGACTGCCAACGCGAAGTCGTCGGCCGAGGCATCGCCCGCGGTAGGCAACGGGCTGGTGTACGTCACCTCCGCCGAGCGGCTGGTCGCCTTCCGGGCCGCCGGGTGCGGACAAGCGACGTGCCCGCCCGTCTGGGCCAGCGCCCCGGTGGCCGGGTCGGACACGGGCTCCGGGGTGATCCAGCGCGTCGGACCGACGCTGAGCGGCGACAAGGTCTACTTCGCCAGCGTCGACTTCCAAGCACCGGACGGGAAGGCGAGCACGGTGTACGCGTTCCCGGCCGCCGGCTGCGGCACGCTGAACTGCCAGCCCCTGTTCATCGCCCACCCGGCCGACTTCGACGCGATCGTGTCGACCATGACGGTCGCCAACGGCGTGCTCTACGCCAGCGCGGACGGCTTCGTCTACGCGTTCGACGCGAACGGCTGCGGCCAGCCGGTCTGCGGCTTCCTCTGGCTCGGCGGCCTGGACGCCTCGTCCGGCACGACCGCATCTCCGTCGGTGGCGGGCGGGGTCGTCTACTACACCCAGAACACCGGCAAGATCGGCGGCTTCGACGCCCGCGGCTGCGGCGACGTGGTCTGCTCGCCGATCTTCCAGGCCACCACCACGTTCTTCGACGGCTTCATGACCACACCGGTGATCGTCAACGGACGGCTGTACGCGGCCGGCCCGGCGGTCAACGGCCAGCCCACGATGTGGGTCTTCCGCCCGGCGGCATAGGCCGCCGGTGTCCGGCCAGCCGGTTTCCCGCAGCGTGGCGGGCCGGCTGGCCGGACGCTGCCAGGCGCGCCCGAAGCTGCTCCCCCTCGGCCGAGTCCAGCTCCTCGTACAGGTCCAGTGCGCGCCGCAGGTGCTCGTCGGCCTGTGTCTGGTCCGCGCGAGCTCGATACGCCTCGGCGAGGCCGGCGTTGGCCCGTGCCTCCTCGTCGCGGCCGCCGCAGTCGGCGGCGGCGATCAGCGCGGCAGCGTGATGGGCGAGCGCCTCGTCGACGTGACCGGCGGCGCTCGCGGCCTCACCGAGTCCGTTGAGCGCCGTAGCCTCGCCGTACCGCTCACCGGCGAGCCGGAACATGTCGAGCGCCTGCCGGTGCTGCCGGGTGGCCTGGTCCGGCCGGCCGGCCCGGCGGTGCACGCTGCCGATGTTGGTCAGCGCCCACGCCTCGCCCGCCGGATTGCCGAGCTGCCGGTCCAGGGCCAGCGCCTCGCGGTGGTGCTCCATGGCGGGCCCGAGCTCGCCGAGCCGCGCCTCGACCTCACCGAGGATCTTCAGTGCCCAGGCGCTCCCGGACGGGTCACCCACCTGCTTGAACACCGCCAGCGCCTGCCGGAGGTGGTCGGCGGCCTGCCCGTACCGGCCCTGCTGGCAGTCCACACTGCCGAGGTACGTCAGCGTCCGTGCCTCGCCCACCAGGTCGCCGAGCTGCCGCAGCAGCACCAACGCCCGCCGGTGGTATCCGGCGGCGGCCTGGTAGCGGCAGGCCAGCAGGTGCACCGCCCCGAGGTTGCCCAGCGCGCGGGCCTCACCGGATCGGTCGCCGGCCGCACGCGACAACGTCAGCGCATGCTCGAAGTGGCCAGCGGCCGCGTCGTGCTGGCCCAGCTGCATGCAGACACCACCCAGCCCGAGCGTCGCCTGCGCCTCACCGGACCGGTCGCCGATCTGCTGGGCGGCGTGCACAGCGTGCCCGTGCAGCGCCGCACCGTCGGCGTAGTGGCCGCCGTCGAGGTAGCGGAACAGGAGCACCGACAACCGCACCGCGTACCCGGGCAGCTGCCGCGTCGCGGCGTACCCGGCCACCGCGACCAAGGTCGACCGCTCGCCGTCGAGCCACGCCCGGGCGGTGTCCGGGTTGCTCAGGTCGGGAACCGGCGTGCTCGGCCGCGCGACGCGCGGCCGGCGGTGCCGCTCGGCCGGGTGCAGCGTGTCCATCGCGGTCGCCGCGCCGGCGAGGTAGTAGTCGAACAGCCGGGTCAGCGCCGCCTGCCGCTCGGACGCGGTGTGCTCCGTGGCGGCCTGGTCGGCCGCGTACGCACGCAGCAGGTCGTGCATGCCGTACCGGCCGAGTCCGACCAGGTGGACCAGATGCGCGCGGGTCAGCAGGTCGAGCGCGCGGCGGGCCGCGGGCAGGCCGATACCGGCCAGCGCCGCCACCGCGTATGCGTCGGCGTGCTCACCGGGATGCAGGCCGAACAGGCGGAACACCCGTGCCGCCTCGACCGGCAGATGGCAGATCGACCAGGAGAACACCGCCCGTACCGCCGCCCGGGGGTCCCCGCCGCCTTCGAGGAGGTCCAGCCGATGGTCGGCCAGTTCGGCGACCAGCTCCGACAACGGCGTCGCCGGCCTGGAGGCGGCCAGCTCGGCCGCGACCCGCAACGCCAACGGCAGCCGCCCGCACTGCCGGGCGAGCGTGTCGACCGCCTCCGGCTCGGCATCCACGCGGGCGCCGATCAGGTCGCGCAGCAGGGCGTTGGCGTCCGAAGGCGGCAGCAGGTCCAGCTCGAGCCGGCGGGCGCCGTGCAGGGCGACCAGCCCGGCCAGGCTGTCCCGGCTGGTCACCAGCACCAGCGCAGTCGGCGTGCCGGGCAGCAGCGGCCGAACCTGCTCCACCGAGGCGGCGTTGTCGAGCACGACGAGCATCCGGCGGCCGGAGAGCTCGGTCCGGTAGCGGGCGGCCCGCTGCTCGAGGTCCGCCGGAACGTCCTGGTCGGCCGCGCCGAGCCCGGTGAGGAACCCGGCCAGCGCGTCCGCAGCGCTCATCGGCTGCCCGGGATCGTAGCCGCGCAGGTTCACGTACAGCTGGCCGTCGGGGAACCGGTCGGCGACCCGGTGCGACCACTGCACGGCCAGCGCGGTCTTGCCCACCCCGGCGGTGCCCGCGATCGCCGAGATCACGACTACGCCTCGGGCGGTCGAGCCCAGCGCCGCGTCGAGCGCGGCGAGCTCCGGACCCCGACCGACGAACCCCGGGGTCGCCGAAGGGAGCTGGGCGGGGGTCGACGGCGACGTGGATGCGCGAGCCGGTGGTTGGCCGACCGGCGGCCCCGGATCGAGGGCCGCGTCCTGGCGGAGGACCGCCGCGTGCAGGTCGCGCAGCGGCTGCCCGGGGTCGATGCCCAGCTCGTCCCGGAGGGCGTGCTGCAGCCGGCGGTACGCCGCGAGCGCGTCTGCCTGCCTGCCGCCGCGGTAGAGGGCGAGCATCAGCTGCGCGTGCAACTGCTCGTCGTACGGGTGGGCCTCGGTCAGCCGGTACAGCTCCGGCACGAGCTCGGCGTGCTCGCCGAGCGCCAACCGGGCCTCGAACTGCGCCCGGGTGGCCTGCAGCCAGAGCCGGCGCAACCGCTCGGTGTGCTCGTCCAGCCAGGGCCGCCCGGCGAGCGCGGCGAGATTCGCCAGCGGTTGGCCCCGCCAGAGCGCGAGCGCCACCCGCAGGTCCCGCGCCCGGTCGGCCGGATCCGCCGCCGCGCCGGCCGCCCTGATCAGGCGTTCGGCGACCTGCACGTCGGTGCCCTCGGCGCCGATGTCGAGCAGGTAGCCCGGCGGTCGGCTGCCGATCGCCGACCTGCTGCCAAGCACCTGCCGGAGGTGGGACACGTGGCTCTGCACGGTGTTCAGCGCCGTCGGCGGCGGATCGTCCCCCCAGACCGCGTCGACCAGCCGGTCGGTGCTCACGATCTCGCCCGGGTGCAGGGCCAGCATCGCCAGCACCGCGATGCGCCGCAGCCCGCGCACCGGCCGAGCCGTGCCGTCCACCAGCACATCCACCGGCCCGAGCAGCCGCACCTGCATGCCGTCAGTGAACTCCGCCGGGCCGCACCCCGATACCGCTCCAGACCGAAGAGTGCGCGATCGAGCAGCCCGCGCCGGAACAGTCGCCATCCGACGATGTGCGCGGGTTACTGGTCGCATAGCCTCGGGGCGTGACGGCGCACGAGCTCTCCCGGGTCGACGCTCGGCGGATCGCCGTGCGGGCGCAGCTGCTGGACCGCGCGCGGCCGGACGGGCTGCGGGACGTGGTGCGGGGGCTGACCCTGCTGCAGATCGACCCGACGTCCGCGGTCGCGCCGAACGTCGACCTCGTCGCCTGGAGCCGGCTCGGCTCCGCGTACTCGCCGGTGGAACTGGACGGAGCCCTGGACAAGCGCGACCTGATCGAGTTGCGGGCGATGATCCGGCCGGCCGAGGACATCGCGCTCTACCGGGCGGACATGGCGACCTGGGACACCGCGAAGCCGGGCGAGCAGATGGGCTGGCGCGCCTCGCGCCGCGACTGGGTACGGGACAACGACGGCTGCCGGCGCGACATCATCGAGCGGCTCACCGCGTCCGGGCCGCTGCCGTCCCGCGATCTGCCCGACACCTGCGTACGGCCGTGGAAGTCGAGCGGCTGGACCAACGACCGCAACGTCACGCAGCTGCTGGAAATGATGGTGCTGCGCGGCGAAGTCGCGGTCTCCGGGCGGATCGGCGGCGACCGGCTGTGGGATCTGGCCAGCCGCGTCTATCCCGACGACCCGATCATTCCTGCCGACGAGGCGAGCCGGATCCGCAACGAGCGCCGGCTGAGCGCGCTCGGCATCGCCCGCGCTCGCGGGCCCGAGTGCCCGGTCGAGCCGCTGGACGTCGGTGAGGTCGGTGAGCCGGCCACCGTCGAGGGCGTCCGCGGCGGCTGGCGAGTCGACCCGGCACAACTCGGCCAGCCGTTCGAGGGCCGCACCGCGCTGCTGTCGCCGTTCGACCGGCTGGTGCACGACCGCAAGCGGATGGTCGAGCTGTTCGAGTTCGACTACGCGCTGGAGATGTACAAACCGGTGGCCAAGCGGCGCTGGGGCTACTTCGCGCTGCCGATCCTGCACGGCGACCAGCTGGTCGGGAAGGTCGACGCCACCGCCGAGCGCAAGGCCGGCGTGCTCCGGGTCGACGCGATCCACGAGGACGTCCCGTTCAGCAAGCGCATGACCAGCGAGGTACGCGACGAGATCGACGACCTGGCCCGCTGGCTCGACCTCGAACCCGCGCTCTGAGCCCGACCCTTCCGGGTCTTCAGAGGGCGTCGGACTCGACCACGGACGAGCGCGGGAACGCGCGCTCGGCCAGCTTGCCGTCGACGCGCTGGTAGCGGGCCAGCACCCGGCCGGAGTCGACCATGTCGATCACGACCGCGGGTTGCCAGGCGCCGAGCACGAAGACCCAGACGGCATCACCCGGCTGGTACGCGGACCGCGTTTCCCCGACGTGGTCACCTTGGGTCATCGAATTTCCTTGATCGCGAGCGCGGCACCGGGCAGGACCCGGTGCCGGCAGGAGACAGCTTGTGCACAGAGAGTAAATACCAAGGAGAGAAAGCGTCAACCCCCCCAAAGTTGGTCCGTTTGGTATACCTAGGATGGGTGCCGGTGGGCCGCCGTCACGAGTTCGCCGGCAAGCCCGCTGAACTGGCCGGACCCAGGAGGGACGACCGCTTGTCAGGCCGGCGTTCCGGCCGGTCGGCGACGCCGGCACGGTCAGGCCGACCACCGTCGTGCGGCCACGCTGCGAAGTCGGGTCAACATTTCCCCATCCAGGGCAATGACCACGTTCCGTGTCGGGATCAGCCGCCGAGCTGGGCTTCGACCGCGTCGGCGAGCGGCCCCACGTCCTCCGGAGTGACCACGGCGTCGGTCCGGAACGGGATGCCGGCGAGCTTGGGTACGCCGAGTGCCCAGATCGTGCGGTCCTCTGGGGCCGGCGTGTGCAGCGTGGTGCGCTCGCCGCAGTGCGGGCAGAGGACGTACGCCATGTTCTCGACGCCGCCGAGCAGTGGCACGTCGGCCTGCCGGAGCACGGCGATCGCACGGCTCGTGTCCAGATGCGACACCTCGGCGGGAGTCACCACGAGGATCGCGCTCACGTCGTCGGACAGTGCGACCAGCCCCTGCTGCACCTCGCCGGTGCCGGGCGGGAGGTCGGCGATGAGCACGTCGATCTCGCCCCACACCGTTTGCTTGACCAGCCGGCCGAGCATCAGCTCGGCGAACTGCCCGGTCATCGTCAGCCCCTGCTGGCCGCCGAGCAGGAACCCCACCGACGCGACCTTGAGCCCGTCGACCTCGACCGCCTCCAGCTCGGCGTTCCGCGCGCCCTTGACCGCGGTCAGTGTCACGCTGCGGGCTGTGCGGTCACGGCGAATGCCGAGCATGCGCGGCACATCCGGACCGTGTAGGTCGGCGTCGAGCAGGCCGGTCTTCCGGCCGCGCCGGACCAGCTCCCGGGCCAGCGCGACGGCGACGCTGGTCTTGCCGACGCCGCCCTTCCCACTCGCAACCGCGACGACCGGAGCCACTGGTCCAGCCTAGGCGAGCAGTGCCGCCGCCGAGTCGAGGTGGGGGGCGCCGTCGCCGCCGAGCGAGACGAGGTAGAGGCCGGTGGAGACCCGCTCCAGGAAGCCCCAGTCCCAGGTGGCGTCGGGATCACCCCCGAGCACGTCGCAGTACGAGCGCAGCAGCGTGCGGGGATCCGCGGCGGCGAGCAGTTCTGCGCACCAGTCCCGG
This sequence comes from Mycobacteriales bacterium, assembly GCA_036558285.1. Lineage (GTDB taxonomy): Bacteria > Actinomycetota > Actinomycetes > Mycobacteriales > CADCTP01 > CADCTP01. The sequence goes on along the minus strand of DATBFW010000088.1, from coordinate 3,534 downwards.
ATCGCCACGCCCCGGTCGTACGCCGGGTCGCCGACGAACCCGTCCGGGTCGACGAACACCCAACCGTCGCCGGGCCTTCGCAGCACGTTGGCCGCTGCCGCGTCACCGTGCACGACCACGCAGCGGTCTGGGTCGTACGCGGCGGAACGACGTTCGGCGCACCGGAGCGCCTCGTCGACGACGGCGGACCGATCGGCGGTGCCGACGAACTCGGCCAGCGCGGCCGCCTTGTCGGTCGGCGCGAGATCGTCGCGTGGGACCGCCCAGGCCAGCGGGAACAGGTCGGCCAGCACGGCCAGCTGGCGCTCCGGCGGCAAGCCGGAGTCGGCGAGCGAGCCGCCGAGCGGCTCCAGCAGGGCGGCGTAGCGGTCGAGGTCCGCGGCGACCAGGCGGACGTATCCGCGGCCGCCGGCGGCGCGCAGCGTCCGTACCTCGCGGTCGAAGGCGACGACCGGCACGGAGATCTTGACCACCGCCGGCTCGCCGGTCGCCGTGACCGCGGTCGCGACGTACGAGGAGGTGCCGCCGGCGAGCCGCTCGCCGACCGTGATCCCCCACCGGCGTTCCAGCGCGGCGATGGTCGCCGGCAGGTCGGCCAGCCACCGGTCGCCGCCCTTGGCGCCGGCGAAGTCGGTCACGTGGCCCGGGCGCGGGCCGCCCAGGCGGCGGCATGGATCTCGAACGGGCCGTCCGGGAGCCGTTCGCGGCAGTGGGCCTCCAGCGCGTCCCGGGCGGGCGGCTCCAGGGTGGCCACGTAGTCACCGGCCGGCCCGACGCCGAGCGTGTACGGGTGCCACCACTCGTCGAAGGACGCGTACGGGACGGTCACCGTGAGCTTCCCCGGCTCCACCGCGTCGAGCCCCGCCGCCACGAACAGCTCGACCAGGTGCCCCTCGCCGGTGCCGGGCAGGCCGGACTCGTCCTCCGCGGCCGGATCGAGGTCCCGTACCGCGGACCAGAACGTGGCGAGCGGGTCGCCGCCACCCGCGAAGTCCCAGACGCTGGCAGCGACCATCCCGCCCGACCGGGTCACCCGACCCATCTCGGCCAGCCCGGCCACCGGGTCGGTCATGAAGTGCACGACGAGCTGGGCCAGCGCCGCATCGACGCTGCCGTCGGGCAGCGGCAGCCGCTCGGCCGCCGCCTGGTGGACGACCACGCCCGGGCACCGGCGCCGCGCCGCCACCACGAACGACGCCGACGGGTCGACCGCGATCACCCGTGCGGCGCCCAGCCGCTCGACCAGCCGCGCGGTCAGCGCCCCCGGCCCGCAGCCGACGTCGAGCGCATGCCGCCCGGGACCGACGGCGGCCCACTGCACGAACAGGTCCGCGAGCGGCTCCGAATACCGCCCCATGAACGCCGAATACGCATCCGCCTCGACCTCGAAGGCCACGCGGGAACTATAGAAGCCGCGGGCTCGGGCCATCCCCGAACGCGGCGGCGTGATCGGCGGCCCACTGGCGGAACGACCGCGCCGGCGAGCCGAGGACGTCGGACACGGTCGAGGTGACGAACGCCGGGCGCCGTTCGGCCCCTCGCGGCCCATCAGAGGCGGGACCAGGCCGTGACGAGCAGCGGCGGGAGGGCCGTCGCGTCGAGCGCGGTGGCTTCGGCCCGCAGATCGGCCTCGAGCCGGCTGGCGACCACCCTGCCTGGATGCACGATTCCGGTGCGTTCCATCACCGGCAGCAGGGTCCTGGTGACCTCCGCAAGCATCGCGTACGTGACCCCGTCGGCGCCGTATTCCACCACGCCGCCGAGAGCCATCTGCGGGCTGGGAAGGCCCGCGGCCCGGTAGAGGCTGGGCACCTCCAGCCCGAAGTCGGTCGGTCGACCGACGGCCTGGAACGTGTCGAGGATCCGCTGGATGCCGGCGGTGAACTGCGGTCCGGGCGGCTGCTGGCGGGACGCCGACATGACGAAGTCGGCCATCACCAGCACGCCGCCCGGCCGCACCGCGGCGGCGAGCCGGCGCAGCACGCCGACCGGGTCCTCCAGATGCATGAGGATCAGCCGCCCGACCACGGCGTCGTAGGTCTGCGGCGGCGTCCAGGCCGTCAGGTCAGCCTGCTCGACCCGGACCCGGTCCGTCCCGTATCCGGCGGCGGCGACCCGCCGGCGGGCGAGCGTGACCATCTGCGCGGACCGGTCCACCGCGGTCACCCGCCCGCGCGCCCCCACCAGCCGGGCGGCGATCAGCGCCACCCCGCCGGGCCCGGTCGCCACGTCCAGCACGTCCATGCCGGGTCCGACGCCGGCGCGGCGGAGCGCGTCCTCGGTCGCCGGCTCGTACGCGTCGGACTGCAAGATCAGGCGCTGCTGCTCCTGGTCGGCGGCGCCGAGCACGTACGGATCCAGGTCCGATGTGGATGTCGACATGGGGCCCCCTCCCGCTCGTCGCTGCCCGACGGTAGGCGCGGGGCGCGGGATCCGGCGTGAGCAATCCATACCTAGGTCGCCTCAGGCCGCTACTCACCTTTAGCCCACCGCAGACAGGGACGCCGGGCCGCGTTGGTCGCGCGCGGCCCGGCAGTCTGGTCAGGTGGCGGTGGAGGTGGGATTTGAACCCACGGAAGCTTTCACTTCACACGCTTTCGAGGCGTGCGCCCTCGGCCACTAGGCGACTCCACCGCGGCAGAGTGTACGCGACGGGTCAGCTGGGCCGGTGGGCGGTGAAGAACGTGCGGAGGAGCTCGGCGGACTCGTCGGCGAAGATGCCGCGGACCACCTCGGGGCGGGAGTTGAGGCGGCGGTCGCGGACCACGTCCCACAGTGAGCCGACCGCGCCGGCCTTCGGGTCGTCGGCGCCGTAGACGAGACGGGCGACGCGGGCCAGGACCAGCGCGCCGGCGCACATCGTGCACGGCTCGAGCGTCACGACCAGGGTGCAGCCGGTCAGGCGCCAGCTGCCGAGTGCGCTGGCCGCCGCCCGCAGCGCCAGCACCTCGGCGTGTGCGGTCGGATCCCCGTCCCGTTCCCGCGCGTTCGCCGCGGACGCGATCACCTCACCGCCCGGATCCAGCACGACCGCCCCGACCGGCACGTCTCCGGTCCGCACGGCCGAGGCAGCAACCTCCAGCGCCCGCCGCATCGCGCCGTCCCACGGACCCGCCGGTGCCACCGGAGTGTGGGCGGCAGCCGAGTGGCCAGCGTCAGCCACACCGGCCACGCCACCCGCTCCAGCCGGAACGCCGCGGCCAGCCGGAACGCCGCGGCCAGCCGGAACGCCGCGGCCAGCCGGAACGCCGGCTGGATCGGCCGAGTCCCCCCAGTCGGCGGCGTCGACCGGGTCTCCCGGGTCTCCCGGGTCTCCCGCGTCTCCCGCGTCTCCCGCGTCTCCCGCGTCTCCCGCGTCTCCCGCGTCTCCCGCGTCTCCCGCGTCGGCCGGGTCGGCTGGGTCGACCGGGTCTCCCGGGTCGCCCGGGTCGGCCGGGTCGGCCGGGTGGGGCGGAGGAGGGGCCTCGGCCGGCGGCGGGGGCGGAGGGGTGGGGCCGAGGGGCTGGCTCACGCGCCGCGGAGGGTTTCTAGCTC
>DATBFW010000087.1:0-12834 GCA_036558285.1 Mycobacteriales bacterium | reverse complement strand
GAACACGCCGATCGCGTCCAGCCGGGCCGCGGTGAGGAACCGGGTCAGCTCGGCCACGTCGGCCCTGGTCTCGCCGGGGAACCCGACGATCACGTTGGAGCGCACGCCGGCCGCCGGGGCCAGCGCCCGCACCTGGTCGAGCAGCGCGAGGAACCGGTCGGTGTCGCCGAACCGGCGCATCCGCCGCAGCACCGCCTCGCTGGAGTGCTGGAACGACAGGTCGTAGTAGGGCGCGACCCCGGGCGTGCCGGCCAGCGCCTCGACCAGGGACGGCCGGGTCTCGGCCGGCTGCAGGTAGGACAGCCGGACCCGGACGATGCCGGGCACCGCGGCCAGCTCCGGCAGCAGCCGCTCCAGCAGCCGCAGGTCGCCGAGGTCCTTCCCGTACGAGGTGGAGTTCTCGCTGACCAGGACCAGCTCGCGGACGCCCTGCGAGGCGAGCCAGGAGGCCTCGGCCAGCAGCTCGTCGGCGGGCCGGGAGACGAACGCGCCGCGGAAGGACGGGATCGCGCAGAACGCGCAGCGCCGGTCGCAGCCGGAGGCCAGCTTGAGCGGGGCGACCGGCGAGTCGCCGAGCCGGCGGCGCAGCACCGGCGGGGTCCAGCCCGGCACCTCCGCCGCGGACGCGTGCCCAGGCACCGACACCGCGTGCCCCTGCCGCTCGACCGGCGTGATCGGCAGCAGCGTGCGCCGGTCACGCGGGCTGTGCGGCACCAACGGGCGGGCGGCGAGCACGTCGTCGAGCCGCGCGCCGATCTCCCCGTACGAGTCGAAGCCGAGCACGGCGGCCGCCTCCGGCATGCTGTCGGCCAGCTCCGCGCCGTACCGCTCGGCCAGGCAGCCGACCGCGACGACCTTGCGGTCGCCGTCGGCCGCGGCCAGCAGCGTGTCGATCGAGTCCTTCTTCGCGCTGGCCACGAACGCACAGGTGTTGACCAGCACCACGGCCGCGTCGTCGTCCTCGGTGAGCTCCCACCCGTCCGCGGTCAACCGCCCGGCGAGTTCCTCGGAGTCGACCTCGTTCCGGGCACAGCCGAGGGTCACCAGCGCAGCACGACGGGAATGGGACACGCGGACGAGCCTACTAGCGGCACCGCCGCGCACAGCCGGTCAGCCGGCGCTGGGCAGGCCGAACGCGACCGTACAGACGTGCCGCTGGCACTGCGGCGAGCCCAGGTTCTTGCCGTTCTGGGTGACCTGCACCGCGATCGAGTTGCCGAATCGCACCGACAGCTTCGTGTCGTCGCGGAACTCCTTTGCCATCCCGTCGGTGAGCACGCCCTGGTAGATCTCCGTGCCGGTGCTGGAGCGGACCGACACCCAGCTCTCCCCGCCGCTGGCCTGCAGCCGCAGCACCACGCCCTTGTAGACCGGCGGGCGCGGGCTCGGCGTGGTCGGGGTCGGCCGCGGCGCCGCCGACGTCGCGGGGGCGCTGGTCGCGGCGACGACCGGGACGTCGGACGCGCTGCTGTCGTTCTGGCTGCGGCCGATGATCCAGCTCGCGCCGAGGAACAACACGACGACGACCAGTACGCCGGCCGCGACCGGCGCCCACCGCGGCGCCTGCCGGCCGGCCCGTCCGGCGTCCCGTGGCGGCTCGAACGAGCCGAGCGGCGCGGTGCGCAGGGCCGGCACCGGCTGGTGGAACCGGCGGTCGAACTCCTCGACCAGCGGCCGCGGGTCGGTGCCGACGAACTGGGCGATCGAGCGCAGGTGACCGCGCGCGTACGCGGCGCCGCCGCAGGCGTCGAACTCGTCGGCCTCGATGGACCTGACGATCGCCGGGCGGATGCGGGTCGCGGCGGACACGTCCTCCACGGAGAGGCCACGGTCGCGCCGCGCAGCCGCGAGCGCGGCGCCAAGCGGGCGAGCGTCGTCGGCCACGAGAAGGACCTCCCGGGGAAGGATCGGCAGGAACCGAGCAGGGCGATCCTGACTCAGTCTAGATCGGGCGTCGCCTGTCCGGCTATTGATCCGCCAGGCGTTTCGGTGAACGTGCGACGGACGCGCCTGCTCCGACCGGCCGGGCGCCGTGCCGCCGTAAGGGCCAGTCGGCGGTACGCAGGTCGAGTCGGTAGAGCACCCGGTCCCACCGCTCGTCGCCGACCGCGACGAAGTCGGGCAGCCGCCCGTACGTCTCGAAGCCGAGCGACTCGTACAGGGCCATCGCGGCGTGGTTGTTGCCGCGCACGTCGAGGGTGAGCGTCTCCACCCGCCGCGCCCGGGCGTCGTCGACCAGCGCGGTCACCAGCCGCCGGGCCAGCGCCCGGCCGCGGGCGTCCGGGTGCACCATCACCTGCAGCACCTCCCCGTTGACCGCGACGGTCTCCTTCGCGTACCGGGTCCACCGGCCCAGCGCCTCGACCCGGCCGTCCACGGCCAGCAACGCCATCCGGGTCCGGCCGGCGGCGACCTCGGCGGCGATCCCGGCCAGCCACGCGGCGGTCTCCGGCCGGTCCGGGACGTCCACCCAGCCGACCGCGCCGCCCAGCCGCATGACCGCCTCGACGACCCGGTGCACCTCGTCGAGGAGCGGGTCGTCGACCGAGCCGGGCAGCCACGCCAGATCGTCACTCACCGCGCAAGGTGACCAGCAGGCCCTCCAGCTCGTCCGGCTTGACCAGCACGTCGCGGGCCTTCGAGCCCTCGGACGGCCCGACCACGCCGCGGCTCTCCATCAGGTCCATCAACCGGCCGGCCTTGGCGAACCCGACCCGCAGCTTGCGCTGCAGCATCGAGGTCGAGCCGAACTGGGTGGAGACCACCAGCTCCGCCGCCTGGAGCAGCAGGTCGAGGTCGTCGCCGATGTCCTCGTCGATCTTCCGCTCGCTGGCCTGCGGCGCGGTGACGTCGTCCCGGTAGACCGGCTGCAGCTGCTCCTTGCAGTGCGCGACGACCGCGCTGATCTCCTTCTCCGGCACGTACGCGCCCTGGATCCGCTGCGGCTTGCTCGCTCCCATCGGCAGGAACAGCCCGTCGCCCTGGCCGATCAGCTTCTCCGCGCCGGGCTGGTCGAGGATGACCCGGGAGTCGGCCAGGCTTGAGGTGGAGAACGCCAGCCGGGCCGGGACGTTGGCCTTGATCAGGCCGGTCACCACGTCGACGGACGGTCGCTGGGTCGCCAGCACCAGGTGGATGCCGGCGGCCCGGGCGAGCTGGGTGATCCGGACGACCGAGTCCTCCACGTCGCGCGGCGCGATCATCATCAGGTCGGCCAGCTCGTCGACGATCACCAGCAGGTACGGGTAGGGCTTGTAGTGGCGCTCGCTGCCCGGCGGCGCGGTGATCTCGCCGTCGCGCACCCTGCGGTTGAAGTCGTCGATGTGCCGGACCCCGGCCGCGGCCAGGTCCTCGTAGCGCATGTCCATCTCGCGGACGACCCACTGCAGCGCGTCGGCCGCCTTCTTCGGGCTGGTGATGATCGGCGTCACCAGGTGCGGCACGCCCTCGTACGAGGTCAGCTCGACCCGCTTGGGGTCGATCAGCACCATCCGCACCTCGTCCGGGGTGGCCCGGACCAGGATCGAGACGATCAGCGCGTTGATGCACGACGACTTGCCGGCGCCGGTCGCGCCGGCGATGAGGATGTGCGGCATCTTGGCCAGGTTGGCCACCACGAAGCCGCCCTCGATGTCCTTGCCCAGCCCGACGATCATCGGGTGGTGGTCGCGGGTGGCGCTGCCGCTGCGCAGCACGTCGCCGAGGCTGACCAGCTCGCGGTCGGTGTTCGGGATCTCGACGCCGACCGCCGACTTCCCCGGGATCGGCGACAGGATCCGCACGTCCGCGGACTTCACCGCGTACGCGATGTTGCGGGACAGCTGGGTGATCCGCTCGACCTTCACCGCGGGGCCGAGCTCCACCTCGTAGCGGGTGACGGTCGGGCCGCGGGTGAAGCCGGTGACCGCGGCGTCCACCCCGAACTCGAGGAACACCTGCTGGAGGGCGGAGATCACCGCGTCGTTGGCCTTGGTCTTCGCCTTCGGCGGGGTGCCGCCGGCGAGCAGGGTCGAGGACGGCAGCGTGTAGTCGGTCTCGCCGGTCAGGCTGAGCTGCACCGGCCGGGTGACGGGCGGCAGCTCCGGGTCCGCGGGCAGCTTGCGGCGGCCGCGTGAGGTCGGCGCCTCCGCCGCGGCGGCGGTCGCCGCGGCGGCGTCCACGTCGTACGGGTCGGGGTCGGGCAGGGAGCCCTGGCGGCGGCGGGACGGGCGGCGCAGCCGTACCGGCGGGCCGGTCAGCTCCTCGGTGAGCTCCTCGGTGAGCTCCTCGGTCGGCGGCTCGTCCGACTCGTCCGGCCCCGCCTCGGGCGGCGGGCGGCGCAGCAGCCGGTCGCGCACCACCCGGATCCGGTGCGGGATCCGGTTCACCGGGGTCTTGGTCACCACCAGCAGGCCGAAGAACAGCACCAGCACCAGCAGCAGCACGGCCAGCGCGGTGCCGACCCCGCGCTGCAGCGGGCCGGCGACCCACGCGCCGAGCAGCCCGCCGGCGCCGTCCCGGCCGGCGCGGTCGGCCGGCCGGCCGTTGCCGAGGTGGAGCAGGCCGGTTGCGGCGAGCGCGAGCGCGGCCCAGCCGACGCCGACCCGACCACGCTCCTCGGGCTTGGGCAGCTGCCGGAGCAGGTGCAGCCCGGCGGCCAGCAACAGCACCGGCAGCACCACCGCGAGCGTCCCGAAGCCGCCGCGCAGCAGGTCGTGCACGACCCGGCCGACCGGTCCGCCGCCGGACGACCAGAGCGCGACGCCGGCGACGACCGCGACCGCGACGACGGCCAGCCCGAACCCGTCGCGGCGGTGGGCCGGGTCGAGCCGCGCCGTCGCTGCCTGCCGCCCGACCGCGCGGGCGGCACCGCCGGCCCCGCGCGCGAGCAGCAGCCAGCCGCCGGACAGCGCCCGGCCGACCGGTGCCAACGGCCCGCCGGGGCGGCGCCGCCGCCGGGGCGGCCGCCCCGACCGGTACGCCGCCCTGGTCGCGCCGCCGCGCGCTGAGGTCCGGGCAGTCACGCGACGGAGCCTAACCGCGGGTCCCAACCCGATAGTCTCAACGCGCCGAAGCACGTACCCGGCAGGGCGGCCGGGTCACGGCTTCATCGAACCGTCCGAGGACCACAGCGCACGCGACGTCAGCACGCCGTCGATCCGGACCAGGTCGATCCGTTCGAGCATCCGATCGATCTTGAGTATATCCGGCGAGACGGTGAGGACCGCATATCCGTCGTCCGTCGGGAGGTCCTGCCAGTCGGCCTTGTCGGGGTTCAGCGGGTACTCGGCCGGCACGCTGCCGAGCTGGATCCGCTCGGTTCCCGGAGCCGCGAGCAGCAGGCCGGCGAACCGTCGCGGGCAGGAGACGGTAGGCCAGCTGCACTCCCACGGCATCCACAGCAGGTCGAGGTGCCGCGCGGTCGCGGGTCGGCCGTAGCGGCCGAGACCCTCGCCGAGCAGGTGGTAGTGCCCGACCCGCTTCTCCAGGACCAGCAGCACCGGCTCGCCGTTCCACTGCTGCACGACGGCCACCGGCCCGAGCCGCACCGGCAGCGGCTCCGGGTACGCCGGCCCCAGCCACAGGACGTGGGTGGGCGCCTCGCTCGGCGGCCGCAGCCGCAGGTTCAGGTACGTCGACAGGTCGCCGCGGGCGAACGTCTCGAGGTCGCGCAGCACCGCCGCACGTTCGCCGGTATCACCGGCCAGCGGGCCGCGGGTCGGCCAGTGCAGCAGGCGCTGGTCGGTCGGCGCCGGGCCCTGCGGCGGAGACGCGGTCGCGGCCGGGGTCGGCGCCGCCGGCGGCAGTGTCCGGCCGCGGCCGCTACCCACCGCGACCACGGTGCCGACGAGCAGAGCGGCGACGGCTACCGCGGCTGTCGTGACCCACACCCGGCGGTGCTGCCGGTGCCGGGCTCGCACCGCCGCGGCGAGGTCTCGCTCGGCGTGCAGGCCGGCGAGCGTGTCGGGTAGTTCCCGCAGTCTGGTCTCGAGGTCAGTGCTCATCGCGTCCTCCCGCGGGATGCAGGTCGGGCGGCCGGCTCGGCCAGCTCCGAGCGCAGGCGGGCCAGCCCGCGGCTGGCGTGCGCCTTGACCGACCCGACAGAGCAGTCCAGCAGCGCGGCGGTGTCCTGCTCGGACAGGTCCTCGACGTACCGCAGTACGACGACGACCCGCTGGCGGGCGGAGAGAGTGCGCAGTGCGCGCAACAGCTCGTCGCGGGCCAGCAGAGCCTCGGTCGCGTCGCCCACCACCGGCTCGCCCGCCGCCGCGAGCGGCAGCTCCGGGCGCCGGGTGTGTCGCCGCCACCGGTCGGTCGCCGCGTTCGCCAGCACCCTGCGGACGTACCGATCCGGCTGGTCGGTGCGCTCCACCCGCCGCCAGTGCCGGTAGCACCGCTCCAGCGCGGACTGCAGCAGGTCCTCGGCTGCCTCCCGGCGGCCGGTCAGCAGGTAGGCGAACCGCAGCAGGGACGTTCCCTCGGCGGCGACGAACCGCTCGAACGCCCGCTCGCTGGTCTCGTCCACCCGCGACTCCGTCCTGTCTCTCCTACAGACGACACGGCGTACGGGCGAGTTGAGGGCGCGCCGGCCGGAACGGGAGCGCGGGCGGGTGCGTCCCTGTTCCGGAACACGACGGAGGTGGCGCCGCCCGATCACCGGCCGCCGCGTCCCGGCCGACGGCGTCCCATGGGGGTGTGCGATGAACGGACGGAACCGGTGGGTGGTGCCCGCGGCGGCCGGCGTCGCCGCACTCGCCGTGGTCGCCGGGGTAGTCGGGGTCGCGGCCGCCCGCGGCTCGGGCGGCGCCCGGTCGGCGACCGCCTCCCGGCCGGTGCCCTCCGGCACCGCGGGACGGCTCGCATCGCCGGACACGGTCGTCCACGACGGCGACCGGGTCCGCGGCCAGGGCCTGGTGGTGGCGCTGCCCGGCCGGCCGGTCCGGCTCTGCTCCGGCGTCACCCCGCAGGTCGTGCGTCCCAACCAGACCCCGGCGTACTGCACGATCGGGCTGACCCTGCTCGGTGCCGATCTCGACCGGCTCGCCGACCGGCAGGGACGCGACGGCGCGGTCTGGGGGGTCGCCGAGGTGACCGGCGTCTACCGGGACCGGACGGTGACGGTCACCGCACAGGACGCGCCGCCGCCGGCCGATCCCGGTCTGAAGCCCTTCGCGCCCGGACTGCCGGCCGACTGCAGGGCGCCGGCCGGCGGCTGGCCCCGCCGCGAGGTGCAGGCGCTGCCCGGGATCGACCAGGCGAACCGGTACGTCGGGGCGCACCCGGACGTACTCGGCAGCCTGTCGATCGCGTACCCGTATCCGACCCGGTCGGGCGCGATCGGCGCGCAGGTCCTGCTCGTCGGCACGACCGGAGACATCGCCGAGGCGACCCGCCACGTGCGCCGCTGGTATGCCGGCTCGCTGTGCGTGCGGACGGTGCCGCACAGCCGGGCGCAGATGCTGGCCGCGCGGTCCGTACTGACCAAGGCCCTGTCGGACCCCGCCCGGCAGGCGCGGTACGGGCTGATCGGCGGCGCAGGCGAGTGGTCCGTCGACGGCGATCCGCGCACCTCGATCGACGCCCTGGTGTACGACGAGCAGGTCCGGAGCCTGCGCGAGTCGGCCGGGGCCGACCTGGTCGGCGTCGACCACCTCCTGCTGCGCAAGCTGGCCTAACCGTGCTTCACGCCGCCACCCGGCAGCGTGCTGTCGACCGGGCCGCGATAGGTCTCGAAGCGGCCGGCGCGAACCGCGATCCGGGCCCGCTCGTGCCCGTCGCAGCTCGGTAACACCAGCGTCCCGACCCCACCGGAGACCGGCAGCGGCGCGTACGACGAGCCGTCCTCGGCGTACCAGATCGCGGTGGTGGCCGGCTCGCCGACCGCGACCAGCTCGCACCGCCCGTCCGAGAGCGGCAGGTAGGCGCTGACCTGCCGGACCGCCGTGGCGTCGGCCGGGTTCGGCAGATCCCGCACCAGGAACGTGTCCGAGGTGTCCGCGATCGGCGCCGGGTTGACGGCGACGACCAGGTGGTCCGGGCGCCCGGCTCCGGGCGACGGCCGGGCGATCACGGCCCGGGAGCCGTCGGCCAGCGTGCCGCCCCAGACCGGGTTGCCGTACGCCGGCCGGCCGCCCAGCCCGTGCAGCCGCCCCCACAGGTCGAGTCCGGGGAACGTCTCCGGTGCGTCGAGCAGCGGCGGCAGTCCTCGCGGCGACCAGTCCACCCCGCCCGGCGGCGAGGGGTCGATCATCGCCGGCACACCGAAGGCCAGCGACTGCCTGCGTCCGTCCGCCAGCACGACCTCGACCGAGGCCCGCACAACGCCGACTGTGGCGGCGGCCACCTGCAGCGTGGCGAACCCGATGCCGTCCGTCGCGGGCGCGTCCCCGATCACGCCGCCGGAGAGCTGGTAGCGGACGCTCGTCACGTCCGGTGCGCCGACCACGAGCAACCCGAGGTTCCGGCCGGGGCCGCACCCCGGCGTTGTCGCGGGGTTGCCGACCTGCACGCAGGGCAGCTCGTATGGCCAGAGGAACGTGGCGCCGGCCGCCGTGCGATCCATCCAGCCGGATGCCCGGACGGTCCAGCGATTCGTCGTGGATCCGTAGAGCCACTGCAGGTAGACCCTGTTCGGCTCGGCCGCCACGAGCTGTTGGGTGATCGCGAAGCGGTCGGCGCCGTCCGTCCGGTGCGGCCCGTCCGTCGCCGGCCCGACCCAGAGGACCCGCGGCGGTCCCGCCGCCCTGTGGCTCTGGCGCAGCTCCAGCGCGGCCGCGCTCTCGGCCGTACGGACGGCGGCGGCGTCGTGGGCGAGCGGTCCGCGCGTCGGCCACGGCAGCAGACCGGCGGGCGCGGACCCGCGAGGGCCGGCCGTCGGCTGGGGCGGCGCGGTCAGCGCACTGACGGCGACGGCGCTGCCGCCGAGCACGGCCAGCGCGGCGACCGCGGCGGCCGCGACCACCAGCCGGTGCCTCCGCCGGTGCCGGTCCCGCACCGACTGGACCAACCCCGGCTCGACCGGCAGCGCCCGAGCACGCTCGGACAGCGCCCGGAGCCGCTCCTCCAGCTCAACCATGGCGTCCTCCTCTGACTCCGGGCGTGTCGCCGTCGTAGCTGGCCCGCTGGTCCGGTTGCGGCGGTTCGCCGAGCAGCGCGCGCAGCCGGGCGAGCCCACGGCTGGCGTGGCTCTTCACCGAGCCGACCGAGCAGTCGAGCAGCGCGGCGGTCTCCGCCTCGGACAGGTCCTCGACGTACCGGAGCACGACCACAACCCGCTGCCGCTGGGAGAGCACCCGCAGCGCCCGGACCAGCTCGTCCCGGTCGAGCAGCGCCTCGGCGCCGTCGGCCACGGCGGGCTCGGCCGCCTCCGTGAGCGGGGCCTCGGGCCGGCGCCGGGCCAGCCGCCAGCGGTCCACCGCGCCGTTGGCCACCGCCCGCCGGACGTACCGCCCGGGCTGCTCACTGCGCTGCACCCGGTGCCAGTGCCGGTAGCAGCGCTCCAGCGCGGACTGCAGTAGATCCTCGCCGGCCTCGCGGCTGCCGGTCAGCAGGTACGCGAAGCCGAGCAGGGACGGGCCCTCGGCGGCGACGAAGCGCTCGAACGCCCGCTCGCTGTCCTGGTCCATCCGGCTCCCTCCGCGGCCCTCGAGAGCACAAACGATGCGCCGGTCCCGGAGGTTGAGGGAACCGGGCCGGGCGGGTGGTGCGTCAAGACTGGCAGCGGGCGGGCGGAGGTGCCGGATGGTCGAGCGGCGCGGTGGGCGGTGGCTGCCGCTGGTCGCGGCGGGTGCGGTGGTCGCGGTGGCCGCCGGGGTCACGGTCGTGCTCAACACCCGCGCTGGCGGCGGCGAGCCGCAGCCGGCCTCGGCCGGCCCCAGCTCGGCGCCGGCCGGTCCCAGCGGGGCGCCGGCCGGGCCGCCCGCGCGCTCCGACCAGGTGGTGCGGGACGGCGACCGGGTCGCCGGCCGCGGCCAGGTCGTCGCGCTGCCCGGCCGCCCGGTGCAGCTCTGCGCGCCGTACGCGACGATCGACATCTACCCGGAGCCGGTGCCGGGTCCCTGCCGGGTCGCCGTGACGGTCACCGGGCTTGACCTCGACCGGCTCACGCACCGCCGGGAACGGGACGGCGCGATCTGGGGCACCGCGAGGGTCGAGGGCGTCTACCGCGCCGGCACCCTCACCGTCACCAGGCAGCTGGACGACCGGCCCGGGCCGGTGCCGGACGTGATCACGGCGGATCGGGTGCCCTGCCCGGAGCCGCCGGGCGGCTGGCCACGGCAGCCGGCCGACCCGTCCCGGCTGCTCGGCGCGCTGAGCGCGGCGGTGGCGGCCGACCCGGAGACGTACAACGGCCCCTGGGTGCGCTACCCGTACGGCTGGCACCTGCAGGACACGTCCGACCGCAAGGGCACCGAGGTCTACCTCGTCGGCACGACCGGCGACGTCGAGGCCGCCCGGACCGCGCTGGCCAAGCTCGTCCCAGCCGAGCACCTGTGCGTGACCGCGGTGCGGTGGAGCAAGGCCGCGATGGACGCGGCGCAGAAGCAGCTCACCGGCCCCACGGCGGAGGCGGCCGGCATCTCCGGCGGCCGCGGCGAAGTGCTCGAGGACCGCGTCGTCGCCGAGCTCGTCGTCCTGGACGAGCGGGCCAGCGCCTTCCTCGCCACGGTCGCCGGCGGCCGGGTGGTGCCGCGCCCGCTGCTGACGACGCTGCGCTGAGCTCAGACCTCGATGACGGTGGGGATGATCATCGGGCGACGGCGGTAGCGGTCGGAGACCCACCGGCCGACGACCCGGCGGACAGCCTGCGCCAGCCGGTGCGGGTCGGTGGCACCCTCGGCGGTGACCCGCTCCAGCTCGGCCGACACCAGCGGCAGCACCGGGTCGAACGCCACCGGGTCGTCGGAGAACCCGCGCCCGGACACCACCGGAACGCCGGCGACCTTGCCGGTGACCGAGTCGACCACCACGGTGATCGCGATGAACCCCTCGTCCCCGAGGATCCGCCGGTCCTTGAGCGACTCCTCGCCGACGTCGCCGACCGCGAGCCCGTCGACGTACACGTAGCCGCAGTCGACCCGGCCGGTGACCGACGCGAGGCCGTCGACAAGGTCGACCACCGTGCCGTCCTCGGCCAGCACGACCCGGGACGCCGGCACCCCGGTCAGCTCGGCCAGCGCCGCGTGCGCGCGCAGGTGCCGCCACTCGCCGTGCACCGGCATGATGTTGCGCGGCCTGGTCGCGTTCAGCAGGAACAGCAGCTCGCCGGCCGGCGCGTGCCCGGAGACGTGCACCATCGCGACTTCCTTGTGCACGACCTGGGCACCCTCCCGGGCCAGCCCGTTGATCACCCGGTAGACCGCGGTCTCGTTCCCGGGCACCAGCGAGGACGCCAGGATCACCGTGTCACCGGGCTCGATGCGCACCTGCGGGTGCTCCCGGTTGGCCATCCGGGCCAGCGCCGAGAGCGGCTCGCCCTGCGAGCCGGTCGAGATCAGCACCACCTTCGCCGACGGCATCGCGGCGGCCTCGTCCAGCGTGACCATCAGCCCGGGCGGGATGTGCAGCAGCCCGAGGTCGCGGGCGACGCCCATGTTGCGCACCATCGACCGGCCGACGAAGGCCACCGACCGGCCGTGCTCGGCGGCCGAGTCGAGCACCTGCTGCACCCGGTGCACGTGCGAGGCGAAGCAGGCCACGATCACCCGCCGGGTGGCCCGCTGGACCACCGAGTCGAGCACCGGCCCGATGCTGCGCTCCGGGGTGACGAACCCGGGCACCTCCGCGTTGGTCGAGTCGGCCAGCAGCAGGTCGATCCCGGTCGCGCCGAGCCGGGCGAAGCCGCCGAGGTCGGTGAGCCGGCCGTCCAGCGGCAACTGGTCCATCTTGAAGTCGCCGGTGTGCAGGACCAGGCCGGCGCCGGTCCGGATCGCGACCGCGAGCGAGTCCGGGATCGAGTGGTTGACCGCGAAGAACTCGCACTCGAACGGCCCGAGCCGCTCGGTCTGCCCGGCCTCGACGGTCAGCGAGTACGGCTCGATGCGGTGCTCCCGCAGCTTCGCCTCGACCAGCGCGAGCGTGAACCGGGAGCCGATCAGCGGCAGGTCGGGCTTCTCCCGCAGCAGGTACGGCACGCCGCCGATGTGGTCCTCGTGCCCGTGGGTGAGCACGACCGCCTCGACCCGGTCGAGCCGGTCCCGGATCCAGGAGAAGTCGGGCAGGATCAGGTCGACGCCGGGCTGATCCTCCTCGGGGAACAGCACCCCGCAGTCGACGATCAGCAGCCGGCCGGCGTGCTCGAAGACGGTCATGTTGCGGCCGATCTCCCCGAGCCCGCCGAGCGCGACGACCCGGAGGCCGCCGGCTGGCAACGGCGGCGGCGGCCCCAGCTCCGATCGGGTCATCCGAGCGCCACGCCCGCCCCGGCCAGGTCGGCCTTCAGCGTCGCGATCTCGGCATCGGTGGCGTCGACCAGTGGCGGCCGTACCGGCCCGCCGGGCAGGCCGGCCAGCGCCAGCGCAGCCTTGGTCAGGATGACCCCCTGGGTGCGGAAGATGCCTCGGTAGACGTCCAGCAGCCCGGCGTTGACCTCGCGCGCCTTGACCACGTCGCCGGCCGCCCAGGCGTCCAGCAGCTCGCGCAACCGGGCGCCGACCACGTGCGCCACCACGCTGACGAAGCCGGTCGCGCCGATGGACAGCAGCGGCAGGTTGAGCGCGTCTGTGCCGGAGTAGTACGCCAGGTCAGTGCGGGCAAGCACGACCGCGCTGGCCGGCAGGCTGTCCTTGGCGTCCTTGACCGCGACGATCCGCGGATGCTCGGCGAGCGCCAGCAGCGTGGCGGTGGCGATCTCGG
>DATBFW010000086.1:0-6828 GCA_036558285.1 Mycobacteriales bacterium | reverse complement strand
CAGCGTGTCCTTCTCCCGCTGGGAGTCCTCGGTGACCCGCCAGAACAGGACCATCCCGGCGCAGGCGAACAGCACCGCGACGCCGTGGATCAGCGACCACAGCCACGGGTTCGACTGCCCCGCAGCGTGGTCGAAGATCAGGCTCTGCTGCCAGACCGAGCCGATCCCGTGGCTGACCACGGTGAAGATGATGTTGAAGAGGAACGGCGCCCAGTCCTGGTAGAGGGCGATGAAGCCGATGATGATGAAGAAGTGGAAGTGCGCCTCGATCGTGCCGTTCGAGAGACCGACGAGTGCGGCCGAGCAGTAGACCAACCCCAGCGTAATGAATGACGCGGCCAGCCGCCGCGACCGCATGAGGTGGCCGATGATCAAGCAGGCCAGCGGCAGCGCCAGCGCCTCGGCGACGTCGTTCGGAGTGAAGCCCCGAGCGACGCCGAAGACGAACAGGGCCGGCAGGTGGGCGGCGAGAACCCACTGCAGGAGCCTGTGTCGACGGTGCCACTCCTTGTCACTGAGAGTGTTGCCCTTGGGCAGGTAATCGAGCACCGCCGACACGCCAGACCTCCTTGCACACGCGCGGCTTATTCTGGGAAAGGCCGAATATTTCGCTTGCGAACGGACTCGTGCAATCGGATCGGACGGATACTTCGGAGCGTCACCGACTGCGCACGCAAAGGGGTGGATAAGTCTCTTCGAGACCGTACGAAGTGGACGGTCGGAGGCAGGAAAAGGACACCGGCGCCGGAGCGCATCAGCACACTACACACCGCCCCTCCACCCACCGCGCCAGTCAGTCCAGGGGTAACCCCACGTCACCCACACGTCGCACCGCCGCGCAGGCGTCCCGGGTCGATGGGGGCCGACGCTAGGTCGCCGGTGCGGTGGCCCTTGCTGGTGGCCCGTGACCGGGAGGCGGGCTCCGCTCGTGTCGATCCAGGCGGTGCGCCTGACGCCAAGGTCAGTCGGTGGCTGCTGGTGGCCCGTGACCGGCAGGCGGGCTCCGCTCGTGTCGACTCAGGCGGTGCGCCTGACGTCAGCCGGTGGCTGCTGGTGGCCCGTGACCGGGAGGCGGGCTCCGCCCGTGTCGATCCAGGCGGTGCGTGCGGCTGACGCCAGGTCAGCCGGCCGTCGCTGGTCGGCCGCGACTGGGACGCGGCTCCCGCTCGCGTCAACGCGGGCGGTGGCTGCCGGCGAGTCGGCCGGTGGCCATTGCTGGTCGCCGGGCGGTCGGGACGCGTGTCCGACACCCGGCGTGCGGCCAAAGTGCTTGACATGGAGTACTTGGGTTCTGATACTCGGGATCGAGTAATCGAACTCGAGGAGATGCGATGCCGCGCCGGAAGGTGAGCAACCCGTTGGCGCTCGCCGTGCTGTCCTGCCTGGCCGAGCGCCCCATGCACCCGTACGAGATGAGCACGACCATGCGGGAGCGCGGAAAGCACGAGTCGATCAAGCTCAACTACGGCTCGCTCTACTCGGTGGTCGAGTCGCTGCAGAAGCACGGGCTGATCGCGCCGCGGGAGACGGTCAAGGACGGCCGCCGCCCGGAGCGGACGGTGTACGAGATCACCAGCGCCGGCCGGCTCGAATACGTCGACTGGCTGGCCGAGCTGATCGGCACGCCGGCGAAGGAATACCCGACGTTCGAGGCCGGGCTGTCGCTGATCGGCGGCCTGCCTCCGGACGACGCGGTCCGGCTGCTGCAGCAGCGGGCGGCGCTGCTGCGCTCCCAGCTGCAGGGCGGCGCCGAGCTCGAGCGGTACGCGAAGGAGATAGGCGTGCCGCAGCTGTTCCTGGTCGAGGCGGACTACCGGCGCGGCCAGATCGAGGCCGAGATCGGGTTCGTCGACAAGCTGGCCGCGTCGATCGCGGACGGCAGCCTCGACGGCGTCGACTACTGGCGCCAGATCCACGAGCAGTACGCGGCGGGCGAGGAGGTGACGCCGTTCCGGCTGCCCTCCCAGAAGTGAGCCCGGCGGGGTGCAGCAACACCCCGCCGGACCGCCACCCGCGATCAACCATCACCGGAGCGACGCGCTGGCCGCGAGGCCGCACCGTCACGATAGCCAGCGCGCTCCGCCGTACGAAGGAGCGCACGTGCCCGCTGACCTCGCGATCGCCGCGAGCGATCTGGTCAAGACCTATCCCGGCGACGTCCGAGCGGTGCGAGGCGTCAGCCTCGCCGTCCCCGCCGGCACCGTGTTCGGGCTGCTCGGCCCGAACGGGGCCGGCAAGTCCACCACCGTCAAGATCCTCACCACGCTCACCAAGGCGACCAGCGGCACCGCGGTCGTCGCCGGCCACGACGTGGACCGGCAGCCGGACGCGGTCCGGAGGTCGATCGGCTGCGTGTTCCAGAAGCACGCCGTCGACCCGGAGGCCACCGGCCGGGAGAACCTGCTGCTGCAGGGCCACCTGTACGGCCTGCGCGGCGGACCGCTGCGGGCCCGCGCCGCCGAGCTGCTGGGCCGGTTCGGGCTGGCCGACGCGGCCGGCCGGCTGGTCCGGACCTGGTCCGGCGGCATGCAGCGCAAGCTCGACGTCGCGATGGGCCTGGTGCACCGCCCGTCCGTGCTGTTCCTGGACGAGCCGACCACCGGGCTCGACCCGGAGGCCAGGGCCGACCTGTGGGCCGAGATCGGCGGGCTGGCCCGGGACGAGGGGCTGACCGTCCTGCTCACGACGCACTACCTGGAGGAGGCCGACAGGCTGGCCGACCAGCTGGTCATCGTCGACCGCGGCCGGGTGGTCGCGGCCGGCACCGCGGAGCAGCTGAAGAGTGAGCTGCGCGGCGACGCGCTGGTGGTCGAGCTGGGCGCCGCCCCGGCCGTGCCGCCGGATCTGCCGGGCGCACGGGAGGTCACGCTGGACGGCCGGACGCTGCGGGCCAGGGTCGACGACGGTGCCCGGGCGGTGCCGGCGGTGCTGGCCGGGCTGGAGGCGGCCGGCCTGGTGCCGGCCTCGGTGACCGTCGCCCGGCCGTCGCTGGACGACGTCTACCTCCGGCACACCGGTCGCGCGTTCGCCGCCGATGCCACCCCCGAGCTGGAAGGTGCGGCCCGATGAGCGCGCTCGTGCAGTCGGGCGTCACCGCCGGGACGCCGACCCGGCCGGCCGACGAGCGGGCGCTGCGGGGTGTCGTCTCGGATCCGGTGCACCTGGCCGGGCGCGGCGTGCGGGCGCTGCTGCGGCAGCCCTGGTTCGTCGCGATCACGCTGGTGCAGCCGGTGGTCTGGCTGCTGCTGTTCGGCGCGCTGTTCGAGAACGTCGTGCCGGCGCCGAACGGCGACTACATCGCCTACCTCACGCCGGGGATCGTGGTCATGTCCGCGCTGTTCTCCAGCGGCTGGGCCGGGATGGGCTTCATCACCGACGCCGAACGCGGGGTGATGGACCGGCTGTTGGTCTCGCCGGTGCGGCGCGGGTCGGTGATGACCGGGTCGCTGCTCTACCAGCAGGTGACCACCGTCGTGCAGACCCTGGTGATCCTGGCGCTCGGCTTCGCCACCGGGGCGCGGTTCCCCGGCGGGGTCGGGATCATGCTCGTGTTCGTCGCGTCGGTGATCCTGCTGGCGGCGGCGTTCGCGTCGTACTCGAACGCGCTCGCGCTGCTGCTGCGCAGCCAGGAGTCGCTGATCGGGGCGGTGAACTTCGTGGTGCTGCCGCTGTCGTTCCTGTCCTCGATGCTGGTGCCGACCGGGTCGCTGCCGGGCTGGATCGCGGCGATCGCCCGGTGGAACCCGGTGGACTGGACGGTCGTCATCGGTCGGCAGACGCTCTCGGCGGACGTCGACTGGAGCGTGGTGGGCCCGCGGTTCGCCGGCCTGGCCGCGCTGGCCGTCGTCGCCGGCGCCCTCGCGGCCCGCTCCTTCGCCTCCTACCAGCGGTCGGTCTAGACCTGTCGGGCCGCCGACCGGGACCCTTTTGACCCGGTCGGCGGCGCACAGGTATCCTCGTTGGCTGGCGCACGAGGTGTGCCTCCCCGCTCCGAGCAGATTGAGAAGGCATTTCCGTGCGCACGTACACACCGAAGCCCGGTGAGGTCGCCCGCGCGTGGCACGTCATCGACGCGTCCGACGTGGTCCTCGGCCGCCTGGCCAGCCAGGCTGCCATCCTGCTGCGGGGCAAGCACAAGCCGCAGTTCGCCCCGCACGTCGACACCGGCGACTTCGTCGTCATCGTCAACGCTGCCAACGTGGTGATGACCGGCGACAAGGCCGAGCGCACCTTCGCCTACCGGCACTCGGGCTACCCGGGTGGTCTGCGTCAGGAGACCTACGCCGACCTGCTGCGCAAGCGGCCCGAGCGGGTCGTCGAGCAGGCCGTGAAGGGCATGCTCCCGAAGAACAGCCTCGGCCGGAAGATGCTCTCCAAGCTCAAGGTGTACGCGGGTCCCGAGCACCCGCACGCGGCGCAGCAGCCGACCCCGTTCGAGATCACCCAGATCGCGCAGTAAGGATTCCCGTGACCGACCCCACCCCGACCACGACCTCCTACGCGTACGACGCCTCGCGGCCCGTGCAGACCGTCGGCCGCCGCAAGGAGGCCATCGTCCGGGTTCGACTGGTCCCGGGGACCGGGCAGTTCACCCTCAACGGCCGCACGCTCGAGGAATACTTCCCGAACAAGGTGCACCAGCAGCTGATCCGCGAGCCGCTGGTCACCCTGGAGAAGTCCGAGCAGTACGACGTGATCGGGCTGCTCAAGGGAGGCGGCATCACCGGCCAGGCCGGCGCGCTGCGGCTGGCGATCGCCCGCGCGCTGATCGAGACCGACTCCGAGGACCGCCCGGCACTGAAGAAGGCCGGCTTTCTCACCCGGGACCCGCGGGTGAAGGAGCGGAAGAAGTACGGCCTCAAGAAGGCCCGCAAGGCTCCCCAGTACAGCAAGCGGTAGGTCGTCCCCCTCTCGACTTGCCCGAGCGTGCCCGCGGCGCGCTTGGTTGACGGAGGTTGTGTATGGGACGGCTGTTCGGTACCGACGGCGCGCGAGGGCTGGCCAACGCCGACCTGACCCCCGAGCTCGCGCTCGGGGTCGCGGTGTCGGCCGCGCACGTGCTCTCGGAGCGCTCCGGCGGTGCCCGGCGGACGGTGCTCGTCGGCCGCGACGGGCGGGCCAGCGGCGAGATGCTCGAGGCGGCCGTGATCGCCGGGCTCACCAGCGCCGGCGCGGACGTGCTGCGGGCCGGCGTGCTGCCTACGCCGGCGGTCGCACACCTGGTCGCCGAGCTCGGCGCCGACTTCGGCGTGGTGCTCTCGGCCAGCCACAACCCGATGCCGGACAACGGGATCAAGCTGTTCGCCCGGGGCGGCCACAAGCTCGCCGACGCCGTCGAGGACGAGATCGAAGCCCGGATCGGCGAGACCTGGACCCGGCCGACCGGCGCCGGCGTCGGCCGCGCCCGCGACCTGCCCGATGCCGCCGAGCGGTACGCCGACTACCTGCTGGCCACGCTGCCGCACAAGCTGGACGGGATGCGGCTGGTCGTCGACTGCGCGCACGGGGCGGCGTCCGCGGTCGGCCCGGCCGTGCTGACCCGCGCCGGTGCCGAGGTCACCGCGCTCGCGGCCGAACCGGACGGCCGGAACATCAACGACGGCGTCGGCTCCACCCACCTGGCCGGCCTGGTCGATGCGGTCCGGCGTACCGGCGCGGACGCGGGCATCGCGTTCGACGGGGACGCCGACCGCTGCCTGGCCGTGTCCTCGGACGGCGAGGTCGTCGACGGCGACGCGATCATGGCGATCTGCGCGCTCGCGCTGCGCGAGCGGGGCCGGCTGAAGTCCGACACCCTCGTCGCCACCGTGATGAGCAACCTCGGCCTGCACCATGCCATGCGCGACGCCGGCATCCGGCTGCTCACCACTCCGGTCGGCGACCGGTACGTGCTGGAGGCGTTGCGGGAGCACGACCTGTCCCTGGGCGGCGAGCAGAGCGGGCACGTGGTGTTCGCCGACCGGGCCACCACCGGCGACGGGCTGCTCACCGCGCTGCAGCTGCTCGGCCGGGTGGCCGGCACCGGCGCGTCGCTGGCCGAGCTGGCGGCGGTGGTGCAGCGACTGCCGCAGGTGCTGATCAACGTGCCGGTGGCGGACCGGACCAAGGTGGCGACGGCGCCGGGCGTGGTGGCCGCGGTGGACGCGGCCGCGGCCGAGCTCGGCGACGACGGCCGGGTGCTGCTTCGCCCGTCCGGCACCGAGCAGATCGTCCGGGTCATGGTCGAGGCGCCGACCCAGCACGCCGCCGAGGCGATCGCCGGGCGGGTGGCGGCCGCGGTCGCCGCCGGCTGAAGGGACGCCGCCTCCTTCTTGAGGCGGTCTTCAGGTGACCGGGAGGTCGCCGAGAGCCGGCAGGTCTGCACTGGAGGGAGCCCGGACGGACCGGGGCGGGCCCACCGGAGGTGTGACCATGCTGGTGTCCAGGACTCGGCTGCTCGTGGCCGGAGCGGCGACCGGCCTCGCCGGCGTCCTCACGCTGACGGCCGCGCAGGTCTCGTCGGCTACGTCGGCTCCGGCGGCTCCGGCGGCGGCGTCGCCGGGCAAGACTGCGGCGGCCGCGGGATCGCCGGGTGACGCGACGGCCAAGCGGGCTGCCGCGGCCGGGGAGCAGCGCGGCGCCGGTGGGTCGCCGGCCGACGTGGCGGCGAAGCGGGCTGCCGCGGCCGGGGAGCAGCGCGGCTCCGGTGGGTCGCCGGCTGACGTGGCGGCGAAGCGGGCTGCCGCGGCCGGGGAGCAGCCCGGCGCCGGTGGGTCGCCGGCCGACGTGGCGGCGAAGCGGGCTGCCGCGGCCGGGGAGCAGCGCGGCTCCGGTGGGTCGCCGGCCGAC
>DATBFW010000085.1:0-25487 GCA_036558285.1 Mycobacteriales bacterium | reverse complement strand
CAGCATCCTGCATCTTCGACGCCACCCTCACCCAGGCCCACGGCGACCTGGTCAAGGTCTTCGGCTGGTACGACAACGAATGGGGCTACACCCACCGACTACTCGACCTCGTCGAACTGATCGCCGCCAAGGGCTGGTGAGAGGACTGCGCCGGCCGAGCGGTCGACGATCGCCGCGGCGATGGCGACGGACTTCGCGCCCTGGCCGGCGGCGACCGTGATCGACACGACCGGGACGGTCGCGGCCGCCGCCGCAGCCCAGGCTGCGGTGACGAGGGACTTCCGACCCTGGCCGGCGCCGGCCCTCACCTGAAGTCTGATGTGGACAGACGGATCCCCCGGAGAAGGAGACCCTCATGCGTGCCGCTGTCGTACCATCGCTCGGCGCTCCACTGGAGATACGCGAACTACCCATCCCGGATCCCGGACCCGGCCAGGTGCTCGTCCACATCGAGGCCAGCGGCCTGTGCCACACCGACATCCACGCCGCCCGCGGCGACTGGCCAGTCACCCCGACCGCGCCGTTCGTCCCCGGACACGAGGGTGTCGGCCGAGTCGTCGCCCTCGGGCCGGGCGTCACCGAACCGGCCGAAGGCACCCGAGTCGCGCTGCCCTGGCTGGCCACCGCCTGCGGATCCTGCCGCTACTGCGTGTCCGGCTGGGAGACCCTCTGCCCGGCGCAGAAGAACACCGGCTACTCCATCGACGGCGGCTACGCCGAATACGCCCTCGCGGACGCCCGCTTCGCGGTGCCGGTACCCGACGGCATCGACCCCATAGACGCCGCACCACTGACCTGCGCCGGCGTCACCACCTACAAAGCACTCAAAGTATCGGGTGCCCGCTCGACCGACCTGGTCAGCATCGTCGGCGTCGGCGGCCTCGGCCATCTCGCCGTCCAGTACGCCGCGATCACCGGCGCCACCGTCGTCGCCGTCGACGTCCGCCAGGACAAGCTCGACCTCGCCAAGCGCCTCGGCGCCACCTACACCGTGGACGCCACGGCGCAGGACCCGGCGACCGCGATCCAGGCCCTCGGCGGCGCCGACGTCGCCGTCGCCCTGACAGTCAACCCCAACGCGATCCGACAGGCGCACGCCTCACTTCGGCCCGGCGGCCGGCTCGTGCTCGTCTCCCTTCCGAAAGCCGGCGAACTCACCGTGCCGATCTTCGACACCGTCCTGAAGGGCATCAGCATCATCGGCTCAATCGTCGGCACCCGCCAGGACCTACGCGAAGTCTTCGAGCTGCACGCCACCGGCCGCACCAAGGTCATCGCCCAGACACGGCACCTGGAACAAGTCAACGACGCATTCGACGAAGTCCTCGCCGGCGACGTCCCAGCCCGACTGGTCTTCCGGTTCTGACCGGAGGTCCCGGCGTCCGGCCGCTGCGCCACGCGGCCGGACGCCGGGCTCGCTCCCGGACGCCGCTCAACACCGGGCGCTACGGCCCGTCCTGATAGGGCCCTCCGCCTCTGCCCCTCGGCGCCTGGCGGCGGTGTGCTTGAAGTCGGCGACCGTTCAGATGCGCGGGAGGGACCGTGAAGGACATCGACCACGGCACTGACGCCGACCCGGACGCCCCACTGCTGGTGGCGGAGGGGGTTCGGAAGATCTACCGCACGAGCGAGGTCGAGGTGACCGCGCTGCGCGACCTCCACCTGCGGGTACGGGCGGCCGAGCTGGTCGCGGTGATGGGGCCGTCCGGGTCCGGGAAGACGACCCTGCTCAACTGCCTGTCCGGGTTGGACGACATCGACGCCGGTCGGGTGCTCATCGGCGGTCAGGACCTGTTCGCGATGAGCGACGCCGACCGGACCGAGCACCGGGCGCGCTCGATGGGGTTCGTGTTCCAGTCGTTCAACCTCATCCCGGTCTTCACCGCCGTGGAAAACATCGAGCTGCCGCTGCTGCTCGTCGGCACGGACCGGCGGGAAGCGCGGGATCGGGCGATGGCGATGCTGGCCCGGGTCGGCCTGACCGGCCGGGACAAGCACCGGCCCAACGAGCTCTCCGGCGGCGAGCAGCAGCGTGTCACCATCGCCCGGGCGCTGGTGGCCCGGCCGGCGATCGTCTGGGCCGACGAGCCCACCGGCAACCTGGACACCGCGATGGCGGCCCAGGTGATGGACCTGCTGCTCCAGCTGAACGCCGAGGAGGGCCAGACGATCGTGCTGGTCACTCACGATCCGTCGATCGGTGCCGCGGCCCAGCGGCTGGTCCGGATGCGCGACGGGATGCTCGACTCCGACGAGCGGGTCGGCCCGGCGGTCGCGGCGGGCGCACGTTAGGAGGCCGGCCGTGTATCCGGAGCTGACCCTGCCGCTCGTGGCGCTGACCGGCGCCGCCCTCGGCTACGTCGTGCTGGTGATCGCGCGCCAGCCGGTCCAGCGGTGGCTCGCGCTGCGCCAGGTGGTGCGCCGGCCCACGGAGTCGATGCTCGTCGTGCTCGGCGCCGTGCTCGGGACGGCCTTGCTGGTGGCCAGCCTCGCCGTCGGCGACTCGCTCAACCGCTCGGTCCGGCAGTCCGCGTACGAGGTCCTCGGCCCGATCGACGAGTACGTGCGGACTACCGACCCGGTCCAGGGCGCCGACGTCGCCCGCAGGCTGGCCCCGCTCGCCGCCGACCCCGCCGTGGACGGGGTGCTGACCGTCCGCGGTGACCAGGCCGCGGCGGAGCGCGTGACTGCCGGCGGCCGGCTGGCCGAGCCGCGGATCCTGCTGTGGGGACTGGATTTCGCCGCCGCCCGGCAGTTCGGGGCACCGACCCCGTCCGGGCTTGACGTCGCCGATCCCGGCCCAGGCGGAGTGGTGGTCAATCAGCACCTCGCCGACTCGTTGCATGCCGCCCCGGGCGACACCGTCGACGTGCTCGCATACGGCACACCGCTGCGGCTGACGGTCCGTGCTGTCGTGCCGGCCGAGGGACTGGCCGGGATGGGCATCGGCGCCGCGGTCAACCGTGACGCGTTCGTCGCCACGAGCACGCTGACCGCCGCGGCGGCGCGCGGGCACCGCGCACCGGTCACCACCACGTTGGTATCCAACGCCGGCGGAGTGGAGAGCGGGGTGGTCCGGACCGACGAAGTGACCGGCCGGATCAGGGCCGCGCTCGGCGGGCTGGACCGGCGCGGCAGCGAGGTCGGCACGGTCAAGCGCGAGGTGCTCGACGCGGCCGACCAGGCCGGTGCCGTGCTCGGCTCGCTGTTCCTGTTCATCGCCAGTTTCAGCATCGTCGCCGGGATCATGCTGCTGGTGAACATCTTCGTGATGCTCGCGGACGAGCGGCGTACGCAGCTCGGCATGCTGCGGGCGGTGGGGATGCGCCGGCGCAGGGTCACGGCCGGGTTCGCCGTCGAAGCGTCCGTCTACACGGGACTCGCCGCGATCCTCGGTGCCGCCCTCGGCGTGCTCATCGCACGCGCGGTGGTCGGTGTCGCGGTGCACGTCCTGAACGGCTTCGCGACCGGCGACCAGCGGCTCAGCCTGGTCTTCGCGGTCACCCCGCGCAGCGTGCTCAACGGCGTGACCGCCGGGTTCCTCATCTCGTTCCTCGCGGTCGTGCTGACCAGCGTGCGGATCGCCCGGCAGAACGTGATCGCCGCCATCCGCGACCTCGACGTGCGCCCGCGGCCGCGGCAACTCCGGCGGTCGGAGGTGGCCAGTGCCGTCGCCACCGCCGTGCTCGCGGCCGTCTCGGTGCCGGTGGTCGCGACGGCGACGAACGGGGCGCTGACCTACCTGCTGCCGGCGCTGACGGCGTTCGCAGCGGTGCCGCTGTTGCGCACCCGGCTGTCTGCGCGCGCCACGTACACGCTGGTGGCCGGAGCCGTGCTGGCCTGGGGGCTGCTGGCGAACATCGTCCGGCCGTCCATCTACGACCGGGCGTCGACCGCGACGTTCATCGTCCTCGGCTGCGTGCTGTCGTTCGCCGCCGTCGTGCTGGTCAGCGTGAACCAGGACACGTTGCTG
The DNA here is from genome assembly GCA_036558285.1 of Mycobacteriales bacterium. GTDB lineage: Bacteria > Actinomycetota > Actinomycetes > Mycobacteriales > CADCTP01 > CADCTP01. Next base: position 21,514 of record DATBFW010000085.1, on the reverse strand, counting down.
CGCCCGCTGCGTCCGGTCGTGAACCGGCCGGGGGAGACCGGGCTGGCGGTCCGGCTCGCGGTCGCCTATCCGACCGCGCGCAGGTTCCGTACCGGCGCGACGCTGGGGATGTACGCGATCGTCACGCTCGTCATCGTCCTGTTGATCCAGATCTCGGCGATCGTGGACGCCGGTGTGGCGGACGCGGTGCGGAAGGCCGCGGGCACGTCCACGCTCCGGGTGGACTTCAGCCGCAGCGCCCCGCTGACGGATCCGGCCGGCGAACTTCGCCGTGCCTCGGGCGGCGCCATCACCGGCGTCACGCCGCTGGTGACGGCGACCGCGGACGGCGCCGACCCGCTGGGCCGCACGTCCGACCCGCTGCCGGTGCTTGCCGTGGGCGTGCCGACGTCGTTCACCGCAGGCACACCCGCGGTGCGCAACCCGTTGCCGTCGCTGGCCGCACCGGTGGACGCGTGGGCGCTGGTCGAGCGGGATCCGCGGTATGTCCTGCTCGACACGCTCTACGGCTCGACCGGCGGCCCTCAGGGCAAGGCGATCGAGCCGGGGACGTCGGTGGCGCTGACCGACGGCCGGACCGGTCGGGTCAGCCGGTTCGTCGTCGCCGGGCTGCTCGACGACGCCACCGCGTTCTACGGCATCGACCCGGGCGAGCAACGGTGGCCGGTCATCATGAGCGTAGCGGCGGCGACCGCCGCCTTCGGCCCGGCGGCCGGCCCGGGCAGCGCGCTGGTGCGGACCGCGCCGGGCGCCGACCTCGCCGCGCTGCGCGCGTCCCTGCAAGGAAGCCTGCTCGGCAACGGGGTGGTCGTCACCGACCTGCGCGAACGGGTCGAGGCCTCGTACACGGCCAACCGGCAGCTGTTCCGGCTCATGCAGGGCTACCTCGCGTTGGGGCTGCTGGTGGGCATCACCGGCCTCGGCGTGCTCATGGTCCGCGCGGTGCGGGAGCGCAGGCGGACGATCGGCGTGCTGCGGGCGCTGGGCGTACGCGCGACGACCGTGCGCCGCTCGTTCCTCGCCGAGAGCACGTTCATCGCGGTCGAGGGGGTGGTCATCGGCACCGTACTCGGCGTCGTGACGACCTGGGTGCTGTACACGAACAGCCCCGCCTTCGGGACTCTCTCGGTGCCCTTCCCCGTCGCCTGGCTCGCGATCGCCGTCACGGTCGGCGCGACCCTGGTCGCCTCGCTCCTGGTGACCGCGGCACCGGCCCGCCGTGCCGCAGGCATCCGACCCGCCGTCGCGGTGCGTGTCGCCGACTGAGTCGATCGGAGGTGTGCGATGAGTGGAACCGAGAGCGTGCTGGTCGTCCTCGACGGCTCGGGGCAGGATGTCGCGACCCTGGACTGGGCCACCGACGAGGCGGCGGCGCTCGGCACCGGACTGACCGTCGCCCGCCTGTACGCCGGCCCGGTGACGCCCGACCGCGCTCCGGCGCAGCTGGCCGCCGGCAGCCGAGCGCCGGAGCTGGACCTCGCCGCCGGCCGGGTTGCCGAGCGAGCGGCCTGGCTGCCGGTGACGACCTGTGCCGTGCGGGGTGACCCGCTGCCGGAGCTGCTTCGGCTCGCGCACCGGTCGAGCCGGGTGGTGCTGGGGGAAGGCCGAACCGGCCGGTTCTACGTCTCCCTGGCCGCGCAGGTCGCCGTGCAGACGAGCCGGCCGGCAGTCGTCGTGCGCGGGCGGCCCGATGCCGCCGGTCCGGTGGTCGCCCACCTGTCGGGCGGCGGGTCGGACGAGCTCGTGCTGCGGGACGCCGTCGAGTACGCCCGCCGGCGGCAGGCGCCGCTGCGCGCTCTGCACGCGTACCGGACCGCGTACGTCGATCCGTCCGGTCACGTGCCGCCGTACTTCGCGGGGCAGGACGCGACCGGACTGGTCACGACGTCGGTGGCGCCGTGGGCGCGCGCCTGCCCGGACGTGCTGGTCGAATGCGTTGCCCTGCCGGGGTCTGCGACGGCCCTGCTGCTCGAGGTCAGCGCCGGTGCCGGGCTGCTGGTGGTGGGCGCCCGTGACGGTGCCGGGCTGTCGGCCGCGCTGCGTGGCTCCACCGCGTCGGTTCTGGCCCGCCGCGCGCGGTGCCCGGTGGTGATCACCCGCTGACCGGGGTCCTCCGTCGTCGCCGGCGGGGTCCTTGGACCCTGCCGTCGCACCACCAGGGCCGGGAGGCTTGAATCATGACGACGACGCTGCCGGTGACGGCCGACGGGTGGGATGCGCTGCTCAGCGACGGTGGTGTCGTCCGGATCAGGCCGGCCACCGCGGCGGACGAGGATCGGCTGCTGGCTCTGCACGAGGCGGCCTCGGACCGGAGCATCTATCTGCGCTACTTCAGCCTGAACCGGCACGCCGGGGCCCGGTACGTCGACAAGGTCCTGCACGGCGGCAAGGACGAGATCGTCCTCGTCGCCGAGGAGAACGGCACCGTGGTCGGGATGGCCGGCTGCACGCGGCTGGACCGGACCGCCGACGGCGAGGTCGCGATGCTGGTCGCCGACTCGCATCAGCGTCGCGGGGTGGGGACGCTGCTGCTGGAGCATCTCGCCGCGGTGGCCCGGCAGGCCGGGATCCGGTCGTTCGTGGCCGACACGCTGGCCGACAACGGGCTCATGCAGCAGGTATTCACCGACGCCGGCTTCCGGGTCGAGCGGCGCAGCGATCTCGACGTGACCCACGTGCGGATGAGCCTCGCTCCGACGCCGCAGGCCCAGGACGCGGTGGACCTGCGCGAACGATCGGCGGACGCGGCCAGCCTGCGGCACGTGCTGGCCCCGAAGTCGATCGTCGTGGTCGGCGCGAGCGACCGGCCGGGCTCGGTCGGCGGCGCCGTCCTGCGCAACGTCATCGCCGGCGGCTACCGCGGGATCCTGCGCGCGGTCAACCCGCACCGCCGGTGGGTGCAGCGGCTGCGGGCCTACCCGTCTGTGCTGTCGCTGCCGGAGCCGGTCGACCTGGCGATCGTCGCCGTCCCCGGACCGGCCGTCGAGCAGGTGATCCGCGACTGCGGCGCACGGGGCATCCCCGCCGCGGTCGTGGTGTCGTCCGGCTTCGGTGAGACCGACACCGCCGGCGCCGACCGGGAACGGCTACTGCTGCGCACCGCCCGCACCGCCGGCGTCCGGCTGGTCGGGCCCAACTGCCTGGGCGTCGCGGCACCCGTGGCCGACGTCCGGCTGAACGCGACGTTCGGGGCCGCAGCGCCCCCGGCCGGAGTCGTCGGGGTGGCCTCCCAGTCCGGGGCGCTGGGTATCGGCCTGCTGGCCGAGGCCGCGCACCGGCACATCGGCGTGTCCGGGTTCGTGTCGCTCGGCAACAAGCTCGACGTCAGCGGCAACGACCTGCTGCTCTACTGGGAGGACGACCCCGCGACCAAAGTCATCGCGCTCTACCTGGAGTCGTTCGGCAACCCCGCGAAGTTCCTCCGGCACGCACGCCGTATCGCCCACAGCAAGCCGATCGTGGCTCTCAAGGCCGGCCGCACCGACGCCGGCGCCCGCGGCGGCGCCTCCCACACGGCCGCGGCCGCGACCCCCGACGTGGTGGTCACGACGCTGCTGCAGCAGGCCGGGGTGATCCAGGTCCGCAGCACCGAGGAACTGCTCGACGTCGTGCAACTGCTGTCCGGGCAGCCGGTCCCGGCCGGCAACCGCCTCGGCATCATCGGCAACGCCGGCGGCCCCGGCATCCTCGCCGCCGACGCATCCGCCGACACCGGCCTCGACGTCCCCGAACTCTCCCCCGCCACCCAGGACGCCCTACGCGCAGCCGCACCCGGCCTCGCATCGGCCCGCAACCCGATCGACCTCGGCGCAGCCGCCGACGCCGACGGGTACGAGAAGACGATCCGGGCGCTGCTGACCTCCGGCGAGGTCGACGCCGCCGTCGTCATCCACGCCGCCACCTCGGTCAGCGACCCGCCCTCGGTCGCCTCGGCGATCCGCCGGGCCGCACGGGCAGCCGGCGGCGGGACGACCGTGGCCGCCGTGCTCATCGGCACCGACGCCGGCGGTGCGCTGACCGACCCGACCGACATGGTCCACCCGCTACCCCCGTACGCCTTCCCCGAGGCCGCGGTCCGCGCGATCGGCCACGCCGCCGCCTACGGCACCTGGCGCCGCCACCCGGCCGGGACCGTGCGACGACCATCCGGAATGGACACCGGTACCGCCCGGGCCATCGCCGTGCGGGCCCTCACCGAACACCCGGCCGGCCGGTGGCTCGACCCGCAGGACGTCGCCGACCTGCTCGCCGGCATCGGCGTCCCGTACTGCCGGACCGACTACGCCGGCACCGCCGACGACGCGGTCGAGGTGGCCGAGCGGCTCGGCCTACCCGTGGTGCTGAAGACCGCCGCGACCCTCGCGCACAAGACCGAGCTCGGCGGCGTACGCACCGACCTGCCCGACCCCGCCGCTGTGCGTGCGGCATACCACGCGATCACCACAGCCGTCCCCGGCGCCGGCGTCCTCGTCCAGTCGATGGCCCCGTCCGGGGTGGAGCTGCTCGTCGGGGTGAGCCGCACCGAGCCGTACCCGCCGGTCCTGCTCGTCGGCCTCGGCGGCACCGCCACCGCGCTGCTCGGCGACACCGCCACCAGACTCGCCCCGGTCACCGACGCCGACGCCCACGACATGATCCACGAGCTGCGGGCCGCGCCGCTGCTGCTCGGCTACCGCGGCGCCGCCCCCGCCGACGTCGCGGCCGTCGAAGACCTGCTGCAGCGCATCGGCGCCCTGGCCGACGAAGTCCCCGAGATCGCCGAGCTCGACCTCAACCCCGTCATCGTCGGCACCGACGGACTGCTCACCGTCGACGCCAAGATCCGCGTCGCCCCCATCGACGCGGACCACAACCTGCAGCACGACCCCCTGCTGCGCCGACTGCGCTGAGGCGATGGCCACCACTGTCGAGGACGACCCGCGGCTGCCGGTCGAGTTGCTGCTGCGGGACCTGCGCGCCGCGCCCGACGGCCTGTCCGGCCGGGAGGCCGCCCGCCGGCTGGCCGCGTACGGCCCGAACGAGCTGCAGCGCAGGCAACGCCGGCACTGGGTCCGGGAACTGCTCGGCCAGCTGGTGCATCCGCTGGCGCTGCTGCTCTGGCTGGCGGCCGGTCTGTCGCTGGTGGCCGGCACCGTTGCCTTGACCGCGGCGATCGTCGTGGTGATCCTGCTCAACGCCGCGTTCGCGTTCCTGCAGGAACAGCAGGCGGAACGGGCGGTGGAGGCGTTGGCGGCGTACCTGCCGGCCCGTGCGACCGTGCTTCGGGACGGCCGGCGGCAGTCCGTCGAGGCACGCGAGCTGGTGCCCGGCGATGTCGTCGTGGTCGCCGAGGGCGATCGGGTCAGCGCCGACGCACGGCTGCTGGACGGCTCGATCGAGGTCGACCTGTCGGCGCTCACCGGCGAGTCGCTGCCGGCGTACCGGTCGGCCGACCTGACCGACACCGGCGGATCGCTGCTGGAGGCCCGCGACCTCGTGTTCAGCGGCACCAGCTGCACCGGTGGCGAGGCGAGCGCGCTGGTCTTCGCCACCGGCATGCGGACGGAGCTCGGCCGGATAGCGGCCCTGTCGGAGCGCACCGGGCGGGACGAGAGCCCCCTCGAGCATCAGGTCAAGCGGGTCGCCTGGCTCATCGCCGTGGTTGCCATCACCGCCGGGCTGGCCTTCCTTCCGCTCGGGACGCTGGCGGCGGGACTGTCGCTGGCGGCCGCGTTCAGCTTCGCCATCGGCCTACTGGTGGCGAACGTCCCGGAGGGACTGTTGCCGACCATCACGCTGGCGTTGGCCACCGGGGTGCGGCAGCTGGCCCGGCGGGGTGCGGTGGTCAAGCGGCTCAGCGCGGTCGAGACTCTCGGCAGCACCACCGTTATCTGCACCGACAAGACCGGCACGCTGACGCTGAACAGGATGCGGGTCACCCGGATCCACACCGCCACCAGGGACCTCGACCTCGAGACGGACCCCCGGCCGGCGACGGTCGATCCGGTCACCGCACGGCTGGCGGCGAGCATGGTGCTGGCCAGCACGGCCGACCTCGACAGCGGGGACCCTACCGAGGTCGCACTGGTCCGCGCGGCAACCGATCTCGGATCCACTGTGGACCCCACCGGCCGGGATCGGGCGCGGCTGCGGCAGTTCCACTTCGACCCCCGCCTGCGCCGGATGTCGGCCGTCGACGGCGCCCGCCGGGTGCACGTGAAGGGCGCTCCGGAGGAGGTCCTGCCGCGGTGCGAACGGGTCGCCGACGTCCATGGTGACCGGCCGCTGTCCGGGGCCGACCGGACGGCGTGGACCGACCTGGTCGGCGACTGGGCCAGCCACGGCCTGCGGCTGCTCGCTGTCGCTTCCCGTCCTCTGGTGGCCGACGAGCCCGTGCCGGACCAGCGCGACGACGCCGAGCGGGAGCTGACCCTCCTCGGTCTCGTCGCGATGTTCGACCCGCCCAGGCGCGAGGTGGCTGAGGCGGTCGGCCGGTGCCACGGCGCCGGCATCAGGCTCATCGTGGTCACCGGCGACCACGGCCTCACCGCCGCCGACATCGCCCGGCGCGTCGGCATCGCCAGGGACGGCGCCCACGTCATCACCGGCGCGGAGCTGGACGCCATGCCGGAGCCGGAGCTCGACGTCCTCCTGGCCGGAGGCAAGGAGCTGATCTTCGCCCGCAGCTCACCCGAGGCGAAGCTGCGAATAGCCGACGCGCTGCGGGCCCAAGGTCACGTCGTCGCGATGACCGGCGATGGTGTGAACGACGCCCCGGCGCTGCGCCGCGCCGACATCGGCGTGGCCATGGGCGCCTCCGGCACCGACGTCGCCCGGGAAGCAGCCACGATGGTGCTCACCGACGACAACTTCGCGACGATCGTGGCCGCGGTGGAAGCGGGACGGCAGGTCTACGACAACGTCCGCAAGTTCATCCTCTACATCTTCGCCCACGCCACTCCGGAAGTGCTGCCTTTCCTCGTCTTCGCGCTGTCCGGCGGTCGGGTGCCGCTGCCGCTGACCGTCCTGCAGATCCTGGCCATCGACCTGGGCACGGAGACGCTGCCGGCGCTCGCGCTCGGCCGGGAACGAGCCGAGCCCGGGCTCATGGACCGGCCGCCCCGCTCGCGCGGGCAGTCGGTCGTGCCGGCCCGGATGCTGCTGCGCGCCTGGGGCCTGCTCGGCGGCGTGTCCGCGGCGCTGGTGCTGGCCGGCTTCTTCTTCACCCTGCACGCGGGTGGCTGGACCCTCGGCGCCGACACCGGTGCCGGCGCCGCTCTGCACGACACTTGGCAGCAGGCAACGACGATGACCTTCCTCGGCATCGTGGCGTGCCAGATCGGCACCGCGTTCGCGGCGCGCACCGACCGGGCATCGCTGCGGTCGATCGGGCTGACGAGCAACCCGCTGCTGCTGTGGGGGGTGGCGTTCGAGGTCGTCTTCGCCGCCGCCATCGTCGGCCTGCCGGCGCTGCGGGACGTCTTCGGAACCGCCGTACCGGAGCCGGCCCAGCTGGTGGTGCTGATTCCGTTCCCCTTCGTGGTCTGGGGAGCGGACGAGCTGTGGCGAGCGCGGCGTCGACGTGCCGCGCGGAACCGGGCGCTTCCGGTCGACGGGAACTGACGGGGTAAGCCGGCCCGGCACGTCGTCCGCCGGGCCTCCCCGCCGGTGCCGGCAGACGACCATGAGCGCGGCCAGCGACGAGGCGATGAGCAGTGGTAGCCAGCCGCCGTGCCCGATCTTGCCGAGGTTCGCGCCGACGAAGGCGAGCTCGAGACCGCCGACGACCGCGGCCGCGGTCGCCACCTGCCACACCGGCCAGTGCCAGGCGAGCCGGGCCAGGGTGAGCAGCAGTCCGGTGGTGATGACCAGGGTGCAGGTGACGGCGACCCCGTAGGCCGTGGCCAGTCGTGCGGCCGATCCGAAGGCGACGGTCACCACCAGGACGGCGACGAACAGCAGGGCGTCGACGGCCGGGATGTAGACCTGCCCGGATTCGGTGTCCGAGGTCTGCCGGACGGTGAGCCGCGGCAGCAGGCCGAGACCGATCGCCTGCCGGGACACCGAGAACGCGCCGGAGATCACGGCCTGGGAGGCGATGACGGTGGCCGCGGTGGCCAACAGCACCATCGGCAGCTGGGCCCAGGTCGGCAACAGCAGGAAGAACGGGTTCGCCTTGGCCGACTGGTCCTGCGCCACCAGGCCGGCCTGGCCGAGATAGCTCAACGCGCATCAGCGCCGCCAGCGCGAGCACGCCACCCTCGCCGGCGTTGTCGGCCCGAAGCACCAGCCCGACGTACTTGGCCGACACCACGAGGGTGACCGACCAGAAGACGAGCGAGATGACACCGTAGACGTCCTCCGGCGTCGCGCGGACCATGCCGCCGTCGATGCCGAAGACCGCCTGCAGCGCGTACAGCGGGCTGGTGCCGATGTCGCCGAACACGACGCCGAGGGCGGCGACCATCAGCCCCGGACGCGCGATGTCGGCGCGGCGCCGCAGCACGGCGTGGTGCCGGTGTGCTCGTCCGGTCAGCACGGCCGACATCAGATGCAGGGTCATAGGCCGGACGCTAGAGAACGTGGGGTTCGGACACCCTGGTCCTTGGTCCCCTCCTGCCGGTGACCAATGGCGGGACTTCCGACCCTGCCGCGACTGTGACCGAGGCGGTCCGATAGAGGTAGCGGACCGTACGGACGCGGTCCCTGTCCCCAGGGAGAAGGACCATGAGTACGGACGGGATCGGCGTCCTGGTCGGCGTGGACGAGTCAGCCTGCTCCCAGCAGGCACTGGCCTGGGCAGCCGCCGACGCCGCCGCCAAGCGCGTGCCGCTGACGATCGCCGGGGTCGTCGATCTTCCGCGGCTGGCCGACGTCCCGATCAGCAGGGAGCTGGTGGACGCGGCGCAGCTGGCGACGCGCCAGCGGATCGATACGGTGGCGGCCCGCACGCATGACCTGACCCCGGGCGTCCCCGTGCGCGGCCGCGTGCTCACCGGAGATCCAGCGGCCGAGCTGCTCCAGCTGGCCGCCGGTGCCGACGAGGTCGTCGTGGGCTCGCACGGGACAGGCAGGTTCGGCCGGCTGCTCATCGGCTCGGTCGGCGGCCGGGTCGCCGAACACGCGCCGTGCCCCGCGGTCGTGGTTCGCGGCGGTGACCGGACGGACGGGCGCGTCGTCGTCGGCATCGACACCTCGCCGCACAGCGAACCGGCTCTCGACTACGGCTTCGCCTACGCCGACGCGCACGGGGTGCCGCTGGTGGCGCTGCACGTCTACACGATCGGCGCGTTCGTCTACCCGGTCATGCCGTACCCGACGCCGCCGTACCCGGTGGTCGAGGAAATGGAACGGTTCCGGGCCGAGGCTCTCCGGACCGCCGAGCACACCCTCGGGAAGTGGACGGAGAAGTACCCGGACGTCGATGTGCGGATCGAGGTCACCGAGGGGCCGGCGGCGCGCGAGCTGGTCAACTCCACCCGGAGCGCCGGGCTGCTCGTCGTCGGCACCCGTGGACACGGCGGGCTGGCCGGCATGCTGCTCGGTTCGGTGAGCCACGCGGTGCTCCGGCACGCCTTCTGCCCGGTCGCCATCGCCCGCTAGACCCGACCAGAACATCCCCCGCGCAGGGCCGGAGCGACGAGGCTCCGGCCCTGCCGTACGTCTGCTCAGCGGCCGAGCCCGCGGCGCCGGCTGGTGGCCTCTGCCCGCTCCTGCTCGTCGAGCTCGGCATTCAGTGTGTGCAACCGGTCCTGGAGGCGCGGCAGCCAGCGATCCGCGACGGCCCGGCGACGCACCCTGGTCTGCTCTGCCTCCACCCGCACCGCCCGCGCGGCCGCGTCCGTCAGCGCGTACCGGACCGCGGCCTCCAGCGCTGCCGCACACGCTCGCGCGGCGGGATCCGCCGCCGCGGTGGCGGCCGGCGCCGCGGACGGCGTCGGCTCCCCCACCGTGAACCGGACCAGCACCGGAAACGTCACACCGGCGACGACCTCCCTGCCCAGCTCGATTCCCGCCTCGGGCCGGTCGGCCGCGGCGGTCCGGATCCCCCGCCGATGGGCGAGGACGGCGGCTCGCAGCAGCCAGGTCTCGGCCTCGGCGTGCCGCGAGCGCCAGGCGACCTCGGCGCGGCTGGCGTCCACCTCGAGCCGCGCCTGGTGTGCCGCCAGGATCCGCAGCCTCCGGTCGAGGACGTCCGCTGCCCGCCGGGCCACGCCGATCCGGCGATCCAGCCACAGGCGGCCGGCCCGGCCCGGCGGAAGGCCGCGGATCGTCACGGCTCCTCCTCCACCGTGGGGAGGTACCGGTCCAGCAGTGCGGCCGGCACCATCGTCAGCTCCTGTCGCGGCAGCGCGGCCAGCGACCGCCACGCCCGGTCGAGCGTCTCCTCGATGCCGCGGTCCTGGTCCCGCCGCTGGTCCAGCAGCGTTCGCTCGACGAGCTCGCCGTAGCGCAGGTAGCGGCGGTCCACACTGGACAGCGCGTCGGCTCCGATCAGCTCGGCCAGCTCCCGTACCTGGGCGGCTCGGGCCAGCGCGGCCAGCACCTGCGCCGCCACGTCGAGATGGTCCTCCCGCGTGCGGCCCGGGCCGGCGCCGTGCCGCATGAGCCGGGACAGCGACCCCAGCGGGTCGACCGGCGGGTAGACGCCGCGGGCGGCCACGTCGGCGGAGAGGACCACCTGGCCCTCGGTGATGTAGCCGGTGAGGTCAGGAACGGGGTGGGTGATGTCCCCCGCCGGCATCGTCAGCACGGGCAGCACGGTCACCGAGCCCGGCACGTCGCGGATGCGGCCACACCGCTCGTACAGCGAGGCGAGGTCGCTGTACAGATAGCCCGGGTACGCGCGGCGCGCCGGGATCTCGCCGCGCGCCGCCGACACCTCGCGCAGCGCCTCGCAGTAGCTGGTCATGTCCGCCATCACGACGAGGACGTGCCGGCTGGCGGTGAAGGCAAGGTACTCGGCGATCGTGAGCGCCAGTCGCGGCGTCACGATCCGCTCGATCACCGGGTCGTCGGCGGTGTTGAGCAGCAGCACGAGCTCGCCGGCCGCCAGCCGGTCCTCGAGGTCGTCCTGGACCGCCGCGGCGTCCTCGTGGGTGAGCCCCATGCCCGCGAACACCACACTGAACGGTTCCCCGCCGCAGGTGGCCTGCGCGGCGATCTGGGTGGCGATCTCCAGGTGCGACAGGCCGGCGACGGAGAACACCGGCAGCTTCTGCCCGCGCACCAGGGTGGTGAGTGCGTCGATCGCGGAGATCCCGGTCAGCACGGGCTCGGCCGGCGGCTGCCGGTGCACCGGGTTCAGCGGCGCACCGTTCACGGGTGCGCTCGCGGAGGCGAGGACCGGCGGGCCGCCGTCGATCGGCTCGCCGCGGCCGTTGCAGGTCCGCCCGAGCCACCCGGCGCCGATCGGCACCCGGAGCGGCGATCCGGTGAACGCCACCCGGCTCCCCGCCCGGCGCAGCCCGTCGGTGCCTTCCAGTACCTGCACGACCGCGAGGTCGCCGTCGACCTCCAGCACCAGACCGTGCCGGTCCGGCTCGCCGTCGACCAGCACCCTGGCGTACTCGTCCCAGCCGACGCCGGCGACGCCGCGCAGCACGATCAGCGGCCCGGCGATCTCCCGCACGTCGGTGAACTCGACGGCCGTTCCGGACCCGGTCATCGCAGATTCTCCAGTGCGGCGCGCAGCGCGTCGGCACGGGCGCGGATCTCCCCGAGGTCGTCGCCGACCTCCTCGCGGGCCCGCACGAGCGGTCCGTAGTCCAGCTCCTCGACCCCAGTCGCGGGGACCTGCCGGCCGACCGCGTCCACGCAGCTGTCGACCACGGCGAGGACGGCGTCGGCGAGCGCCGCGGACCGGGCCGGGCCGCTGCGCGCGTCCCGCACACTGAGCGCGCTCTGTTGCAACACACCTTCGCGCAGCAGCCGGCCGGCGAGCAGGACGACCCGCTCGTACGCCGGGAGCGCGCCGACGCCGACGAGCTCGGCCAGGCCGCCGACCCGGTCGGCGTCGGCGAGCAGGCTCAGGATCCGCTCCCGCCGCCGGGGCCAGGTCGGGTCACCGTTGCGGGCGTGCCAGGGGCCGAGGACGGCGGCGTCGCGGGAGAACGAGCCGGCCCAGCCGACGGCCGGATAGTGCCGGGAGTAGGCGAGATCGCGGTCGAGTGTCCACAGTGCCCGGACGAAGCGCTGGGTGTTGGCCGTGACGGGCTCGGTGAGATCGCCGCCGGGCGGGGAGACCGCGCCGACGACGGTGACCGACCCGGTCCGGCCGCCGAGCGTCTCGACCCGCCCGGCCCGCTCGTAGAAGCCGGCCAGCGCCGACGCGAGCGTGGCTGGGTAGCCCTCCTCCGCCGGCACCTCGCCGGTCCGGGATGCGAACTCACGCAGCGCCTCCGCCCACCGGGACGTCGAGTCCGCGATGACGACGACGTCCAGACCCATGTCCCGGTAGAACTCGGCGACCGTCGCCGCGGTGTAGATGCTCGCCTCCCGGGCCATCAGCGGCATGTTCGAGGTGTTCGCGATGACCACGGTCCGGTCCAACAGCCGGCCACCGGTGCGGGGGTCGTCCAACTCGGAGAGCTCCGCGACGGCGTCGGCGAGCTCGTTGCCCCGCTCCCCGCAGCCGACGTAGACGATGACGTCGGCGTCGCACCACTTCGCGATCTGCTGCAGGAGCACGGTCTTGCCGGTGCCGAACCCGCCCGGGACCCCGGCCGAGCTGCCCTGGGCCACCGGCTGCAGCATGTCGATGACCCGCTGGCCGGTCACCAGCGGGACCGCGGCCTCGCGCCGGGAGCGGAACGGCCGCTGCCGCCGGACCGGCCAGTCCTGCACGACGGTCACCGGGGTGTCGGCGACGATCGCAACCGGATCGACGGCGCCGACGGATCCGACAGCGCGCAGCGCTCGCACCCGACCGTGCAGGCCGGGCGGGACCAGCACCCGGTGTGGCACCGAGCCGGCCCCGCCGATCGTGCCCAGCTCGTCGCCCTCGTCCACTATGGACGGTTCCCGGGCGGTCGGCGTCCACGTCCAGCGGCGGTCGGTCGGGTCGGCGGCCCGGCCCGGCACGAGCCAGATCCCGGCCGTGGACAGCGGCCGCAGCAGACCGTCGAAGACTTGCCCGAGCAGGTCGGGTGTCAGCCGGGCGGACAGCGGCCGGCCGGTCGCAACAGCCGGCTGCCCGGGCGAGAGCCCGCCGGTGTACTCGTACGCCTGCACCACCAGCAGCCCGTCGCGGATCGCGGTGACCTCACCGGGAACCCGGTCCGTGCCCAGCTCCACCAGCTCGTGCAGGGCCACCCCGCCGAGGCCGAGGACCTCGACGACCGGTCCGGTCACCCGGCCCACCCGTCCGGTGCCCGGCACCTGCACGGGCGGGGTCACGGCGTCCACAGCCGCTCCACCTCCGGGCCCAGGGCGTCGACCGCACGCTCGGCGAGCGCCGGCAGGGACAGGTCCCAGCGCCGGCCGGCCGCCACGGCGACGGCGCCGCCCTCGGCCGGCTCGCTGACCACGGCATCGGGTCCGGCCAGCTGCCGCGCTTGGGCGGCCAGCCGATCCCTGAGGCGGCCGTACGCGGGATGGTCCCGCAGCGCCGTGACCTCCGCCGCGGCCCGGGCACGGAGCTGGTCCCACACCTCCTGCCTGGCCGACAGCTCGATCCGGCGGGCCTCCCGCCGACCGCGGGCCCGGTCCGCCGCAAGCATGGCCGCGGCGTCCGCGGCGCCCGCCCGGCGGGCCGTCGCCACCAGATCCGTAACCTGGGCCCGCGCCGCCGCCACCGTCGCCGCCGCCTCCTCGTCCGCGGCGGCCAGCACCGCGGTAGCGTCCGCGCGAGCCGCCGCCAGCAACGCCGCCCGTACCGGCTCCAGCTCGGCGTCCACCCGGTCCGGCGGCGGACCTGGGCGGGCGGAGGCGGGCGCGCCGGCCGGCTGCCCCCGGCTCCCGGATGGTCCGATGTGGACGGTGGTCATGGCGGCAGCACCACAGTGAGCGGCTCGGGCCGGTCCGCCGAACCGGGTGCGAGTGCGTGGGCGGCCGCCGGAGTCAGCAGGACGACTGCAACGTCGGCGGCCAGCCCGGCCCAGGCCGCTCGGACCTGTTCGGGCGAGTCGGCCGCCAGCACCCGCGCCCCGCCGAGGGCCCAGCCCTCCACCACGGCCCGCTCACCGAGGACGGCCACCCGAGCCATCTCAGGCCCGGCCGATCAGGATGATCGACACGATCAGCCCGTAGATCGCGATGCCCTCGGCCAGCCCGACGATGACCATCGCCCGGCCGAACAGCTCGGGCCGCTCGCTGACCGCCGCCAGCGCCGCCGCACCGGTGTATGCCACCGCGATCGCGGCACCAAGCGACGAGCCGGCGACGGCGATTGCCGCGGCGATGAGCGCCGATCCGCCGGCTCCCGTGGACGAGCTTGCCGGCGCGGCAACCGGGTCCGGCGCCGGTGCGGTTGTCGCGGCGGCGGGCGCCGGTGCCGTTGTCGCGGCGGCGGGCGCCGGCGCCGCGGGCGGGCCGGCGTCCGCCGGCGCGGGCCTGCCCACGGCGGCGAACACCAGGACGCCGAGCGCGGCGACCAGGAGCGCCAGATTGCCGGCCACCACCCAGTGCACGGCCCGCCGGCCGTGCCGGCGGACGAGCACGCCGACGCCGATCATCGCCCCGAGCCCGACCGGGATCGCGGCCCACCACACGCTCATCGCGGAACCTCCTCCGCCGGGACGACCGGCAGCCGCCAGGGATGGAACGGCCTGCCTTCGGTCGCGAAGACCCGGGAGAACAACTCGTAGTACTCGAGGCGCAGCGCCTGGATCGCGGCGACCAAAGCCTCCAGCCCGAACGCGAGCGCGGTACCGACTGCGAACAGCACCACCGCACCGGCCGCGCCGATCGGGCCCTTTCCCCACAGCGCGACGGCGCCGGCCCAGACGATTCCCGCGATGGCCGCATGGGTGATGCCGAAGGCGGCGAGCCGGGTGAAGGAGACGACGTTGCCGCCGAGGCGGGTGACGGTGTCCACCAGCTCGACGACGGCCTGGCCGGCGCCGGCGCCGCCTCCCCCGGAGGCGGCGTACAGCCCGGTGAAGGCCAGCGCCAAGCCGGTCACCGCCACAGTGCCGCCGGCGACGGCCAGCCATCCCCAGCCGGCGTACCACCCCGCCACCACCAGCCCGGCGCCGAGGAAGAGCGTGGCTCCGGCGATGCCTCCTGAGGCGTACAGGGCAAGCGACCAGCCGCCCTCACGCAGGCGATTGACGATCCCGACCCCGTACGCGCCGGCGAGCAGCAGCGCGCCGAGACCGACGGCGGCCGCCAGCAGCATGGTCGGCTCGTCGAGCGGGTCGAGCCAGAGCGCCGGGACGACGCCGGTCGGCCCGAAGAACTCCCCGTACGCCAGGCCGAACAGGGTCGCCGCGGCACCCGCACCCGCGACCAGCTGCCAGTGCTGCCGGAGCCGGGCGAGCCGGCGGGGCCACCCGGCGCGCAGCGCCAGACCGGCGAGCAGGAGCAGCAACCCGTGCCCGGCGTCGCCGAACATCATCCCGAACATCACGATGTACGCCACGCCCGCCGCGACCGTCGGGTCGACGTCCCGGTACGGCACCGTCGCATAGGTGCCCACCAACGGCTCGAAGGACCGGGCCGCGCCGGTGTGCCGGACCAGCGTCGGCGGGTCGACTCCCGGCGGCGACGGCAGGTGGACGACCGCGCCGCCGTCACCGGCCAGCCGCGCGGCCAGGTCCGGCAGGTCCGCCTGCGGAACCCAGCCGGCGACCGCGGTGACCGCGCCCCGGCGCACGGCACCGGCCGCCCGCTCCTCCAGCTCCGCCTCGCCGGCGAGCAGGTCGCTGCGGCCGGTCCGCTCCAGCACGTCGAGGTCGGGCAGCACGGCGGCGACCCGAGGCGTCCGATCGGTTCCGCGGCCGATTCGCTGCAGCCGGCGGGCCGCCTCGCCGGGCGATGCATCCGTTCCGGGCGCGTCGAGCTGGACAGTGCCGGCGCCGGCGACGCCGACCAGGATCGGGCGGACAGCGGCCGCCGGCGCCACGAGAGCGACGCGGCTCATCGGGGCCGGCGCGGGAGGCTCAGGCCAGCGCATCGAACACCGCCACGGAACCGCCCCGGGCCGCGACCTCGAGCGCGGCGGCGACGCGCCAGGCGTCGACGGCGAGCACGGCGGCCGTGCCCACCGGGGCGTCCAGGCCGAACCGCGCACCCCGCAGCATCCCGAACCCGTCCCGCTCGACCCGTGCCCACCAGCGGGCCTCCGCCGCCCACAGGTCCTCCGGGGTGGTGACGCCGGCCAGCGCGTCCTGCGCGGAGGCGGGCAGCCGGGCCGCGGCCTCCGGGAGCGATGCGGCCGTGAGGATGCCGGAGCCGAGCAGGCGCACCGCGGGAGCCACTGCACGCTCATTCAGTGTCCGGCCGGACCCGAACCGCTCCCGGGCCAGCATCAGCGCCACCCCGCCGGCCGCCCAGCGCCGGGTGGTGCCGGAGACCTCGGCCACCCGCTCCGCCCACGCGCAGCGCATCCCGATCCCCACCTGCCACGGCGTTTCGCCGCCCGGATCGCCCCAGGCAGAGGCGGCCAGGACGCGGTGGACCTGTTCGGCCGAGGTCGCTGCGACCAGGCGCGGCCAGGCGACAGCCAGCCGACCGAGCCGGTACGGCTCCGGCCGAGCGGTGCCGGACAGTGCCCGCAGCAGGTCGTCCACGTTGGCGATCTCGAACCAGCCCGCGAGCGCCCGTACCGCCTGGCTGCCTTCGGCCGGCTGCCACCCGGCGAGCACCCGCAGGTGCCACAGCAGCACCGCGCCCACCGCCCGCTGCGCGTCCGCGAGCGAGGAGCCGGCTCGCACGTCCCGTCCGTACGGCGATGCGGCGAGCGCCTCGACGGAGGACGCGAGCGAACCACTGGTGGCCAGGGCGCGTGCGCCCGCCCGGCCCAGCCGGCGGCGGGCCAGCGCGCGGGCCCGCACGCTCCCGGCAACCCATCCGGCCGGCATCTCACCGGCCCTCCAGCCGGTCCCACGCCGCTTGCCCGGGCTCCTCGGCGAGGGCCAACACCGCCGCTGCCACCCGATCTACCAGCTCGGAGGTCCGGGTGCCGGCCAACTCCCGCACGGCAGCCGCGGACCGCTCGGCGGCTGCCCTGGCGGTTGCCGCCTCCGCCGTCACATCGTGTTCCACCGCGGCCGCCGCCGCGGAGCGCTCGGCCTCGGCGGCATGCCGGCCTTCGGTGACGAGCTGCCGAGCCTGCTCGTCGGCGAGCCGCCGGCGGCGATCGGCCTCCGCCGCCGCGTCGGTCCGGATGCGGTCGCACTCCGCCTGCACGCCGTCGAGGCGGGCGAGGACCGGCTCCAGTTCGGCGGCGAGCTCGGCCACCCGGTCGGCCGGCACGCCGGCGGGCGCGGCGGTGCCGGGCGCTCCCGCCGGCCGCAGGCGCTCCAGGATCCGCTCCACCCGGGTCATGAGCCCACCCTGTCGCCGCGCCCCGCGGCCGACCAGGGGAACCCGACTCTGGTCCCGAGGTCCTTGGTCCCTACCGGCCTAGGGCGTGGCTCCCAACTGGTGGTGGATGCCGGCGGCGTCCAGGCGGCGTCCGGCAAGGCGGAGGGGTCGGCCGATACCGGGGTTGTATCGGTCGATCCCCGACAACGCGGCGGGTCGTCGCCTGGGCGTCGCCGGCGCCGCCAGGCGGTTGGGAGACACGGCCTAATCACGATCGTCATGCCCGGACGACTCGGCGTCGGCGGCGACGGGCACCGCGCCGCGCGCCACGGCGGCGACCAGATCCGTCGCGGTGACCAGACCCAGGAGAACTCCGGCCGCGGTGACCACGGGCACGGCGTCGCAGTGTGCCTCCGTCATCACGCGGGCGACGGCGCTCGCCGGCTCGTCGGGCAACACGGACCAGGCCCCGCGCGAGACGAGATCGCCGACCCTGGTCGAGTACACCACCTCGGGACCGCCTGCCGGCCATCGCGCTGCGATCGTGCGGTCGTCCAGGACGCCGGCGAGGCGGTGCCCCTCCAGCACCACGAGGTGGTGCACGCGGCGCTCCCGCATCGCCTCCCACGCCGCGGCCAAATTGTGCCCGGTGGTGACCGCTACGACCGGGCTGGACATCAGGTCCTCGGCACAGACCTCGCGGCCCTCGGCCTTCGCCGTGGCATGCATGGCCGCCTCCTTCAGGGATGGTCGTGCACTGCCGTCAGGGCAGACTCCTCCCTCTGTCCACTCCAGACTCCTCGGTTGTGACCAGGCGTCCCAGAGCCGAACGTCCCTGACCGCCGGACAGAGACATGCGTGTGTTGACCGTGGTCGAGTCGCGGTTCGGCAAACCCGGGCGGTCGCCGGCACCGTCGATGGCACCGCCCGGTCGGCTGTCGAGGTTCAGACCAGCAGGTCCCGGGCCGGGCGCCGTGGCGGCGGCTCGGGCAGCGGGCCGGCCGGTCGGCCGAGCCGGAGGATCAGCTGGGGCCAGCCGGCGAGCCGGAGCTCGTCGCGCAGTTGCTGGCGAAGCCCGGGCAGTTCGAGGGGTTGGTTGAGGTACGAGGCGACGTATCCGTCGGCGGCCGCCGTCAGCAGCAGCCGCATCAGGGCCTGGCCGCTGTGCAGCCAGTCGTCGGGCCGGTCCTCCGGGGTGTGCAGGACCGTCACAACCGGGTGCTGCTCGAGCGGTGTGTCCGGCCGGGGTGGGATCGTGCGGGTGCCGCCGGCGAAGTCGCGCTGCGGGAACTCGGCGGCGTGCCCGGCCGCCGCGCTGACTCCGAAGGCCTGCGGTGGCACGCCGGCGCCCGCGTCGAGCTGTCGAGCCGAGGTCCAGTGATCGAGTTCGGCCAGGTAGGCCGGGTCGCGCTGCTGGAGCCGCTCGGCCGCCGCGACGAGCGCGGCGACGCCGACTCGTTCCCCTGGTGCTGCGACCCATCGGAGCCCGGCGCCCTCCGCCTCGGTCAGGTCGCGCCAGGCGACCTGCAGAGCAACCGGCACGATGTCAGCAGTGAAGGGGGTGCGAGTCGTCCGGCGGGCAGGCAGAGCGGCGAGCAGTCGCCGATCCTCGTCGCTGGCGCCGTGCCGGCCGCCGACGATCAGCCGGGCGACGAGATCAGGCTGCCCGGAGTCCGGCCACGGCACAACGTGCACGATTCTGTCCATCGTGGACAGCGCAAGGCGGAGCAGGAAGGTCGCCGCGCCGAGACCGAGATGAGCCTGCCGCGTCGTGGGATCCGCGACCGGCAACAGACGGCTGCGGTCGAGCAGAACGTCGACGTGGTCGTGGCCGACCCGGAACCGCCACGGCTGCGCGTTGTGCAGCGACGGCGCGGCGCCGGCCATGGCCGCCAGCTCCTCCGCCCGGGTCCGTAGATCCTCGTCCGCCGGTGTCCAGGATGCAGTCGCCATTGCTCATCACTCCTCGTACCGGAACACCGCGGTCAGTGGACGACGGCCGGTCGGGGCCGGGGTCCGGCCCGGCTGCGGGTGACCGACGCGCAGCACCATCTGCGGGTGGTCCGGCCAGTCCATCAGCATGCGGAACCGCTCGCGGACCGCGGGCAGGTCGACCGCCTGGGTCATCGCCGAGCTGGCCAGGCCGAGCCGCTCGGTCTCGACGGAGATCCGCGCGTACGCCTCGCCGGCACGCAGTCGGGCCGCCCGGTCGTCCGCCGTGCTGAACAGAACCAAGTAGAGCGGCCGCTCGTCGACCAGATCCACCAACGGTTGGCCGCCGGTGATGCCGGCCTCGAAGTCACGCACCGGCACCTCGGTGTGCCGTGGTGCCCCGGCCGCCACGTGCGGAACGGCCGCAGCGGGCACGCCGTCCGGCGCGTCGGAGGCTCGGGTCCAGTGCGCGAGCTCGGCCCGGTACGCCGGGTTGGCCAGCTCGACCCCGTCCGCCCAGGAGAACACCACGGCCAGGTCGAGTTTCTCGTCCGCCCGCTGCACTGCGTACGCATAGACCCCGGTGTCCGCTGCGGCGGCGAGCAGCGAGCGGATCATCTCGTCGGGAACCGGCTCGACCAGGAACGGGCGCCGCTCGGTGTGCCGGCGCTCGGCCGCCCTGGCACGCTCCACCGTGGCCGGCTCGACCGCGGTGCGGCCGACGACGTGGATGCGCGCCAGCAGGTCCGGCTGGTCCGCGTCGGGCAGACGGTCGACCTCGGTGCGCCAGCCGGCGACGGCGAACCCCACGCGGGCGAGCTCCAGCGCTGCCCCGCAGGACAGCAGCATCGATCGGCCGTCCGGGTCCAGCGCCGGCAGCTGCCGGGACCGGTCCGCGTACAACTCCAGCACGCCGGCGCGGTAGACCCACCGCCACGGCTGCGTGTTGTGGATCGAGGGCGCGCGCACGCCGAACGACACGGCCCGCTCGACCTCGGACCGCGTCGGCATGAGGTTGGTGCTGGTGGTCTCGGCCATGACTTGACGCTATGGCCCACGGCCGCCGTCGGGCCGGTGCCGAAGGTCCCTAGTGGGCGGGGCCTTCGTACCGCATGAGCTGACCTGTGGCTCGTCAGGGCGCCGATGCGCGCGAGCCGGCTACGACGCGGCACCTGGCCGGCCCGGACCGACACCGCGCAGACGGATGCCGCCGACCGGGGAGCCGGTCGGCGGCGGTCTGCGAGGTGAGCCTCAGATGAGCCAGCGGTTCCGCTGGACGATCGGCAGGTGCTTCCACCACCGGCCGAAGCCGAAGGTGTCACCGGCGTGCAGCAGCGCCAGCCCGATCACGACCAGCGCGCCGATGATGTGCTCGTCCACGACCGGGTTGGTCACCGGAGGCAGCACGACCGACCACATCATCACGTACAGCAGTGCGCCGGACACGGCTGCGATCCGCATGCCGACTCCGAGCAGCAGCGCGATACCGATGCCGGCCAGGCCGATCATGAACAGCCAGTCCGCCCAGCCGGCACCGGCGATGTTCTTGTAGAAGTCGGCGAACGGGCCGGTGGCCGAGTTGGCCAGGAAGCCCTTGGTCGGCGATCCGCCGTTGATCCACGACTTCGCGGACGGAGTCGCGTACCCGAGTCCGAACAGTTTGTCCAGGAAGGCCCAGAAGAACGTGAACCCCACGACGATCCGCAGCGTGGCGAAGACGACGCGGGCCCAGTGCCGCTCCGTGGGGCTCAGCTGGGTCTCGTCGACCAGTTCGCTGGGCGACCTGCCCGCATAGCTAGTGGTCATTTCCGCCTCCTCGAGTTGACCCCTTGCGACCACAGCCTCCCGCTCGGATGGCTGTTCGCACCGGAGTCGAAGGTCCCTTCTGGCCGGGCCTTCCGGTCACGTTCCGGCGAAGCCTGCACCGCGGACGGCCGGAAGGAGCCGCCTGGTCCTTCAACCTGCCGGAGGACCTGCGCGGTCAGGGCTCGAGGTCGCCGGTGCGGCGTAGCTCGGTGGCGAGGATCGCGGCTTGGGTGCGCCGCTGCATGCCGAGCTTGGCCAGTAGGTGGGAGACGTAGTTCTTCACCGTCTTCTCGGCCAGGAACATCCGCTCGCCGATCTCCCGGTTGGT
>DATBFW010000084.1:0-12045 GCA_036558285.1 Mycobacteriales bacterium | reverse complement strand
CAGCATCCTGCATCTTCGACGCCACCCTCACCCAGGCCCACGGCGACCTGGTCAAGGTCTTCGGCTGGTACGACAACGAATGGGGCTACACCCACCGACTACTCGACCTCGTCGAACTGATCGCCGCCAAGGGCTGGTGAGCCAGGATGGCCGCGGTGTCGCCGGCCCGCCGAGCGTCAAGGCTGACGCCCGGCCGGCCCGGGCCGGTGGTCGTCGGGGTGGACGGCACGTACCGGTCGATCGGCGCGCTGCGCTGGGCGGCGGACGAGGCGCGGCAGCGCGGCGTCGGCCTGCTCGCCGTGCACGCGTGCGACCCGTGGCCGGCCGTGGCCCCGTACGCGCCGGTGCATCCGCAGGCGCCGGCACCGGATGCGGTGCTGGGGTCGGAGACCGAGCATCTTGCCGAGCTGGTCCAGGTCGCGCTCGGGCCCGATCCCGGGATGCCGGTGCGGCAGGTGTGCGAGCCGACGTCACCGATTCGCGCCCTGCTCGCGTACGGGCGGGGCGCCTGCCTGCTCGTGCTCGCAACCAGCGCCGACCTGGCCACCGGGACCGGCCTCGGCTCGACCGCACGGGCGTGCGTCCGGCATCCGCCCTGCCCGGTCGTGGTGCTACCTGAGGGGAGCTGGTGAGGATGACCGCGGCGGCGGAGCGCGCGGCGATCGTCGAGACGCACTGCGCGGTGGTGGTGTTCGTCGGCGAACGCGCGTACAAGCTGAAGAAGCCGGTGGATCTGGGCTTCCTCGACTTCCGTACGGTGGACGCCCGGCGACAGGCGTGCGAGCGCGAGGTGCTCCTCAACCGCCGGCTGGCGCCGGACGTCTACCTCGGTGTTGCGGACGTCACCGGCCCGGACGGCGAGCTGTGCGACTTCCTCGTTGTGATGCGACGGATGCCGGCCAACCGGCGACTGTCCACATTGGTCAGGTCCGGCGCCGACGTGCGGGACGGCTTGCGCGTGCTGGCCGGGCAGCTGGCGGCCTTCCACGCGACCGCCCGGCACGATCAGCAGACCGCGGCCGAGGGTTCGCGCGACGCCGTGCGGTCTCGCTGGCAGGCGAGCTTCGATCAGACGCGGCCGTTCCGGGGAAGCGTCCTGGACGAGGCGGAGACCGCGGAGGTCGAGCGCCTCGCGATGCGTTATCTCGCCGGCCGGGAGCCGCTGTTCTTCGCTCGCGCGGCCGCTGGTCTGGTCCGCGACGGGCACGGCGACCTGCTCGCCGACGACGTGTTCCTGCTGCCCGACGGGCCGAGGGCGCTGGACTGCATCGAGTTCGACGATCGGCTGCGCTACGTGGACGGCCTCGACGACGCCGCCTTCCTGGCCATGGACCTCGAGCGACTCGGCGCGCCGTCGCTCGGCCGGTCTTTCCTCGACCGGTTCGTCGAGCTGTCCGGCACGCCGAGGGTGGCCTCGCTGGAGCACCACTACGTGGCGTACCGGGCATTCGTGCGGGCGAAGGTGGCGTGCCTGCGGGCTGCCCAGGGGGATCCGGCCGCGCAGCTGGAGGCTCGCGCCTGCGTACGGATCGCGCTGCATCACCTGCGCGCCGCGCAGGTCCGCCTCGTGCTGATCGGCGGCCTGCCCGGCGTGGGCAAGTCCACCGTGGCCGCCGCCTTGGCGGACCGGATGCCCGCGGCCCTGTTCCGGACCGATGTGATCCGCAAGGAGTTCGCCTTTCTCGGAATCGACGAGCCGGGTCCCGCGCCGTACCGGACCGGGCTGTACGAGCCGGAGGTCACCGAGGCCACCTACCGGGCCTTGCTGGACGATGCCCGGGCCGTGCTGGAGCGCGGGGAGTCGGTCGTCCTCGATGCGTCGTGGACCGATCCGGGCACCCGGGACCGCGCCATCGAGTTGGCCGAAGCGACCCACTCCGACCTGACCCAGTTGCACTG
The DNA here is from genome assembly GCA_036558285.1 of Mycobacteriales bacterium. Taxonomy (GTDB): domain Bacteria; phylum Actinomycetota; class Actinomycetes; order Mycobacteriales; family CADCTP01; genus CADCTP01. The sequence goes on along the minus strand of DATBFW010000084.1, from coordinate 10,146 downwards.
CGTCGCGCCCGGGCCCGTGGCCGAGCGCCGGCTCGCCGAGCGGGTGGGCGACGTATCCGATGCCGATGCGGCGATCGCCGCGGCGATGGCGGCGGACTTCGCGCCCTGGCCGGCGGCGACCGTGATCGATACTACCGGGACGGTCGCGGCGGCCGTCGCCGCCGCTCAGGATGCGGTGACGAGGGACTTGCGATCCTGGGCGGCGCCGGCCCTCACCTGAAGTCTGATGTGGACAGACGGATCCCTCCGGAGAAGGAGACCCAACCTCCGTCGTCGCCGACGGGTCCTTGGACTCTGCCATTGCACCGCCAGGGCAGAGAAGCTGGGGTTATGAGGACGCTGCCGGTGACGGCCGACGGGTGGGATGCGCTGCTCAGTGATAGCGGTGCCGTCCGGATAAGACCGGCTACCGCGGCGGATGAGGCTCGGCTGCTGGCTCTGCATGAGGCGGACCCCCTACCGCGCCGGCTGCGCTAAGGCAGAGGCATGGACGCCGCACTGCACACCCGGCTACCCGCGGCGCCGCCCCGTTCCCCGCTCATGACGGCGGCGGTGACACCCGCCGCCGAGGTGTTGGCCGGTCTCGGATCCGGCCGGACCGGCCTGACGCCGGCGGAGGCCGCCCGCCGCCAGGCGATGTACGGGCCGAACGCGGTGGCGACGCACGCCGCGAGACTCGGCCCGGTGCTCCGGCAGCAGCTTCGCTCGCCCCTGCTCGGCCTTCTTCTGGCCGCCGCGGCGGCGTCGTACTTCGTGGGCGAGCGCGCCGACGCCGTGATCATCGGCGTGATCGTCGCCCTGTCGGTCGGGCTTGGCGTGGCCAACGAGTACCGAGCGGAGAAGGCGGCGGAGGCACTGCACTCCCGGGTCACCCACCGTGCGGTCGCCGTCCGGAGTGGACTGTCCGCACCGGTGAACGCGACCGATCTCGTCCCGGGAGACGTGGTCGAGTTGCGGCTGGGCGACATCGTGCCGGCGGACCTGCGGCTGGTGGCGGCGGACGGGCTGGAGTGCGACGAGTCGGTGCTGACCGGGGAGTCGCTGCCGGTGCCGAAGGACCCGGCCCCAGTCCCGCCGGACAGCCCCATCGCCGAGCTTGCCAACTGCGCCCTCATGGGCACCGTCGTACACAGCGGGGCGGGCCGCGGCGTCGTGGTGGCGACCGGCCCGACCTCCGAGCTGGGCCGGATCAGCGTCGGGTTGGCCGGGCGCCCGGTGCAGACCCAGTTCCAGATCGGACTGCGGCGGTTCTCCATGCTACTGGTGTACGTCGCGGCCGCGCTGACGACGTCGATCTTCGCCATCAACGTCGCGCTGCACCGGCCGGTGTTGGACGCCCTTCTGTTCTCGCTGGCGATCGCCGTCGGCATCACTCCGCAACTTCTGCCCGCAGTGGTGTCGACGAGCCTGGCTGCCGGCTCACGCGAGATGGCCCGCCGCGGAGTGCTGGTCAAGCGGATGGTCTGCATCGAGGACCTCGGCGATGTGGACACCTTGTTCACCGACAAGACGGGCACCCTGACCGAGGGCCGGATCAGCTTCATGCGGGCCGTACCGTTCCCGTCGGCATGCCGGTCGGACGTGGTTCTGCGGCAGGCGCTGGCCTGCGTCGACGTCGAGATGGACAGCAGCGGGCGGGCCGTCGCCGGCAACGCGCTGGACGTCGCCTTGTGGAACTCGCCCGCCGCGGCCGCGATACCGAGGGCCGGGCGGATCCTGGCGACCCTGCCGTTCGATCACGAGCGCCGGCTCGCCTCGGTCCTGACCGCCGACGATGCGGGAGCGGTGACGCTGGTCACGAAGGGCGCGCCCGAGTCGGTGCTGGCCCGCTGCTCCGCGGTGCCGCCCGGGGCCGCCGCGGCCCTGGAACGGGAGCTCGGCGCCGGCAACCGGGTCGTCGCGGTCGCGACCAGACCGGTGCCAGCCGCCTGTCGGTTGACGCCGGACGACGAGCGGGACCTCGACGCGCTGGGACTGCTCGTCTTCCTCGACCCACCCAAGCCCGAGGCCCCCGCGGCGCTGCGGCGACTCGCCGGGCTCGGCATCACCGTCAAGGTGTTGACCGGCGACAGCCCCGTCGTCGCGACCAAGGTCTGCCAAGACCTCGGGCTCGCCGCGGGCCGGTCGCTGACCGGAACGGAGATCGACGCGCTCGACGACGGCCAGCTCGCCACGGCGGTCGCCGGAGCGACCGTGTTCGCACGGGTGAGCCCGCAGCAGAAGGCTCGGATCGTCGGATGCCACCGGCGCACCGGTGCCGACAGCGCCTTCCTCGGCGACGGCGTCAACGACGCGCTCGCCCTGCACGCAGCGGACGTCGGCATCTCGGTCGACTCGGCCACCGACGTGGCCAAGGACGCGGCCGACGTCATCCTGCTGCGGAAGGATCTCGGCGTCCTCGCCGACGGCGTCGCCGAGGGCCGGCGGATCTTCGCCAACACGATGAAGTACGTCCTGATGGGGACATCATCGAACTTCGGCAACATGGTCAGCGCCGCCGGCGCGTCGGCGTTCCTGAGCTTCCTGCCGATGCTGCCCTCCCAGATCCTGCTCAACAACCTGCTCTACGACACGAGCCAGCTGGCCATCCCGACGGACCGCGTCGATCCGGAGCAGCAGCAGCGACCGTCGCACTGGGACATCCGGTTCATCCGCCGGTTCATGTTCTGCTTCGGCCCGCTCAGCTCGATCTTCGACTTCCTTACCTTCGCCGTAATGCTCGGCCCGTTCCACGCCGGGCCGGCGCTGTTCCGCACCGGCTGGTTCGTCGAGTCGCTGGCCACCCAGAGCCTGGTGATCTTTGCGATCAGAACCCGTCGGGTGCCGTTCTTCCGGAGCCGGCCGAGCCTGCCGCTGACGCTGGCGGTTCTCGCGGTCGTGGCGACCGGCGCGCTGCTGCCGGCGACACCGCTCGCCGAGCCGTTGGGGTTCCGGCCGCTTCCCGGCGCGTTCTTCGGCGCACTCGCCGGGATGGTCCTCGCCTACCTCGTGCTGATCGAGGTGGGCAAGTGGCTGTTCTACCGGTTCCCGGCTGCGCCCTCGCATCGACGTCGGCATCCGGGGCGCCGGCATCTGCGCCGCCGCGTCGCGTACTTCAGCACCGCCTCGGCGAGGCCGGGTGCGCCATGATCGACCGGCACGCCGGCGATGCGGCGGTGCCGGGCGCCCCGGCCGGCCGCGGCCGAGAGCCCTCGGCCTTCGTCGTGACATGCATGTCCGCCCTACGTCAGCTCTTCTCGCCGGAGGCCCGGCGGACGGCGAGCACCACGAGCAGCGTTCCGCCGGCGACCAGCACCGCACCGCCGGCGAGCAGCCCGATGGCGATCCCGGTCAGTGCCGGCACGGTGGCTCCGACGTCGCCGTGGACGGTGAGCCCGCGGGAGGCGTCGGCGTTCATGATCACGACGGTCCAGTCGCCGGCGGTGGGCGTCCAGGTCAAGACGCGGGTGCCCGGCCCGGTCGACTCGGCGACCCAGATCGCCGCGGCGGCGGGCGCGGTCCGTGGCAGCGCCATACCGTCCACAGTGGTCACATGCGCGGCCCGGTCCAACCCCGACCGCAGACCCGTCCCGAAGAGCCGAAGGTCCCCGGCCGCAGGGCGATCCGGTCACACCGGAGGCCGTTCGACTCTGGGCGCGTCACCCCGGCCGGGAGACGATTTACCTGGAGGTGAAGGAGATGCGTGCACTGATCGTGGTGGAGTCGTGGTTCGGCAACACACGGGCTGTCGCCGAGGCGATTGCCGATGGACTCGGCCGGTTCATGACGGTGGATGTCAGGGAGGTCGGCGATGCGCCCGCCCGGGTGGCATCGGACGTCGACCTCGTGGTCGTGGGAGGACCGACGCACGCCCTCGGGATGAGCCGGGCCAACACCCGCCGGGACGCGGCCCAGCAGGCCGGGGTCACGACGGGAACGGAGCGAGGCATCCGCGAGTGGCTGGCGTCCTCGCCGAGCGGCATCCAACGGGCCGCGGCATTCGACACCCGGGTCTACGTGCGCTGGGTGCCCAAGTCCGCGGTGCGGGGCATCCTCCTGCAGCTGCGCCGGCTCGGGGCGACCCTCGTTGCCGGTCCGCAGTCGTTCCGCGTCGCAGGCACGTCGGGTCCGCTGGCGCCCGGCGAGCTGGATCGGGCCCGCCAGTGGGGCGAGCAGTTGGGCACCGCGATCACGGCGATGACGACTACCGATCGCGTCGCGCGGGCGGCAGCCGACTGAGGAGGACCGGATGCGTACCACCACGATCATCGACAAAGCGGGCGACGCGGCAGAGGTCATGGTCCGCAGGCTCGGCGACGCCGGCGGCGGCCGCGGCCGCGCTCTCGTCCGCCGGGCGATGAGGCGTGAGCGGCGCACGGTGGCGTACACCCGCGGCAGGCTGCAGGGCTTGCGCTACGCCGCGGCCGGCCGGCACCCGGACGAGACCGTGCCGGACGACGTGCTCGCCGACCGGGTGCGCACGACCCTCGGGCCGGTCGTGCACCGCCTCGACCTGCCGAGGGTGCATGTGACCGTGGAGCGCCACGTAGTGACCTTGCACGGCGACGCGGCCAGCCTGTCGGACGTCAAGACGATCGGGCGGGCGGTGGCCTCGGTTCCGGGTGTCGTCGGCGTGCGCTCGGCCCTGCACGTCGGTCTGCTCCCCGGTGACACCAGGCCGTCCTGGGGACGCCGCACCGCCGGCCCGTCGCCGGCGCTGCGCCGCCTGCTCGAGGCGGCCGACCGTGGCGGGTTGGCACCGGAGCGCCGCGCGGCGGCGGTCGCTGCCGTTCTCAGCGCGCTGGCCACGTGGCTCGACCGGGAGGAATGGCGGCGCATCCGCGTTCATCTGCCGGCGGACGTGCGGGCGTTCGGCCGGCGGCGTGCGCACCACCCGACCGAGGCCGGCACGGACGTGGTGACCGCTGTCGCGGACGAGCTGAGCGTTCCGGCGCCGGTCGCCGCACAGACCGTTCGATCGGTGGCAGGCGAGTTGGCGGAGCTGGTTCCGGCGTCCGCCCATGCGATCGCCGCCGTGCTACCGGACGACGTCCGGGGGTGGCACGCCGCGACCTGAAGACCGTGGTTGCGGTTGCCGCGCACGAACTGGGCGAGGCTGTCGAGGCCCCGCCCAGCTGACTTTCTTGGTCTAGATCAGGAGTTCGCCGGCGGGCCGGCGCGGTGCCGGGGGTGGCAGTGGGCCGGCCGGTCGGCCGAGCCGAAGGATCAGTCGGGGCCAGCCGGCGAGCCGGAGCTCGTCGTGCAGCTGCTGCCGTAGGCCGGGTAGCTCAAGGGGCTGGCTGAGGTACGAGGCGACGTACCCGTCGGCGGCCGCCGTCGTAGGTCTTCGTCTGCCGGCGTCCGGGATGCAATCGCCATAGTGGTTACTCCTCGAACGTGAACACCGCAGTCAGCGGGCGGCGGCCGGTCGGGCGGGTCGGGCGACCGGACTGTGGGTGGCCCACGCGCAGCACCATCTGCGGATGGTCCGTCCAGTTCATCAGCATGCGGAACCGCTCGCGGATCGCGGGCAGGTCGACCGCCTGTGTGAGCGCCGAGCTGGCCAGGCCGAGCCGTTCGGCCTCGACGGAGATCCGCGCGTACGCCTCGCCGGCTCGCAGCCGGGCCGCCCGGTCGTCGGTGGTGCTGAACAGGACGACGTAGACCGGACGCTCATCGATCAGATCTACCAACGGCTGGCCGCCGGTGATCCCGGCCTCGAAGTCGCGCACCGGGACGTCGGTGTGGCGAGGCGCACCGGCACGTGCGTGCGGGACCGCCGCGGCCGGCACGCCGTCGGGCGCGTCGGCGGCTCGGGTCCAGTGCGCCAGCTCGGCCCGGTAGGCCGGGTCGGACATCTCCAGCCCGTCTGCCCAGGAGAACACGACGGCCAGATCCAACTGCTCGTCCGCCCGCCGCACAGCGTACGCGTAGACACCGGTGTCCGTGGCCGCGGCGAGCATGGAGCGGATCGCCCCCTCGGCAACCGGTTCCACCAGGAAGGGGCGGCGCTCGGTATGCCGGCGCTCCGCCGCCTTGGCCCGCTCCACCGTGCCGGACTGGACAGCGGTCCGACCGACAGCGCAAATCCGGGCCAGCAGGTCAGGGCTGTCCGGATCGGGCAGCCGGTCGACCTCGGTGCGCCAGCCGGAGGCGGCGAACCCTAGCCGGGCCAGTTCGAGTGCTGCGCCGCAGGACAGCAGCATCGAGCGACCGTCCGGGTCGAGCGCCGGCAGCTGCCGGGACCGGTCCGCATACAGCTCCAGCACACCCGGTCGGTATACCCACCGCCACGGCTGGGTGTTGTGGATCGAAGGAGCTCGCACGCCGAAGGACACGGCCCGCTCGACCTCGAACCGCGTCGGTGTGAGCCTGGTGCTGGTGGTCTCGGTCATGCCTTGACGCTATGGCCCCGGCTGCCGGCGGGCCGCTGCCGAAGGTCCCGACTCGGCAGGGACTTGGTACTGCATGACCAGACTCACGCCTGTTCACGGCGCCGGCCCCGGTGGGCGGTTCTCCTCCGAGCCGGCCGGCTGGACCAGGTCCCATGACACCGGCGCCGGTCAGGTCGGTCCGTACGTCGCCCACACGTCACCGCCGACCGGGTGGCCGGTCGGCGGCGGGTGTGGGCTCGTACGGTCAGATCAGCCAGCGGTTCTGCGCGACGACGGGCTGCCGCTTCCACCACCGCCCGAAGCCGTAGGTGTCACCGGCGTGCACCAGCGCCAGCGCCAGCAGCGCCAGCGCGCCGATGATGTGCTCGTCCACGACCGGGTTGGTCTCCGGCGGCAGCACCACCGACCACATCATCAGGTACAGCACCGCCCCGGACACCGCCGCGACCCGCATGCCCACACCGAGCAGCAGGGCGATCCCGATACCGGCCAGACCGATCATGAACAGCCAGTCCGCCCAACCGGCACCGGCGATGTCCTTGTAGAAGCCGGCGAACGGGCCGTCGGCCGAGCTGGCGAGGAACCCCTTCGTCGGCGACCCGCCGTTGATCCAGGCCCGGGCCGAGGGCGTCGCGTACCCGAACCCGAACAGCTTGTCCAGGAACGCCCAGAAGAACGTGAACCCCAGGACGACCCGCAGCGCCGCGAAGACGATGCGCGCCCAGTACCGCTCCCGCGGACTCTGTTGGGTCTCGTCGACCAGCTCACTGGGCGACCGCCCCGCATAGCTCGTGGTCATTTCCGCCTCCTCGAGAGAACCCCTTTGCGACCACAGCCTCCCGCTCAGTGGCTCCTTGCGCCGGAGTCAAAGGTCCCTACCGCCCGAGGCCTTCCGCCACGTTCAAGGCGAACGGCTTTGCGTGAGACAGGGAAGAGGTGCTCGCCGGGCCGTTGGACCCTGCCGGAGGACCTGGGCCTGCGGAGATGCTGCGAGCATGACGACGACCCGACCCGATCGGGCCGCACAGGACGAGCCGTGGGCGCTGCCCGCGGACGAGGTAGCCGCAGGGCTGGGCGCCGATACCGTCGTAGGACTACCGGAACATGTCGCGGCGACCCGGCTCGCCGCGGCCGGCGCCAACGAGGTGCCGACGCACGGACGGCAGCCGGTCTGGCGTCTGGTCCTGGCGCAGCTGACGGACACCATGATCGTGGTCCTGCTGGCCTCCGCCGCGCTGACCGCGCTCGTCGGCGACCACACCGACATGACCGTGATCCTCGCCGTGGTCGCGGTCAACAGCACGCTCGGCGTCGTGCAGGAGATCCGCGCCGGACGAGCGATCTCGGCGCTCGCCGAGTTGACCGCTCCGACGGCCCGGGTCGTCCGGGACGGCACGGCAACGCAACTCCCGGCCCGCGAAGTCGTCGAGGGCGACCTGTTCCGCCTCGCCGCGGGCGACATCGTCGCGGCCGACGCCCGGCTGCTGCGGACCGAGAGCCTCGAGGTCGACGAGTCCGCGCTGACCGGCGAGTCCGTGCCCGTGCCGAAGTCCGCGGACGCCATCGACCCTGCGGACACCCCCATGGCCGACCGCGTCGGCATGCTGCTGGCGGGCACGGTAGTGACCCGCGGCCGCGGCGACGCGGTCGTCACCGCGACCGGCACCCGCTCGGCGCTCGGCGGGATCGCCCGCATGCTGGACGAGCACCGGCCGCCAGCCACGCCGCTGCAGGGCAGCCTCGGTCGCCTCGGCCGGCAGCTGTCCGTCGGCGCCGCGCTGCTCTGCCTGCTCGTGGCCGCCCTTGGCCTGGTACGGGGAGAGCCTCTCGGCGTGATGGTGGTGACGGCGGTGAGCCTTGCGGTCGCGGCGATCCCGGAGTCCCTGCCCGCGGTCGTGTCGGTGTCGCTGGCACTCGGCGCACAGCGCATGGCCGCGCGCGGCGCGCTGGTCCGGCACCTGCCCGCGGTCGAAACGCTGGGTTCGGTCACGGTCATCGCCTCCGACAAGACCGGCACCCTGACCGAGGGCACGATGGCGGTCGACCGGCTATGGACGCCGTCCGGGGAGGCCACGGTGACCGGCCACGGTTACGCGCCGGAGGGCGCGGTGCAGTGGCCAAAGTCGGGCCGTACGGCGCTGACCGACCTCCTGCTGGCCGGAACGCTGTGCAACGACGCCATTCTCGTCCGCGACGAGACGACGGGGTGGCGGGTGGACGGCGACCCGACCGAGGGAGCCCTTCTGGCCGCGGCACTCCGGGGCGGCGTCGACGTCGACGTCGTCCGGGACGCATTCCCGCGCCTGGCCGAGATCCCCTTCGACGCCGGCACGGCGCGGATGACGACCGCGCACCGCAGGCCGGCCGGCGACGTCGTGGTCGTCTGCAAGGGTGCGCCGGACGTGCTGCTCGACCCACAGATGCTCGACGATCCGCCGGATGCCGTGGCTGCCGCTCGGGCCGCCGCCGAAGAGCTGGCTCGAGCCGGCTACCGGGTGCTAGCCGCCGCCTGGTCGATGGTGCCGGACATGGCAGGCGGGCTGCCCGGCAACCACCTCAGACTCATCGGACTGTTCGGGCTGACCGACCCGCTGCGCCCGTCCGCACAACCGGCCGTGGCCGCGGCCCGAGCCGCCGGGATCAGACCCGTCGTCATCACCGGCGACCACCCGACCACGGTCGGCGTGCTGGCGCGGAAGCTGGGGATCCTGTCTGACGACGAGCCGGTGGTGACCGGCCGCCGGCTCGCGGCCGGACACCCACCGCTGGCTCAGGTCTACGCCCGGGTCGCTCCCGAGCAGAAGCTCGACGTCGTCCGGTCCTGGCAGCACGCCGGCGAGGTGGTCGCCATGACCGGGGACGGCGTGAACGACGCACCCGCGCTGCGTGCGGCCGACATCGGCGTCGCCATGGGCCGCCGCGGCACCGAGGTCGCCAAGCAGGCGGCTGATCTCGTACTCACCGACGACGACTTCGGCACCGTCGTCGCCGCGGTGGCCGAGGGCCGCCGGGTGTACGACAACATCCGCCGCTTCGTCCGGTACGGCCTCTCCGGCGGAGTCGCCGAGATCCTCGTGATGCTGGCCGGACCGTTCCTCGGTCTCGGCGTCACCCTGCTGCCGGCCCAGATCCTGTGGATCAACCTGCTCACCCACGGCCTGCCCGGGGTCGCACTCGGCGTGGAGCCGGCCGAGCCGGACGTCCTCGACCGACCGCCCCGGAAACCCACCGACGGGATCCTCGACCGCGACCTGATCGCCCGCATCCTCGTGCTCGCAGCCGTTCTGGCCGGCGGAAGCCTCGGACTCGGACTCTGGGCGTCGCACGCAGACCGCCCCTGGCAGTCCATGGTGTTTGCCAGCCTCGCGCTCGGACAGCTCTGGGTCGCCCTTGCGCTTCGCACCGGCGGCCGCCGGTTCACCGGGAACCCGTGGCTCACCGGCGCGGTGGCGCTGGACGCGGCGCTCGTCCTCGCCGCGCTCTACCTCCCTCCGCTGCGCGAGTTGCTCGGCACCCAAGCCCTGAACCTGGTCGAGCTCGGCGCGGTCGGACTCGGGTCGCTCGCCGGGGCGGTCACCGTCGTACTGCAGCGACGGGTCGATCGCCGGGGATGAACGCCTCAGGGCTCGATGTCGCCGGTGCGGCGTAGCTCGGTGGCGAGGATCGCGGCTTGGGTGCGCCGCTGCATGCCGAGCTTGGCCAGTAGGTGGGAGACGTAGTTCTTCACCGTCTTCTCGGCCAGGAACATCCGCTCGCCGATCTCCCGGTTGGT
>DATBFW010000083.1:0-5577 GCA_036558285.1 Mycobacteriales bacterium | reverse complement strand
GTGCGCCATCAGGTGGTTCTCCAGCTCGACCGAGCTGATCCACTCGCCGCCGGACTTCACCAGGTCCTTGGTCCGGTCGGACAGCCTGATGTTGCCGTGCCGGTCGATCGCGCCGACGTCGCCGGTGCGCAGCCAGCCGTCCGGGGTGAACGAGTCCTCGGAGTGCTCGACGTGGTAGTAGTCGGCGGCGATCCACGGCCCGCGTACCTGCACCTCGCCGGTCGCCTTGTCGTCCCAGGGCAGCTCGGTCAGGGTGCCCGGCTCGACGATCCGCACGTCCACCCCGACCGGCGCGATGCCCTGCCGGGCGCGCACGTCCGCGGCTTCCTGCTCGGACAGCCCGTCGTACGCGCTGAACGGGCCGTTGATCGAGCCGAGCGGGCTGGTCTCGGTCATGCCCCAGGCGTGCAGGATCGGCATCCCGACCTTCGCCCGGTAGCCCTCGGACAGCGCCTTTGGCACCGCCGACCCGCCGCACAGGATCGCCCGCAGCGAGGACAGGTCGCGGCCGTCCAGCTCGGGCAGCAGGCCCATCCAGATGGTCGGCACGCCGGCGGTCATCGTGACCCGCTCCTCCTCGAGCATCGCGGCGATCGCGGCCGGCGTCATCTGCGGGCCGGGCAGCACCAGCTCGGCGCCGGCGAACAGCGGTGCGTGCCCCCAGCCCCAGGCGTTCGCGTGGAACATCGGCACGACGGGCAGCAGCCGGTCGCGCTCCATCACGCCGATCCCGGCCGAGGCGTTGAGCACGCCGAGCGAGTGCAGGTAGACCGAGCGGTGCGAGTAGACGACGCCCTTGGGGTTGCCGGTCGTGCCGGACGTGTAGCACATCGACGCGGCCTGGTTCTCGTCGTCGACGGCGAACCGGACCGGCGGCGCGTCGGCGAGCAGGTCGTCCATCAGGTGGATGCGCGGGTCGGCGGGGATCTCGGTCGGCGCGCCGTCGTCCATCACGATCACGTGCCGGACCGAGCGGAACGAGTCGGCCAGCTTCCAGAACGCGCCGAGCAGGGAGCGGTCGACGAACACGACGTCGTCCTCGGCGTGGTTGACCACGAAGGTCAGCTGCTCCGGGAACAGCCGGATGTTCAGCGTGTGCAGGATCCGGCCGGTGCACGGCGCGGCCCAGTAGAGCGAGAGGTGGTCGGCGGTGTTCCAGGCGAACGTGCCGACCCGGCCGTCGGCGGGCACGTCGAGCGCGTCGAGCACGCCGCCGATCCGGCGGGTGCGGTCGGTCCACTCCGCGATCGAGGTCCGCCTGCGCTCGGTGACGGTGCTCCAGACCAGTTCCTTGTCCCCGTACAGCCGCTCGAACCGGTCGAAGACGGTGGGCAAGGTGAGCGCGTAGTCCTGCATCAGACCTCGCACGGCGGCCTCCTCGCGGTCGTGGGTCGTTCCTTGTGAAGCCTGCCACAATCCCCTGATGGGCGACGAGATCGGCAGCGACGCCCCTCCGACCTCGCGGCGGACCCGCGTGCTGGTGGCGTGGCTGGTCGCGGCGGCGGTGGTCGTGGCCGGAATCGTCGCGCTCCGCCGCGGCGTCGACCCGGTCGAGGGACGCCCGCCGGCCAGCCCGCCGGCCGCGCAGATGCCGTCGCTACCCGGTCAGCTCAGCCCGTCCCCGACCGGACCGCTGCCGCCGGTGCCGGCACTGGCCGTCGGCACGGTATGCCCGGCCCGCACCGACGGCCGCACCCGGCTGGACGTCTCGTTCACCGTCGTGAACACCCAGAACGCGCCGGTCACCCTCGTCCGGGCCGAGCCGCGCTTCCCGTTGGCCGGTCTGCGCTCGATCAGCACGCAGGTCCGCACCGGCAGCTGCGCGCGGCCGGGACCCCCGGTGCACACCGACACGGTGGCCGCGGCCGGCACCGTGCTCGTCGTGTTCCTGCTCGGCCTGCCGGCGACCTGCCCGGCTCCGCTGCCGGTCGGTGCCACCCTCTACGAGCTGCGCGGCACCCACAGCGCGATCGCCGCCGTCCCGCTGTTCAACGACCTCGGCGGCATCCACTTCACGACCTGTTGAGCTCGGCCAGGTCCGCGTCGGTGAGGGTGAGCGCGGCGGCGGCGACGTTGTCGGCGACGTGGTCCGGGTCGCCGCTGCCGGGGATGACCAGGATGTTGGGCGAGCGCCGCAGCAGCCACGCCAGCGCGACCCGGTGGATGCTCACCCCGTGCCGCCCGGCCACGGCCTGCAGCCCGGCCGCCTCGAACGGCCGGAACGCGCTGCCGAGCGGGAAGAACGGCACGTACGCGATGCCCTGCTCGGCGCAGTCCGCCAGCAACGGCTCGTCGGACCGGTCGGCCACGCTGTACATGTTCTGCACGCAGACGACCGGCGCGATCCGCTGCGCCTCGGCAAGCTGCACGTTGTCCACGTTGCTCACCCCGAGGTGGCGGATCAGGCCCTGCGCCTGCAACTCGGCCAGAACGGCGAACTTCTCGCCGATCGGCTCTCCGGTCGTCATCATCCGCAGGTTCACCACGTCCAGCCGGTCGACGCCGAGGTGCGCCAGGTTTTCGTGCACGGCGGCGCGGATCTCGTCCGGGCTCAGCGCCGGCAGCCACTGCCCGGACGCGTCCCGCCGGCCACCGATCTTGGTGACCAGCACCAGGTCCTCCGGGTATGGCCGCAGCGTGTCCCGGATCAGCTCGTTCACCAGGTGCGGGCCGTAGTAGTCGCTGGTGTCGATGTGCCGGACACCGAGCTCGATCGCGGTGCGCAGGGCCTGACGTGACCGCTCCGGCTCGGCGGCCGGGCCGAACGCGTTCCGGCCGCCGAGCTGCATCGCCCCGAACCCCATCCGCGGCACCTCGAGGTCGCCGCCGAGCTTCCACGTCCCTGCTGCATCTGCCTGCGTCATGCGATCACCGTGCCGCCGTACCCGGCCGTCAAGCACGCCGCTGGCAGCAAGGTGCCACGATGGATGCGTGACGGCAGTCGACAGCGCGATCGAGGTACGCGGCGAGGCCGAGCTGCGGCTGCGTACCGCCCCGATCTACCGGGCCGCCCGGTTCGAGCTGTCGTGCACCGCCCCGGACCTGCGGACCTGGAGCGTGCTGCACCTGTCCACGGACGAGGCGCCCGCCGTTCCGTCCTGGGTGCCGCGGGTGCCGCACGGCTTCCGGGTGCGCAAGCTCTACGGCCCGCAGGTCCTGCTCGACCCGCGCTCGGCCACGCACGCCGACCGGATCGAGGCGCTCGGCGCCCGGATCCGGATCACCACCGACCCGCTGCACGAGACGATCCTCGTCGACCGGCGCGCGGTCATCATGGCCGGCGACCCGGACGAGCGGCCACGCCACTACCGGGTGCTGTTCGCGCCGGAGGTCGTGCACTCGGTCGCGGCCCTGTTCGACGCGGCCTGGCGCACCGCGACCGACCGGGCCGTCTACGAGGCCTCACTGACCGGGCTGCGCGCGCTCGCCCCGAGCCTGCTCGACGCGCTCGCGTCCGGCGCCAAGGACGAGGCGGCGGCCCGGGAGCTCGGCATGTCGCTGCGGACCTACCGGCGCCGGGTGGCCGAGCTGATGGCCGCGGTCGGCGCCTCGTCGCGGTTCCAGGCCGGCCTGCGCGCCCGCGAGCTCGGCCTTGTCTAGCCCAGGGTCACCGGCAGGGTCGCGAAACCGCGGTGGGTGAACGTCGGGTGCCGGGTCGGGTCGCCGGCCAGGGCCAGGTCGGGCAGGTCGGTGAGCACCGTGGCCAGCGACGCCTGCAGCTCGACCCGGGCCAGTGGCGCGCCGAGGCAGAAGTGGATGCCCGCGCCGAAGCCGAGGTGCGGGTTGGGCGAGCGGGTCAGGTCGAGCCGGTCGGGGTCGGCGAACACCGCCGGGTCCCGGTTGGCCGCGCCGAGCAGCGCGGCGACCTTCTGCCCGGGCTCGACGGTGACAGCGCCGATCCGTACCGGCTCGGTCGCGGTGCGCTCGAACAGCTGCAGCGGCGAGTCGTACCGGATCAGCTCCTCGACCGCGCTCGGCACCAGGTCGGCGGTCAGCCGGGCCTGCTCGGCGGGGTGGCTGAGCAGCGCGTACGTCCCGTTGCCGACGACGTTGACGCTCGCCTCGTGCCCGGCCATCTGCAGCAGCACGGCGGTCGCGACCAGCTCGTCCTCGGACAGCCGGCCGCCGTCCGCGTCCCGGGTCGCGATCAGGTCGGAGAGCAGGTCCTCGCCCGGGCGCCGGCGCCGGTAGTCGATCAGCCCGCGGACGTACCCGACGTACTCGGTCGCCGCCGTCTCGGCGGCCCGGCGCTTCTGCACCGGCGGCGCCGGCTCGTAGAGCTTGACGATCGCGTTCGACCAGGGCCGGAGCAGGCCGCGATCCTCGTCCGGCACGCCGAGCAGGGTGGCGATCACCGCCACCGGCAGCGGCTCGGCGTAGAGCGGCATCAGGTCGACCGTCGACCCGCCGGCGCCGGCGTCCCGGACGTCCCGGGCCAGGCCGCGGGCGATCTCGGTGACCCGGTCGCGCAGCCGCTCCACCTGCCGCCGCCCGAACCCGGCGGCGACCAGCCGGCGCAGCCGGGTGTGCGTCGGCGGCTCGTTCTCCAGCAGGGAGTGCTCATGCAGCAGCGCGTAGTTCGGCAGCGGCTCGTCGGGCCAGCGCAGCCGCCAGAGCCGGCCGAGGCCGCGGTTCCGGAGCACCGCGTCGGCCTCGGCGTGCCCGAACGTCACCCACTCACCCAGCGCGTCGCTCCACGCGACCGGCTCCACCGCGCGTCGAGCCGCGAAGACCGGGTACGGGTCCGCGACAACCTGGGGGAGCGTCGGGTCGAAGTCCACGACACCGAACGGTAGAAGCATGGGGAGTCCGCCGCTGGTCGTCGCGCATCGCGGGTCGTCGTACGCGCTGGCCGAGCACACGCTCGGCGCCTACCTGCGAGCGATCGAGGAGGGGGCCGACGCGCTGGAATGCGACGTCCGGCTGACCCGGGACGGGCACCTCGTCTGCGTGCACGACCGTACGGTCGACCGCACGTCGTCCGGGCACGGCGTGGTCTCCGACTTCGACCTGGACGACCTGCGCGGGTTCGACTTCGGCTCCTGGCACTCGCCGCCGGACCGGTACGTCGAGGAGCGGGACAGCACCGAGGCGCCGGTGCTCACCCTCGACCGGCTGCTCGGGGTGGTCGAGGAGACCGGCATCCGGCTGCTCGTCGAGACCAAACACCCGACCCGGTACGCCGGGCTGGTCGAGCAGAAGCTGGTCGAGGTGCTCACCGAGCACGGCATGCAGGGCGCGGGCTCGCCGGTGACCGTGATGAGCTTCGCCACGGTGGCGCTGCGCCGGATCCGGCTGCTGGCTCCGGCGCTGCGGACCGTGCAGCTCTACAAGCGGGTGCCCACCTTGCGCCGGGACGGGTCGCTGCCGGTGGTCGCGGACGTGTCCGGGCCGGGGATCGCGGTGGTCAGGGCCGATCCCGGGTACGTGCGGCGCGTGCAGGCGCGCGGCCGGCAGGTCTACGTGTGGACGGTCGACGAGACCGCGGACATCGACCTGGTCCTCGCGCTCGGCGTTGACGCCGTGATCACCAACCGCCCGGCCGAGGTGCTGTCCCGGCTCGCTCGCTGACCAGCG
>DATBFW010000082.1:0-23651 GCA_036558285.1 Mycobacteriales bacterium | reverse complement strand
GAAGTCGATCTGGCAGCCGGTCAGCCCGCGCATGCCGGTCGTCGTGGTCGGGAAGTCGCGGGCGAACACGCCGGTGTCGGTGACCACCGTGATGTCCGAGGCGACCCGGTCCCGCCGCTCCCGCAGCAGGTCGGCGAAGTGCGGCGAGCCGGACTCCTCCTCGCCCTCGATGAGGAAGCGCAGCGTGACCGCCGGGGTGTCCCGCCCGGTCGCGGCCAGGTGCGCGCGCAGGCCGAGCAGGTGGAACAGCAGTTGGCCCTTGTCGTCGGCGGCGCCCCGGGCGTAGAGCTCCTCGCCGCGGATGGTCGGCTCGAACGGCGGGGTGACCCACTTCTCCAGCGGGTCGACCGGCTGCACGTCGTGGTGCCCGTACACGAGCACGGTGGTGGCGTCCGGCTCGGCGGCCGGCCACTCGGCGAACACGGCCGGCGCGCCCGGGGTGTCCCAGATCTCGACGGTCGGGACGCCGTCCCGGCGGAACGCCTCCGCCAGCCACTCCGCGCTGGCCCGAACGTCCGGCGCGTGCACGGGATCCGCGCTGATCGACGGGATCCGTAGCCACGCATCCAGGTCGGCGTGCAGCGACGCCCGGTTGGCCTCGACGTAGTCGCGTTCGGCAGTCACGCCCCGCAGCCTAGGTGTCCGACCCCGGCTGCCAGCCGGCCGGGTGCCGCCCGGGCCCGGTGACCAGGACGAAACCCGTCGGGTGCGTCCGCATGTTGCCAACCGCTGGTCAGCTTGCGGACCTCCGGCTCCTCCACGGCCGTGTCAGGGTCAGTACGTATGCCAACGCACCGACAGCATCGGGAGGTCGACATGGTCCAGCCGTCAAGGGAGAACGCCGATCTCCTGTGCGACGTGCGGGAGGGAATGTGCGTCGTGGACATGGCCGGCGACGAGGTCGGCACCGTCGCCGAGGTCAAGTTCGGTGACCCCACCGCCGAGACCTCGCGGGGGCAGACGTCCGACCTGGACGAGTCCTACCTGGAGGCAGAGCGGCCGCCGGTGCCCGGCCCGTCCGCCGAGCGCCTGCTCCGCGTCGGCTTCCTGAAGGTCAACCGCAAGGGACTGCTGACCCGCAGCGCCTATGTCGCCGGCGACGACATCGAGCAGGTCGACGACGGCACGGTCCGGCTCTCGGTCGGCCACGACGGCCTGATAGCGAAGGGGTAGCCGACGGCCCACGTCGGCTGAAGTCGCCGCCGTCCCGGGCGGACCGTAGGGTTTCCGGGTGCGGGTGGCGAGCTTCAACATCCTCAACGGCCGGTCGCCGGCCGACGGCAAGGTCGACATCGGCCGGCTCCGGGACGCGGCGAAGCTGCTGGACGCGGACGTGCTCGGACTGCAGGAGGTCGACCGCGACCAGGCCCGCTCGCACCGGCTCGACCTCACCGCCGAGGTGGCCACGGCGATGGGTGCGGAGGGACGGTTCGCCGCGGCGATCATCGGCACCCCGGGCGAGAAGTGGCGCCCCGCCCGCGACAACGACCCGCCGACCGGCCCCGCGTACGGGATCGGACTGGTCAGCCGGCTGCCGGTGACCCGCTGGCTGGTCACCCGGCTGCCGCCGGCACCGGTACGGTCGCCGATCGTGATCCCCGGACCCCGGCGGAAGGTGCTCTGGCTGCGGGACGAGCCGCGGGTGCTCATCGCCGCCGTGCTGGACACCCCGGCCGGGCCGATGACCGTGGGCAACACGCACCTGTCGTTCGTGCCGGGCTGGAACGGCGCGCAGCTGCGGCGGGTGGCCCGGGCGCTGCGCGGGCTGCCGGCGCCGCGGCTGCTGCTCGGCGACCTCAACCTGCCCGGCGCGCTGCCGCGCTGGCTGACCGGCTGGACGCCGCTCGCGCAGGCGCTGACCTTCCCCACCGAGGAGCCGCGGGTGCAGCTCGACCACGTGCTCGGGCACGGTCCGGGCCTGCCGCCGGTCGCCGCCATCGGCGCCCGGGAGATGGCTCTGTCCGACCACCGGGCGCTGCTGGTCGACCTCGGCGACCCGAAGACCGACGGGATGACCGACCAGCCATGACCGGGGCGACGACCGAGCAGGTACGGATCGGCGAGCTGAGCTTCGACGTGCGGGTCGGCGGTCCCGCGGACGGGCCGGCGGTGCTGCTGCTGCACGGCTTCCCGGAGAACGCCTCGATGTGGTCCGGCGTGGAGCCGCCGCTGCACGCGGCCGGGCTGCGCACGCTCGCGCCCGACCAGCGCGGCTACTCCCCCGGCGCCCGGCCGGACGGCGTCGAGGCCTACTCGATGCATCGCGTGGTGGCCGACGCGCTCGGCCTGCTCGACGCGTACGGGCTGGCCCGCGCGCACGTGGTCGGCCACGACTGGGGGGCGGCCGTCGCCTGGAACCTCGCCGGCCGGCATCCGGACCGGGTCGCCACGCTGACCGCGATCAGCGTGCCGCACCCGGCCTCACACGCCGGCGCGCTGCGGGACGACGAGGACCAGCAGCGGCGCTCCGGCTACATCGCGGTGTTCCGCCGGCCGGACGCCGAGGACCTGCTGCTGGCCGACGACGCCCGCCGGCTGCGGGCGATGTTCGGGCCGGTGCCGGCCGACGACTTCGTCCGCCCGCTCACCGAGCCGGGGGCGCTGACCGGCCCGCTGAACTGGTACCGGGCGATGTCGCGGCGCGACCTGGACGGGCTCGGCCCGATCACCGTGCCGACCACGTACGTCTGGGGCACCGACGACCTCGCGGTCGGCCGGGCCGCCGCCGAGGACTGCGCCCAGCACGTCACCGCCGACTACCGGTTCGTCGAGCTGCCCGAGGTGAGCCACTGGGTCCCGGAGCAGGAGCCGGACACGGTGGCCCGGCTCGCGCTGGAGCGGATCAGACCGCGGCGGTAGGGATCGACGCGACCAGGGCGTGCAGGCCGGCCGCGTCGAGCAGGTCGACCGGCGCGACCGTACGGTCCTGCCGCACGTAGTGGAACGCGGCCCTGACCTGCGCGACCGGGGTGCCGGACAGCTCCGCCCAGGCCAGCCGGTACGCGGCCAGTTGCACCGCGGCCGCCGTGCCGTCGCGCGGCGGGTCGCCGGTCTTCCAGTCCACCACGGTCCAGCCGCCGTCGGCGTCGGCGAAGACGGCGTCGATCCGGCCGCGCACTACCACCCCGCCGACCACGGTCTCGAACGCGACCTCGACCTCCTCCGGCGAGCGGTCGGCCCACGCGCTGGCCAGGAACCGCTCCTGCAGCAGCGCCAGCTCGTCGTCCGGCGCGGCGCCCTCGTCGGCGGCGCCGGGCAGCTCGTCCAGGTCGAGCAGCCGCTCGCCGCCGTACCGCTCCTCCAGCCAGGCGTGGAACGCGGTGCCGCGGCGGGCCAGCGGCGCCGGCCGGGTCGGCACCGGGCGGCGGACCCGACGGGCCAGCGCGAGCGGATCCCGGGCCAGCGAGACCAGGTCGGTCACCGCGAGGTGGCCCGGCAGCGGCACGTCGGCGCCGCGCGGGGCGGCGGCAGCGGCCCGCTCGGCCAGCAGGATCTCCGCCTCCCGCTGCCAGCCGAGGGCGAGCAGGTCCTCCTCGGCGAACAGGGTGCCCTCGTCGGCGACCGGCTCGCCGGCCCCGCGGACGAGCGCGGCGCCCTGCTCGACCAGCGGCCGGCGGGCGCCGAGCGGGTCGGCCGGCCACGGCACCGGCGCCGGCGGCGGCAGCGGGTTGGTCGCGCCGTCGGCCGGCGGGTCGGCCCACTCGTCGACCTGCACGCCCCGTACGGCGGCCAGCTCGATGAGGAACGTCGACGGGCCGCGCGGCCGGACCGCGGTGTCCCACCAGTAGCCGCAGGCGAGCAGCAGGTGCCGGGCCCGGGTCGCGGCCACGTACGCGAGCCGGCGCTCCTCGCGGACGGCACGCTCCTTGCACGCCGCCACGAAGTCCTTCCTGGCGTCGTCGAGACCCTTCTGGTCCCGCGGCGTCACCACGTCGAACACCGGAAGGTCGGAGCCGTCACCGCGCAGCGGGTACGGCAGGGTCGGCGCGCTGCTCGCCCAGCCCGACCCGCGGGTGGACAGCAGGTCGGGGAACACGTCGACGGTCAACCCCGGTACGGCGACGACGTCCCACTCCAGGCCCTTGGCCGCGTGCACGGTGAGCACCTGCACGCGGTCGGCGTCGACGTCGACGACGCCCGCCTCCAGGCCGCGCTCGGCATCCTCGGCCGCGGCCAGGTAGGCCAGGAACGCGCCCAGCGTCGGCGCCTCGGCATCGACCGAGAAGTCGGCCGCGACCTCGGCGAACCGGTCGAGGTGGGCCCGCCCGGCGGCCCGGTCCCGGTCCGGCGCGGCGGCCACCTCGATGTCCAGCAGCAGCGTCCGCTCGACGTCGGCGACCAGGTCGGGCAGCGGCTGGGCGGTGCGCTGCCGCAGCGCGGCCAGCTCGGCGGCCAGCGCGGACATCCGCCGGTGGCCGTCGGCGGAGTAGAGCTCCGGCGGGCCGAGGTCGTCCAGCGCCTCGACAAGGCTGGCGTCCGAGACCGCGTCCCGGGTGCCGGCCGCTGCCTCCTCGCGCCGGGCCGCCAGCGACCGGGCCCGCCGGCCGAGCGCGGCGACGTCCCGGCCGCCGACCCGCCACCGGGCGCCGGTGAGCAGGCGGGCCAGCGCCGCGCCCGCGGTCGGGTCGCTGACCACCTGCAGCGTGCTGACCAGGTCGCGGATCTCCGGCGTGGCCAGCAGGCCGCCGAGCCCGACCAGCTCGACCGGCACCCCGCGGGCCCGCAGCGCGCCGGCGACCAGGTCGAACTGCGAGCGACGCCGGCAGAGCACCGCGACGCTGCGACCGCCGGCGCGCACCCGGCGGTCGGCCGCGTCCTCCCGCCACACCGCCGCGACCTGGTCGGCCAGCCAGTCGGCCTCGTCGGCGACGGTCTCCAGCAGCGCGGCCCGGACCACGCCCGGGCCGCCGCGCGGCCCGGGCGACAGCGCCGGGACGTTCTCCCGGATCTCCACCGACAGCGCGTTGGCGACGTCGAGGACCTGCTCGTCGTTGCGGAACGACGTGGACAGCGGACGCACCGGAGCCGGGTCGCCGGCGGCCGTCCGGAAGTGGGTGGCGAACCGGATCAGGTTGTTCGCGCTCGCGCCGCGCCAGCCGTAGATGGCCTGGGCCGGGTCGCCGACCGCGGTCACCGGGTGGCCGGCGAACAGGCCGCGCAGCATGGTCAGCTGCGCGTGCCCGGTGTCCTGGTACTCGTCCAGCAGCACGGCCGCGTACCGGATCCGCTCGGCCCGGCCGACCTCGGGGAACCGGTCGGCGACCCGGGCCGCGATCGCCATCTGGTCGCCGAAGTCGATCGCCCGCGCGTCCTGCTTGGCCCGCTGGTAGCGGTCGACCAGCGGGAGCAGCGCGACCCGCGCGGCGGCCCGCTCCAGCAGCCGGCGGACCTCCGCGTACGGCTCGCCGGCCACGCCGCGGCCGGAGGCGCTGCGCCGCGGCCTGGCCATCACCCTGGTGCGCAGCTCGTCGGTCCAGCGGCGCAGCTCGTCCGGCTCGACCAGGTGCTCGGCCAGCTCGCCGGCCAGATCGAGCACCCAGTTGGTGACCGTGGACTCGGCGTTGTCCAGCTCCGGGACGTCCAGGTCGTAGCTGCGGACCACCTTCTGCGCCAGCTGCCAGGTCATCGCCTCGGACAACAGCCGGACGCTCGGCTCCACGCCGAGCCGGAGGGCGTGCTCGGCGACCAGCCGGCCGGCGTACGCGTGGTAGGTCGCGACGGTCGGCTCGCCGGCCAGCGCCGGGTCGCCGGCCGGGCCGCCGGCGCCGAGGAACGCGCGCAGCTGGGCCAGCCGGACCCGGATCCGGCTGGCGAGCTCGCCGGCGGCCTTGGTGGTGAACGTCAGCCCGAGTATCTGGTCGGGACGGACCAGCTCGTTGGCGACGAGCCAGAGCACCCGCGCCGACATCGTCTCGGTCTTGCCGGAGCCGGCGCCGGCGACGACGACCGCCGGACCCAGCGGCGCGCCGATCACCGCCGCCTGCTCGGCCGTCGGCACCGGCAGCCGCAGCGCCAGCGCCAGCTCCGCGGGCGACCACCGCGGCGCGGTCATCCGCCACTCCCGTCGCGCGGCGCGGGCCGCTCCGGGGGGGCCGTGCCCGCGGGCCCCTTGCTCACTCGGTGACCTGGCGGCCGGTGTCGACCGCGGGGCAGGAGGAGCGGGTGGCGCAGATGCGGCAGGCAGACCCCGGCAGCGCCCGGAAGACCGCGCCGCCCATGCCGGTCGCCGCCGCCCGGACCCGGTCACCGGCCCAGTCCGGGTCGTCGTCCGCGCCCAGCGGCCGCTGCTCCTGGGTCCGCGCCCGCTCCGCATTCGTGCCGAGGTTGACCAGCAGCCCGCCGCCGGGCGTGGCGTCGCCGAACGCACCGGACGCGACCGCCAGCTGGTACGCGCCCAGCTGGGGGTGGCGGGCCAGCTCGTCCTCGGCCGGCTTGCTCCGCCCGGTCTTCAGGTCGACCACGACCAGCCGACCGTCCGGGTCCCGCTCCAGCCGGTCGACCCGGCCGGCGAGCACCGCCGGGTGCCCGTCCGGCGCCTCCGCCGGCACCTCGACCGAGAACGACGCCTCGACGTCGACCAGCACGTACCGGGACCGGGACGAGCGCTCCCAGCGCAGGAACGTGCCGAGCATGTCCCGCGCCCTGGCCCGCTCCCGCCTGGTGGTCCAGGCGCCGCCCAGGTCGAGCCGGTCCAGCGCGGCCTCGAGCCGCTCGCCCAGCGCGGCGGAGTCGGCGATCCCCTCGGTCACCGCGGCCGCGGCCACGTCGTGCAGGGCGGTGCCGACCGACTGAGCGGCCTGCTCGGACCCGCGGGCGCCGACCGCCTCCAGCAGCCAGCGCAGCTCGCAGCCGATGAACCGGTCCAGCGCCGACGGGGAGACCCGCACCGGCTCGCCCGGGTCGGCCAGCGGCCGCGGGTCGGACAGGCCGGCCAACCCCCACCAGTCGTCCGGGTCGGCGCCGCGCACCCCGGCGGTGGCCAGCCGGGCCAGCTCGGTGGCCGCGGCCCTGCGCCGGGTGTCGACCTGCTTCGGGTCGCTGACCACCGCGCGCAGCTCGGCCACCAGCGCCGGCAGGGACAGCGCCCGCGGCACCGCGGTGACCGGCCGCGGACCGCCGGGCGGCGGCGGGTCGAGCTCGTCCAGGAACCGGGACGGCTGGTCGTCCTCGCCGGACACCCCGGAGACGATCAGCAGCCGCCGGGCCCTGGTGACCGCGACGTAGAACAGCCGCCGCTCCTCGTCCAGCAGCGGCGCCACCGGGGAGAGCAGTTCGGGCTCCCGGCCGGCGGCCACGTCGACCAGGTCCTCGACGCCGAGCAGGGTGCCGCGCCGGCGCAGGTCCGGCCAGCTGCCCTCCTGCACGCCGGCGACCGCGACGACCGTCCACTCCAGACCCTTGGCCGCGTGCGCGGTGAGCAGCCGGACGGTGTCCCCGGTCGGCGCCTTCGGCGCCAGCGTGTCGCCGGGGATCTGCTGGGCGAGCAGGTGGTCGACCAGCACCCGTGGCCCGGCCCGCGGCAGCCGGTCGACGAAGTTCGCGGCCGTGTCGAACAGCGCGACGACCGCGTCCAGGTCGCGGTCCGCGGCGGCGCCGGCCGGGCCGCCGGCCCGGGACTGCCGCTGCCACTGGTCGCCCAGCCCGGACGCCTGCCACACCGCCCAGAGGACGTCCTCGGCGCTGCCGCCGGCCCGCGCGGTCGCCCGGGCGGTGGCCAGCAGCCAGCCGACCCGCCGGGCCGGCGCGCCGAGCCGTTCCCCCGCCGCGGCCCTGACCATCCGGTCCACCGCGGCGACCGCGGCGGCCACCCCGGGCTCCCGCCCGTCCCGCTCGGCCGCCGCGTCCGCCCGGCCGTCCCCGTCGCGGTCCGCGGCCGCCCGGCCGTCCCGGTCGGCGTCGCCGGGCGCCGGGCCCGGGCGGCGCGGCGCCCGGTCGGGGTCGGCGGCGGCGCGGGCGTCCTTGAGGAGGCCGACGAGCAGCCCGGCCGAGCCGCCGGCTCCACCGGCGACCAGGTCGAGGCGGCGCAGCTCCTGCCGCAGCCGGCGCAGCGCGAGCGCGTCGGCCCCGCCCAGCGGTGAGGTGAGCAGCGTGATCGCGGCGTCCTCGTCGAGCGGGTCGGGGCCGGCCTCCGCCCGCACCCGGCCGTACTCGGACGGTGAGCGCAGCCCCCACAGCGCGCACTCAAGCAGCCGCAGGAACGGCGCGACGGCGGGCTGCGCGACCAGCGGCACCTCGTCGCCGGCCACGCTCGACGGCACGCCCCCGACCGCCAGTGCCCGGCGCAGCGCGGGCAGGTGCCGCTCGGTGGACCGGACGATCACCGCCATCTCCCGCCACGGCACGCCGTCGAGCAGGTGCGCGGCCCGCAGCCGGTGGGCCACGTACGCGGCCTCCTCGCCGGCCGTGCGCAGCGTGTGCACCTCGACCCGGCCGGGCGGGGTGCCGCGGACCGGGCGCAGGTCGCGGTGCGCGGCCGGGCCGGGCAGCCGGGCCGCGATCCGCCGGCTGTAGTCCAGCAGCGCCGCGCCCGACCGCCGGGACGCCCCCAGCGCGACCACCGGCACCGGCTGCCCGGACGCCGGCGCGAACACCTCCGGGAACCTGCGGATCGCCTGCGGGTCAGAGCCGCGGAACGCGTAGATCGACTGGTCCGGGTCGCCGACCGCGACCAGCTCGTCGGCGCCGGCCGCGAGCATCCGCAGCAGCTCCTCCTGGGCCGGGTCGACGTCCTGGTATTCGTCCACGAACACGTGCCGGCGCCGGGCCCGCTCCCGGGCCAGCAGCTGCGGGTCGGTGCGGAGTGCCTCCAGCGCGGCCCGGATCAGCTCGGCCGGGTCGTACGCCTCCGGCCCGTCGCCGGCCGACAGCGCGGTCACGTCCAGGTATTCGTCGAAGAAGTGGGCGGCGGCGACCCAGTCGTCCCGGCCGCGGTCCCGACCCCAGCCGGCCAGCCGGGACGGGCCGACCCCGCGCTCGACCGCGCGCAGCAGCAGGTCGCGCAGCTCTTGCGCGAAGCCGCGGGTGAGCAGCGCCGGCTGCAGCGCGGTCGGCCAGCTGCCGGTGCCGAGCTCCACCGAGCCGCCGAGCAACTCCCGGACGACCAGGTCCTGCTCGGGTCCGGACAGCAGCCGCGGCCCCCGCTCGCCCCGGGCCACCGCCTGCGCCCGCAGCAGCCCGAACGCGTACGAGTGGAAGGTGCGGGCCAGCGGCTCGCGGGTGGTGCGGGCGAGCCGGCCGGTGATCCGCTCCCGCAGCTCGGTCGCGGCCCGCCGGCTGAACGTCAGCAGCAGCAGCGACTCCGGGTCGACGCCGGCCGCGACCCGGGCCGCCGCGGCCTCGACGAGCGTGGTCGTCTTGCCGCTGCCGGGCCCGGCGAGGACGAGCAGCGGCCCGCCGGGGTGGTCGACGACGGCCCGCTGTCCGGCCTCGAGTGCCGGCGGCGGCGTGCTCGCGGCGGCGGGCCGGACCAGCCGGTAGCCCGCCGCCGCGCTCGACCCGCGCGCCTCCCCCGGTCCGGACACGCCGACGATGGAACCACGTGATCACGGACGGATCGTGGTCCCTCGCCGGTACGGTGCACGGTTCACCCTTGTGCGCGACCTCACGCCGCCTTGCGGTCACCGCCCGCGATCTCGCGGAAACCCTCGCGCCAGGTCGGGTATGCCGGGGTCCAGTCCAGCTCGCTCTTCGCCTTGGCGTTGGACATGCCACGGGCCGTGGTCATCATGACCATGAACAGCCCGCCAATCATCGGGCGGGCCAGCCATGCGGGCACGTGCCGGGGCGGCGGCGCCCCGATCGCCGAGGCGAGCACCGGCAGCCACTCGCGCACCGGGGCGGGCTCGTCGTCGGCGATGTTGTAGACGCCCGGCGCCCCGCGCTCGATCGCCGCCACGGTGGCCGAGGCCGCGTCGTCGATGTGCAGGAACGACCACACCCCGGCGCCGTCGCCGACGATCGGGAACTTGCGGTTGCGAACCAGCTCGGTGTGCGCGCCGCCGGGACCGAGCGACGTGCCCGGCCCGTAGAAGCCGCCGTACCGGAGCGCGAGCCCCTCCCCGTACCCGGTCACCGCCTCCTCGAGGTGCCGGATCGCGGCCAGCCCGGGGGCGGCGACCCGCGCCGGGTTGGGGTCGAGCGGGTCGTTCTCGGTCTTGACCGGGCCGCCCACCCGCGCGTACGGCCAGCCGCCGAAGCTCTGCGCGACGATCCGGCGGACCCCGGCGGCGCGGGCGGCGGCGAGCAGAATGTCCGTGCCCTCGCTGCGCAGCCGGTTGGTCTCCTCGAACGCCTTGGTGAACGCGCGCGGGCTGCCGGCCCCGGACAGCGCGGTGAGCTGGTGCACCAGCACGTCCGGGGCCGCCTTCTCGACGGCGGCGGTCACCGCGGCCGGGTCGAGCGGGTCGAGAACGGCCGGCTCTGCTCCGAGGAACCGCAGCCGGTCCGCCTTGCCGGCATGTCGCGTCGTGCCGACCACGGTGTGTCCGGCCGCGACCAGCTGCGGGACGAGGCGGCTGCCGATGACGCCGGTGGCACCGGCGAGAAAGATGCGCATGACTGCTCCGTTTCGTCGGGTCTCGGCACAGGAGACGGAATGGCCGGCGCGGGCGTGACAGGCGCGGTGGTTGGATCGGGGTGATGGTCGACACATGGGCGCCGGAGAAGCTGCGCGGGTACGCGTTCGCGATCGCGTACCGGATGCTCGGCAGCGTCGGTGAGGCCGAGGACGTCGTGCAGGAGGCGATGATCCGGCTGCACGCGACGGACCCGGCCGCGGTCCGCTCGCCGACCGCGTACACGGCCACGGTGACCAGCCGGCTGGCGCTGGACGAGCTGCGCTCGGCCCGGGTGCGGCGGGAGCGCTACGTCGGCACCTGGCTGCCCGAGCCGATCCTCAGCGAGCCCGACCCGGCCGAGCGGGCCGAGCTGCGCGAGTCGCTCACCGCCGCGTTCCTGGTCGTGCTGGAGACGCTGGGGCCGGTCGAGCGGGCCGTGTTCGTGCTGCACGACCTGTTCGACCTGCCGTACTCGGAGGTCGCGACCGTCGTCGACCGGTCCGAGCCGACCTGCCGGCAGATCGCGGCGAGGGCCCGCCGGCACGTGGCCGAGCGGCGGCCCCGGTTCGACCCTCCGAGCGAGCGCCGGGACGAGCTGGTCCGCGGCTTCTTCGCCGCGCTCGACGCCGGCGACGTGGCCGGGCTTGAGCAGTTGCTGGCCGAGGACGTCGTATTCGTCGGCGACGGCGGCGGCAAGGGGCCGGCGGTCAAGCACCCGATCAGCGGCACCCTGCGGGTCGCCCGGTTCCTGGCCGGACTGACCCGCGCCGGCCACCGGGTCGGTGCGGTGGTGGAGCCGGCCGTCGTCAACGGCAGCCCGGGCCTGCGGGTGCTCGACCCGGCCGGTCGGGTGGTGAACGTGCTGGCGATGGACTTCCGCGACGGGCGGGTGGCCGAGGTCCGCTCGATCGTCAACCCGGACAAGATGCAGCACCTCGGCCCGGTGGCGAACGCGGCCGAACTGCTGGCCGGCCAGCCTCAGCGGGGCGGGAACGCCAGGTAGACCGCGGCCATGTCCTCCTCGCCGTGGCCGGCCCCGACGGCCCGGCCGTACGCGGCGACCAGCCCGGCGAGCACGTCGTCGGCGACCGACGCGCCGCGGGCGGCGGCCCGGATCAGCTCGACGTCCTTGAGCGCGCCCTCCAGCGCGAACGACGGCGGGAACTCGCCCTTGGCGATCAGCTCCGCCTTCATGTGCAGGTACGGCGTGTCCGACGCGCCGCCGCGCATCGCGTCCAGGAACAGCGCCGGGTCGAGCCCGAGGCCCTCGGCGAGCGCGATGGACTGCCCGACCGCCGCGTTCATCGTGGCCACCCACGCGTTGCAGACCAGCTTGAGCGCGCTGGCGGCGCCGAGCCGCTCGCCCGCGTACACGGATCGGGCCGAGTAGCCGTCGACCGCGGGCTGGGCCGCCGCCACGTCGGGCGACGCCCCGGACAGCAGCGCGACGAGCGTGCCCTGCTCGGCGGGCCCCTTGGTGCCCAGCACCGGTGCGTCGACCAGTCGCAGGTCGGGGCGCGCGGCCGCGACCTCGCGCATGGCGTCCGGGCCGATCGTGGACGCCTGCAGCCACACCGCGTCCGGGGCGGCGCCGGCCGCCGCGCCGAGCACGTCGAGCACCGCCGGGGTGTCCCAGAGCATGACCAGCACGACGTCGGCGCCCTCGACGGCGCCGGCCGCGGTGCCGGCGACGGTCGCGCCGTCGTCGGCCAGCGGCTGCGCCCTGGCGGCGGTGCGGTTCCAGACCCGGACGTCGTGACCGGCCCGCAGCAGCGAGCGGGTCATCCCCGCGCCCATGATCCCGGTGCCGAGCACGGCGACCTGCATGCGACTCCCCTTACGGCTGGCGGCCGGTGAACGCGATCAGTCTGGTCTGCTCGTCTGCGTCGGCCGGCACCGGGAGCGGCGGGTCGAACAGCCCGCTCGCGGCCAGGTCGGTGTCCGGCTCGATCGACGAGTAGACCGCCTCGACCAGGCCGGGGTCGAGCGTCTCGTCGGTCGAGATCCCGCGGGCCAGGTCCCAGCTGTGCACGACCAGGTCGAAGATCATCTCCCGGGCGTACTCCTCACCCGGACGGTCCGCGTACGACAGGTGCACGACTCGGCCCAGCGCGCCCGGCTCGGCCAGCGCCGCCGCCGCGGCGGACGACGCCGCGTCCCACGCCGCCACCGGGTCGTCGCCGAGCACGTCACCGGCGGCGAAGCCGGCACCGAGGTCGGCCACCCGCTTGCCGGCCAGCAGCGGCGGCACCCACAGCTGCTCGGCCACCAGGTGGTTGACCAGGTTGCGGACCTCCCAGTCCTTGCAGGGCGTCGGGCATCCCCACTGGTCGGCGCGGACCGCGTGCACCCGCCGCCCGAACTCCGCCAGCGCCCGGTTGTGCAGCTCCAACACGTTCTCGGCCATCGTCTATCTCCCGTCCCATCGAGCCAGCCGCATGTCCACCTTGTCGCCGCGCATCGGGGTGCGGTCCCGGCGCAACCGCCGCAGCGCCTCCACCGGAGACGCCGGGTTGGGTGCCCCGGTGGACTGCACAACCCGGTGCCACGGCACCTCGTGACCGTGCCGGCTCATCACGGAACCGACCGTCCGGCCGGTGCCCGAGCCGACGTACTCGGCCACGTCGCCGTACGACATGACCTTGCCGCGCGGGATCCGGTCGACCACCTCGAGCACCGCGACCGCGTACGGGGTCGGCTTCCCGCCCTGGATGGGGCGGGTGGCCAGCCCCGCGGACACGCTCGCTGCCCGGTTGCGCACGGCGGCCACCGTAGGCCCTGGCAACCCGTCAGTAGGTCGGCAGCGAGGGGTCGACCTGGGTTGCCCAGGCCGTCACGCCGCCCTGCACGTGCACAGCGTCCCGGAACCCGGCCGCCTTGACCGCGGCCAGCGCCTCGGCGGACCGGACGCCGGTCTTGCAGTAGAGCACCAGCGGCTTGTCCTGCGGCAGCTCGGCCAGCGCCTCGCCGGAGAGGATGCGGTCCTTGGGGACCAGCACGCCGCCCGGGATCTTCACGATCTCGTACTCGACCGGCTCGCGGACGTCGACCAGGTAAGGGTCCTTGCCCGCGTCCAGCATCTCCTTGAGGTCGGCCGCGGTGATCGTGGAGCCGGCCGCCGCCCGCTGGGCCTCGTCGGAGACGACCCCGCAGAACTCCTCGTAGTCGATGAGCTGGGTGATCGGCTCGGCCTTCGGGTCCTTGCGGATCTTGATCGTCCGGTACGACATCTCCAGGGCGTCGTAGACCATCAGGCGACCGAGCAGCGACTCGCCGACGCCGGTGATGAGCTTGATCGCCTCGGTGACCATGACCGACCCGATCGACGCGCAGAGCACGCCGAGCACGCCGCCCTCGGCGCAGGACGGAACCATCCCGGGCGGCGGGGGCACCGGGTAGAGGTCGCGGTAGTTGGGGCCGTGCTCGTCCCAGAAGACGCTGACCTGGCCCTCGAACCGGTAGATCGAGCCCCACACGTACGGCTTGCCGAGCAGCACGCAGGCGTCGTTGACCAGGTAGCGGGTGGCGAAGTTGTCCGTCCCGTCCAGGATCAGGTCGTACGGGCGGAAGGTGTCCAGCGCGTTGTCGGAGTCCAGCCGCTGCTCGTGCAGGATCACGTTCACGTACGGGTTGATCTCGGTGATCGACTCCTTGGCCGACAGCGCCTTGGGCTTGCCGAGGTCGGACACGCCGTGGATCACCTGCCGCTGCAGGTTGGACTCGTCGACCACGTCGAAATCGATGATGCCGAGGGTGCCGACGCCGGCGGCGGCCAGGTAGAGCAGAGCGGGCGAACCGAGCCCGCCGGCCCCGACGACCAGCACCTTCGCGTTCTTGAGCCGCTTCTGACCGGGCACCCCGACGTCCGGGATGATCAGGTGGCGGCTGTAGCGGGCAATCTCCTCGACCGACAGCTCCTCGGCCGGTTCGACCAGGGGCGGCAGCGACACGGGTATCTCCTTCGTCATCGTCCCCGATGCCAACTCACTACCCACCGCCGCTGTTCCCCGCCCGCCGCACGGGTCGGCCCCGGACACCGGCCTACGGGAACGGGTAGGGGTTGGGCTTGCAGGTGCCCACTCCGGGGGTGGTGACGCCGAGGGTCTGCTGCATCATCACCGGCGCCAGCGCGCCGTTGCGCGGGCACTGCAGATGGCCGTTGCCGAGCGCGTGGCCGACTTCGTGGTTGATCACGTACACCCGGTAGAGCGCCACGTCGCCCTTGTACGCGACCGCGCCGCGCACCCAACGGGCGTCGTTGATCACCACCCTGGCCAGGTCGCCGTTGTAGCAGGACGTCTCGTACGGCAGGTCGTAGCCGCACAGCTTCCGTACCGTCAGCGACGAGGTCAGGGAGACCCGGAAGTCCGGTACGCCGGTGTCGATCCGCTGGAACGAGGCCCGGCCGCCGCGCCCCCAGCTGTGCGGGTCGGACAGCGTCTTCTCCACCGCGGCGGCGAAGGCGGCACCGTCGTCGGTGACGCCGGCCTCCAGCTCGACCGTGAACCGGTGCAGCGGGCCGCTGCCGAACACCTTCGAGGTGCCGGCCACGACGTCGTAGCGCTCGCCGCCGCGCTGGGTGTACGGGCCCCCGGGCGGCAGCGCAGTCGACGGCAGCGGGCGCGAGGTGCCGGAGCCGCCGTCGTCGACGTAGATCCCGGTCGGTGTCGGCTTCGCCGGGCTGGCCGGCGCCGGCGCGGCCGCCGCCGCGCCGGCGGTCGCGGAGGCCGCCGCTTGCGGGGCCGGGCCGCCCGAGCCGGTACGCACCAGCGGCAGCCCGGTGGAGCCGTTGGCCACGTCCATCCCGCACAGCACGGTGAGGACGGTCAGCACCGGCAGCGCGTACGCCCGCCAGCCCCAGGTGCGCACGAACCGGCGCAGCGGCCCCGGCGCCGGGCGGTACGACCGGCCGGCGAACGTGATCGGCCGGCCGGCCGGCTCCCGGGGGTCGAGCCGGGCCCGCAGCGGGCCATCGGGCGTACGCAGCGTGACGATCCGGTACGGCGGCGCGAACCGGTCGGCCGGGTCGGACCCGCGGCCGCCGCGGCGGCCGTGCCCGCCACGCGGTCGACCCGCCTGCAGGCCCGGACGGCTGCCGCGAGCAGCACTGCCGGTGCCTGCTCGGGTACCGCGTGTCGCGGGTCCCGGACGAGTCACGCCGGAGAGGATCGCACAGCGGACCGCCGCGGCCCGCATCATCGGCGCGTCGCCGGCGATCCGCCGACGGCGACGCACCGTGACGGTTCAGGCTGCGTAGTCCTCGATCAGCGCGAGGGTCGCCCGCGCGGTGGTCTCCGGGGCCTCCAGCTGCGCGACGTGTCCGACGTTCGGCAGCACCAGCAGCCGCGAGTCCGGTACCGACGCGGCGGTCCGGCCGGCCAGCTCGACCGGCACCAGCTGGTCCTCGGTGCCCCAGACGACCAGCGTCGGCGCCTGCACCAGGCCGGCCTGCTTCCACAGCGACCGCGGCCCGAGCACCAGGTAGGACCGGGCCAGCCCGCGCAGCGCCGCGGTGAACGCGTCGGTCGCCCAGGGCAGCTCCTGGCGCCGGGCGATCTCGGCGGTCGCCTCGTCGATCCGGTTGACCGGCACCGCGGCGGGGTCGGCGAAGCAGATCCGGATCAGCCCGGCCGCCCGCCGCTCCGGCGGCAACGCGTCCAGCCGCCGCTGGGCGTAACGGCCGACGCCGGGCAGCAGCAGCAGCGGCATGACGATGTCGGAGCCGGGCCGCGGCCGAAGCGACGGCATGGCCGGCGAGATCAGCGTCAGCGTGCGGACAAGGTCCGGGCGGGTGGCGGCGACCAGCAGCGCGGCGACCCCGCCCATCGAGTTGCCGACCAGGTGCACCGGCCCGGCGCCGCGGTGCTCGAGGTACGCGACGACCGTGCGGGCCTGCGCGGCCAGCCCGTACCCGCCGTGCGCCGGGGCCGGCCCGGACTGCCCGAAGCCGGGCAGGTCAAGCGCCTCCCCGTCGAGCCGGGTGGCCAGCAGCGCGGCATAGTCGGTCCAGTTCGTCGACGCCCCGCCGAGCCCGTGCACATAGAGGGCCGGCTCCCCGCCGCCGGCCGGCCCGGGCGTGCGCCGGACGAACAGGTCGAGGGCGCCGAGCCGGACCCTCTCGCCCGGCCACGGCGGGATCGACGGGTCCACCGGCGGCAGCGGCGCGTCGGACAGCCTGGCGACCGGCACCGGCCGGATCGTGCGGGGCGCGGTGGCGGTCACGGGGCTCCTCGGGGCGGGCTCACTCCCCCCGGCGGGGATCGGGTGGCGTGGCGGCGGCCGGGGTGTAGTCCGACCGTAGCTCGGCCAACCCCTGCTCCCGGGTGACATGGCCCTCGTAGCCGAGCTCCAGCCGGGCCCGCTCGTCCCGCAGCGTGCACTCCTCCCCGATGACCCGCACCGTCGCCAGGTCGACCGGCGGCCCGCCGGGCAGCCGCAGCGTCCGCCAGACCGCCCCGGTGCCGCCGGCGGCCGCCCGGGCCACCCGGCCGGAGACACAGCCGGCGTCCGGCACGATCCCGCGGGTCGCCAGCAGGTCGGTGGCGAACGCCCGGAACGGCACCGGCGGCCCGTCGGTGACGAAGTAGGCCTCGCCGCCGCGGCCGCGGTCGGCCGCCGCCAGCACGCCCTCGACCGCGTTCCGCACGTGGGTGGTGGAGGTCAGGTGCGCACCGCCGTCGACCCAGCGCAGCCGGCCGGAGCGGGCCGCGGCGGCCAGCCCGGGCAGCAGCCCGGTGTCGCCCCGCCCCCAGACCAGCCGCGGCCGAACCGCGACGGTGGTCAGCTCGGGCGTGCTCGCCGCCAGCACCAGCCGCTCGGCCTCGGCCTTGGTCGCCGCGTACGGGCCGACGTACCGCTCCGGGTAGGGCGCCGACTCGTCCGCGGACACCAGCGGGCGATCGCCGAGCACGACCTGCTCGGTGGAGATCAGCACCAGCCGCGGCACGCCGGCCGATCGGGCCGCCTGCAGGACCCTGCGGCTGCCGTCCACGTTGACCCGGCGCAGGTCGTCCAGCGCGGCCCAGCCGCCGCGCAGCTGGGCGGCGGCGTGCAGGACCAGCTCGGCGCCCCGCATGCCGGCGGTCAGCGCATCGAGGTCGGTGACATCGCCACGGACGGGGACGGCGCCGCGGGCGGCGACCGTCGCGGCCGCGGCCTCGGACCGGGCCAGCGCGCGCACGTCCTCGCCGCGCTCCGAGAGCGCGTCCAAGAGTGCGCCGCCGAGGAAGCCGGAGCCGCCGGTGACGAAGACCGCGCGCATCTCACCTCCTCCCGCTCACGGCGCCGGTGCGGGTGGCCGGGATCGCCGGGGGCGGACAGTCGGTCCCGGATCGGGGTAATTCCGGAACCTGTCGATCCTCACCTTACGGCCGGGAGAAGCTTCTACAACGATTCCGTCTACGGAACACTCCGACCGGCCGGAACGGTGCTCCGCCGTCCGCCGGAGCAGCCGCCGCAGCTGGGCTACTGTGCGGTAGCCCAGGAACGGCTGGGACCCGTCAGGCCTTCGGGAGCACCGGCCGCCTGGTCGCCAGCAGCGGCGCGAACAGGTCGCCGTCGCCGATCCGGGCGAGCACGTCGGCCTGGGTGAACGACAGCGGCGCACCCTCCGCCGCCTCGCCCACCTCGTCCCAGCTGACCGGCGTCGAGACGGTCGCGGTCGGCCGGGCCCGCAGCGAGTAGACGGTCACCGTGGTCTTCGCGGCGTTGTTCTGGCTCCAGTCGACCAGCACCTTGCCCGGCCGCAGCGACTTCGTCATCCGCGACACCACGAGCTCCGGGCGCTCGCTCTCCAGCTTCTTGGCCAGCTCGTGCGCGTACGCGTTGACCGTGTCCGACGGGGTCTCCTCGATCGCCGCGTACACCTGCAGGCCCTTGCTGCCACTGGTCTTCGCGACCGGCGTGAGCCCGGCCGCCTCGAGCGCCTCCCGCAGCATCAGGGCGACCTGGCAGCACTCGCCGATCGCCGCCGGCGCGCCCGGGTCGAGGTCGAGCACCAGCTGGTCGGCACCGTGCACGCCGCCGCGCGGGCCGACCTTCCACTGTGGAGTGTGCAGCTCGAGCGCGGCCAGGTTCGCCAGCCATACCAGGGTCGCCAGGTCCTCGACGACGATGTAGTCGATCTCGTCGCGGTTCTTCGTGCTGCCCGGGGCCGGCAGCCGCACCGTGCGGACCCAGTCCGGCGTGCCGCGCGGGGTGTTCTTCTCGAAGAAGAACGGGCCGTCGACGCCGTTCGGGTAACGCTTGCGGGTCAGCGCCCTGGCTTCGAGGTGCGGCAGCAGCACCGGCGCCACGGTCGTGTAGTAGGTGATGATCTCACCCTTGGTGAGACCCACCTCCGGGTACAGCACCTTGTCCAAATTGGACAGACGGAGGGTGCGGCCGTCGACGTCGACGGCGACGGTGTTACCGCTCACGGACGACCTCCTCCGGCCGCTTGTCGTTGCGGACGCCCTGGAAGCTGGCGAACCGCAGCCGACCGTCGACCGTCCACTCGGCGAACTCCACCTCGACGACCACCTCCGGGCGTACCCAGGTGATCGGCCGGCCCCGCACGTCCGGCGGCATCGCGACGAACGGCGACGAGTCCAGCACGTACGGTCGCAGCCGTTTCTCCAAGTTCCGCAGTGCCGCCGCGGAGAAGCCGGTGCCGACCTGGCCGGCGTAGACCAGGTCGGATCCTTCGTACACGCCGAGCAGCAGCGAGCCGATCCCGCCCGACCGGCCGCCCTCGCCGTGCTCCCAACCGCCGACGACGAACTCCTGCCGGTTCCACAGCCTCACCTTGATCCAGTCGTTGCTGCGGTAGCCGGGCCGGTAGACCGACGACAGCCGCTTGGCCACCACACCCTCCAGTCCGTTGTCGGTGGCCGCCTGCCTGGTGGCCGGGCCGTCGTCGAACAGCGGGGACACCGTCCAGTGCGGGCCGGCCACCTCGAGCCGCTCCAGCGTGGCCCGCCGGTCGGCGAACGACCGGCCGGTCAGGTCCACCCCGTACAGCCGCAGCACATCGAAGGCGAGGTAGGTGACCGGGGCCAGGGCGGCGAGCCGGCGCGCCTCCACCGCCTTGCGCACGTGCATCCGGCTCTGCAGCGCGTTGAACGACGGCCGGCCGTCCACCAGGGACACGATCTCGCCGTCGAGCAGCACGTCGTCAGCGACCTCGGCCAGCCCGGCCAGCTCCGGGTAGGCGACCGTCACGTCGTTGCCGAGCCGGCTGGTCAGCGTGAGCCCGGGCGTGCTCGAGTCGGCCAGGGTGCGCACGCCGTCCCACTTGAACTCGTACGCCCAGTCCCGCCCGGTGGGCAGGTCCCCGGCGGTGGCGAGCATCGGCTGCACGCGCCTCATCCTGCCCTTTCTCCGCGTGTTCCGGCGCCCGGCACTGGCACTGGCGCGCCGCAACCGGCAGGCTGATCGGTGTAGTGATGTCGACAAGGGAGGCATGGCGTGCGCGCGATCTGGAAGGGCGCGGTCTCGTTCGGCCTCGTCAGCATCCCGGTCAAGCTCTACACCGCGACCGAGGAGAAGGACGTCTCGTTCCACCAGGTGCACCGTGAGGACGGCGGCCGGATCCGGTACAAGCGGGTATGCCAGATCGACGGCGAGGAGGTGGCCTACGCGGACATCGCGAAGGGCTACGAGCTGCCGTCCGGTGAAACCGTGGTGCTCACCGACGAGGACTTCGCCGACCTGCCGCTGACCTCGTCGCGGGTGGTCGACGTGCTCTCGTTCGTGCCGCTGGAGCAGGTCGACCCGATCTACTTCGCGAAGAGCTACTACCTGGAGCCGGAGAAGAACGCGACCAAGCCGTACGTGCTGCTGCGCGACGCGCTGCAGCAGGCCGACTCGGTGGCGCTGGTCAAGGTCGCGATCCGGACCAGGGAGGCGCTGGCCACGCTGCGGGTGCGCGACGGCGTGCTGGTGCTGGAGACCATGGTCTGGCCGGACGAGGTGCGCACCCCCGACTTCGGCTTCCTGGACGAGGACGTGACGGTCCGCCCGCAGGAGCTGGCGATGGCCGAGTCGCTGATCGAGAGCATGACCGGCGACTTCGACCCCGACCTCTACCACGACGAATACCGGGAGGCGCTGGAGAAGGTCATCGAGGCCAAGGTCGAGGGC
Source organism: Mycobacteriales bacterium (assembly GCA_036558285.1). Taxonomy (GTDB): domain Bacteria; phylum Actinomycetota; class Actinomycetes; order Mycobacteriales; family CADCTP01; genus CADCTP01. The sequence goes on along the minus strand of DATBFW010000082.1, from coordinate 2,973 downwards.
CGCGAGGTCGTCGAGCAGCCGGTCCAGGAGGAGGACACCGGCTCGGTCGTCGACCTGATGGCGGCGCTGCGGGCCTCGGTCGCGGCGGCCAAGAAGGGCCGCGGCGAGGCCGACGAGGACGAGGCACCGGCGAAGAAGGCGCCGGCCCGGAAGGCACCGGCGAAGAAGACCGCCGCGAAGGCGCCGGCCAAGAAGGCAGCCGCCAAGAAGGCCCCGGCCAAGAAGGCCGCGGCGAAGAAGTCGGCGTAGGACCCCGCGGGCCGGGGCAGGATGCTGTCTGCCTTGTCCCCCACCCTGTACCGACCCTGTCCCCGACCCCCGTCCCGACCCTGTCCGGACCCGGAGGAACCGATGAGCGAGATGCCGCCGGAGAGCCCGTCCGAGGACGTCGTCGAGCAGCGCACCGAGATCTACCCCGACCGTCCGAGCCGGACCGCGCTGCGCGACGGCCAGCCGCTCGAGGCCGACCCCGCCGACGCCGCCGACCAGGCGGACGAGCTGCCCCTCGACGAGGACGACTACCAGTAACCGAACCCCACGGCCCCGGAGCGGGCTGAGCCGTCCCGATCGTCGCTGCGAGTAGTCTCCGGCTGACGGCAGGGATCGCGAGGACGCTCCGGGGGGCGGCGGGCCACGCGCACGGCGTACGGACGGAGGCGAGCGTGGCGACTGCAGCCACCGGTCGCGCCGGTAACGGGAGTGCCCCCGACGACCCGGGCGACCCGGGCGACCCGGCCCCGACCGACGCTACGGCCACGCACAGCGACAGCCCGGCGACCAAGGCGGCCAACGGCGCCCCCGCCCGCGGCGGCCGGCTGCCCCGCTCGGCCCGCCGCAAGCAACTGATGGCCGCGGCCCAGGAGGTCTTCGTCGCGAACGGTTACCACGCCGCCGCGATGGATGACATCGCCGACCGGGCCGGGGTCTCCAAGCCGGTGCTCTACCAGCACTTCCCCGGCAAGCTCGAGCTCTACCTGGCCCTGCTCGACCTGCACACCAACGAGCTGGTCGGCGCGGTGCGCTCGGCGATGGCGGCGACCACCGACAACGCCCAGCGGGTGCACAACGCGGTCAGTGCATACTTCGACTTCGTCGACGGCGAGAGCGCCGACGTGCAGGGCGCGTTCCGGCTGGTGTTCGAGACCGACCTGCGCAACGAGCCGGCCGTACGGGAGCGGCTCGCCGGGGTGTCGCGGCTGTGCATGCAAGCCGTCGCCGGCACGATCGCCGCCGACACCGGGCTGCCGCAGGCCCAGGTCGAGCTGCTGGCCGCCACCGTGACCGGCACCTCCGAGGTGGCCGCGCGCTGGTGGCTGGAGAGCGAGCGGGCGCTGCCGAAGGCGGAGGCGGTGCGGCTGATCGAGGGCCTGGTCTGGCGCGGCATCTCCAACTTCCCGCTGGTGGGCGACGAGGATCGCTGAGGTTTCGCTCAGGGCGCACGGCGCCGCCTCGACGGCATCATTACGCTCGGATGCGAGCACCGACGACAGGAGGACCCACCGGTGGAGGTCAAGATCGGCGTGCAGCGGACGCCGCGCGAGATCGTGCTGGAGAGCACGCAGAGCCCCGACGAGGTCGAGGCGGCGGTCCGGGACGCGCTGAAGGACCCGGGCGGCGTGCTCGCCCTGGTCGACGAGAAGGGCCGCCGCGTGGTCGTCCCGAGCAACCTGATCGCGTACGTCGAGATCGCCGACGCCGACCACCGCCGCGTCGGCTTCGCAGTCAGCTAGCAAACGCGACTGCCCTTCCCGAGGAAGCGCCCACTACACAGCGAGCAGTGGACTCGATGGGGTCCTCCGCCTTCGGCGGGGCTCGTTGACGAGGTCGGTCGGATGCCGCCAGAGCAGACGAGCTGACGCCCGGGGGTTACGGGGGCCCCCGGCTCTGACTCAGCCGGAGAGGCCGATTGTCTGCATGCGGGCGGTGTGGGCGCTGGTGATGCGCTTGAGCAGGGCGGCCAGCGCGCCGAGGTCGCCGGTGCCGCCGACAATGAGCGTCGCCAGTGCGTCCCGCTCGGCCGCCACCCGCTGGGCCTGCGAGAGCGCCTCGCCGACCAGCCGGCGGGCCCACAGCGACAGCCGCCCGGACAACGCCGGGTCTGCCGCCACCGCCGCCCGCACCTCGCGGACCGCGAAGTCGGCGTGCCCGCTGTCGGCGAGCACGTCGAGCACCAGGTCGCGGGTCGGCGCGTCCAGGAACTCCGCCACCTCGCGGTAGAAGTCGGCCGCGATCCCGTCCCCCACGTACGCCTTGACCAGGCCTTCCAGCCAGGTCTGCGGCGTGGTGCGGGCGTGGAAGGTGTCGAACACGCGCACGAACGGCGCCATCGCGGCCTCGGCGTCCGCGCCGAGCTCGGTGAGCCGGTCGCGCAGCCGCTCGTAGTGGCCGATCTCCGCGGCGGCCATCCCGGCCAGCGCGGCCCGGCCGGTCAGCGTCGGGGCCAGCCGGGCGTCCTCGGCGAGCCGGTCGAACGCGGTGAGCTCCCCGTACGCGAGCACCCCGAGCAGGTCGACGACGGCCTGCGGGTCGGCGACGGGAGTGGGGGTGTCGGCGGTGCTCAGCGCGGCCTCCTGGAGTGTCACGAGCAGGTGAGACCCTAGTCCCGTACACTATGTAGTGCGTGATGTCTGTCGACGTCACGGTTCATGTGCGCGGACTCCGCCTCGGTGCGGTCCCGCCCCTGCTCCGCCGGGACTTCCGGCCGGGATGCGGATGGTGTGGTCGATCGCCCGGAGGGCCGGCTGTCGGCGCCGGCGAGAGAGGCACTGCACTGACCACCACGTACGAGCCCGACCATATCAACACGGAGAGTGACAACGAGGAGTTCGAACCGCTGGCCGCCCGCGCCGACGTGCGCGCGGACAGCCCGCTGTTCGCCGACCTCGGCGTGGACGAGCGGATCGTCCAGGCCCTGGGCGACGTCGGGATCACCCGGACGTTCGCCATCCAGGAGATGACGCTGCCGATCGCGCT
>DATBFW010000081.1:0-4587 GCA_036558285.1 Mycobacteriales bacterium | reverse complement strand
GTCGACGTCCGCGATCTGCCGCTGGAGCAGCTGCGGCGCGTCGTCGCCACGGCGTTCGAGGACGCCACGCTGTTCTCGATGAGCGTGCGGGAGAACCTGACGCTCGGCCGGCCGGACGCGACCGAGGACGAGATCCACGAGGCGCTGCACGTCGCCCAGGCCGAGTTCGTCCTGGACCTGCCCTGGGGCCTGGAGACCCGGCTCGGCGAGCAGGGCCTGACCCTGTCCGGCGGGCAGCGGCAGCGGCTGGCGCTGGCCCGCGCGGTGCTCGGCCGGCCGCGGGTGCTGGTGCTCGACGACCCCCTGTCCGCGCTGGACGTGCACACCGAGGCGCTGGTCGAGCAGGCGCTGCGGCGGGTGCTGCGCGGCACCACCGCACTGGTGGTGGCGCACCGGGCGTCCACCGTGCTGCTCGCCGACCGGGTGGCGCTGCTGGACGGCGGCACGCTGACCGCGGTCGGCACGCACTCGGAGCTGCTGGCGACCGTCCCCACGTACCGGGACCTGCTGGCCCAGGAGACCGACCTCGAGGAGGTGGCGTCGTGACCATGACCGAGACCGGGACGGAGACCGAGACGGTGACCGCGGACGAGACGGTCGAGCGGGACTGGCGCGGCGTCTCCGCCGAGGAGGTCGACGAGCTGCCGGAGAAGATCGGCATCGTGCTGCGGGCACGCAGCCGCCGGCTGCTGGCCAGCCTGCTGCGCCCGCACCGGCGGATGCTCTGGTTCCTGGTCGTCGTCGTGCTGATCCAGAACGCGGCGGCGATGCTCGGCCCGTGGCTGGTCGGCGTCGGCATCGACAAGGGCATCCCGGCGCTGGTCGACGGCGACTGGACGCCGCTGCTGGTGATCGGCGGCCTGCTGCTGGCCGCGGCCGGGATCGACGCCTGGCTGCGGGCGGTGTTCCTGCTGCGGGCCGGCCGGATGGGCCAGGCGGTGCTGCTCGACCTGCGCCGCCGGCTGTTCGACCACGTGCAGCGGCTCTCGCCGGCGTTCCACGAGCGCTACACGTCCGGCCGGGTCATCGCCCGGCTCACCTCGGACGTGGACGCGCTCGACGAGCTGCTCGACGAGGGTCTGGACGGGCTGGTCACCGCGCTGCTGTCGGTCGTGTCGATCGGGGTGATCCTGCTCGTCCTCGACCTGCCGCTGGCGCTGGTGACGCTGGCCACGTTCATCCCGCTGTACTTCCTGTCCCGGTGGTTCCGATCCCGCTCGTTCGCCGCGTACCGGCGGACCCGGGTCGCCAACGCCGCGCTGATCGTGCAGTTCGTCGAGTCGCTCGCCGGCATCCGCGCGGTGCAGGCGTTCCGCCGCGAGCGGCGCAACGGGCAGATCTTCGAGCAGCTCAACCAGGACGTGCGGGTCGCCAACGCCCGCTCGTTCCGGCTGATGGCGCTGTTCGTGCCCGGGGTGGCGATCCTCGGCACGATCGCGACGGTGACCGCGCTGTTGTACGGCGGCATCCGGGTGCTGGACGGGGAGCTGCAGGTCGGCGTGCTCACCGCGTTCCTGCTCTACCTGCGCCGGTTCTTCGACCCGATGCAGGACATCGCGGTGTTCTTCAACTCGTTCCAGTCGGCGAGCGCAGCGCTGGAGAAGCTGTCCGGCGTGCTGGAGGAGCGCCCGAGCGTGCCCGAGCCGGAGCAGCCGACGCCGCTGCCCGATCCGCGTGGCGAGGTCACGTTCCGGTCGGTGCGGTTCGGCTACCGGGACGCGGTGGTGCTGCCGCACCTCGACGTGTCCGTACCGGCCGGGCAGACCGTGGCGCTGGTCGGCGCGACCGGCGCCGGCAAGACCACCATCGCCCGGTTGCTGGCCCGCTTCTACGACCCGAACGAGGGCCAGGTGCTGCTCGACGGCGTCGACCTGCGTCAACTGTCCGAAGTGGACCTGCGCCGGTCGGTGGTGCTGGTGACCCAGGAGAACTTCCTGTTCTCCGGGTCGGTCGCGGACAACATCGCGTTCGGCCGGCCCGGTGCCACCCGGGCGCAGGTGGTCGCGGCGGCGGAGGCCATCGGCGCGCACGAGTTCATCGAGGCGCTGCCGGGGGGCTACGACACCGACGTCCGCAAGCGCGGCGGCCGGCTGTCGGCCGGGCAGCGGCAGCTGGTCGCGTTCGCCCGGGCGTTCTTGGCCGACCCGGCGGTGCTGATTCTTGACGAGGCCACCTCGTCGCTGGACGTGCCGAGCGAGCGGGCGGTGCAGCGGGCGCTGCGCACGATCCTGGCCGAGCGGACGTCGCTGATCATCGCGCACCGGCTGTCCACGGTGGAGATCGCCGACCGGGTGCTGGTGCTGGAGGCGGGCCGGGTGGTCGAGGACGGGTCGCCGGAGGAGCTGGTCGGCGGCGAGGGCCGGTTCGCCGGGCTGCACCGGGCCTGGCGGGACTCGCTGGTCTAGGGCTCGTCGGGACGCAGGTGGTAGAGCGCGATCGCGGCGGCGGTGGCGACGTTGAGCGAGTCGACGCCGGCCGCCATCGGGATGCGGACCCTGGTGTCCGCGGCGGCGAGGGCCTCGGCCGTGAGGCCGGGGCCCTCGGCGCCGAGCAGCAACGCCAGCCTCGGCGCGGACGGGTCCACAGTGGACAGCGCTACGGACGGCGGGTACGGGGCGAGCGCGAGCACGGTGAAGCCGGCCAGCGCGGCCCGCAGTTCCGGCCAGGACGGCAGCCGGGCGAACGGGACCCGCAGCACGTGGCCCATCGAGACCCGCACCGACCGGCGGTAGAGCGGGTCGGCGCAGCGCGGCCCGAGCAGCACCGCGTCGACCCCGAGCCCGGCGGCGTTGCGGAACAGCGCGCCGAGGTTCTCGTGGTCGTTGACGCCCTCCAGCACCAGCACCCGGCGGGCGGCGGCCAGCAGCGGGCCGGGCGCCGGCTCGGGCACCCGGTCGGCGGCGGCGAGCACGCCCCGGTTGAGGTGGAACCCGACGGTCCGGGCCAGCACGTCCGCACTGGTGGCGTACACCGGGACCGGCACCGCGGCCAGGTCGTCGGCCAGGTCGGCCAGCCGCGCCGGCACGCCGAGCACCGCCCGCGGCCGGTACGGCGAGGCGAGCAGCCGCTGCACCACCGGCACGCCCTCGGCGATGACCAGGCCCTTGCCGCCGGGCCGGTCCGGGCGCCGGTCGGCGTTGGTGAGGTCCCGGAAGTCGGCGATCCGCGGGTCAGCCGGGTCGGTGACCTCGGTGACCTCGTGCACCCGGGCAGGCTACCGACCGCGTGCCGAACGGCCCCCCGGCTCACGATCCGGTCACGGAACCACCGGTTCGACCCGGATCACCCCCTACCGTGGCGTACGTGCGGACGACTCTGGAGACGCCGGGAACCCCGGTCGGGACGGTGGAGGATCCGCCGCGCCGGACGTCGGCACCGCCGCGCAGCCGCACCCCGCGGCGGCGCTCCGGCGGTGGGGTGATCTTCCTTCCGCCGTGGACCAGGGCGCCGTTCCTGCCGTTCAAGCAGCCCGCGGTGATCCTGGCCGTGCTGGGCGCAGCGCTGATCCTCGCCTGCGCCAGTTCGTCCGGCGTGCTGTTCCTCTCCTCGGCGTCCTCCGAGTCGCTGCGCCGGCTGCTGGCCGTCGAGTGCCCGGACGCCGGCTACCCGACCGTCCGCGCCGCCCAGGTGGTCGCCGACCCCGCCGGCGCGCCGCCCGGCTCGCAGCGTGCCGACGACAACACCGTCCGCCCGGCGATGACCGGCGCCGGCCTCGCCGACCCGTACCGGGTGCGCCTCGGCGACCAGACCACCCAGGTGATCCGCGGCGCCCAGGCGACCGGCGGGCGGGTCTTCTACCGGGACGGGGTGACCAGCCAGATCACCCCGGTCGGCCGGACACTGCCCGGCCCGGGCATCTGGCTGCAGGCCGGGATGGCCACCCGGCTGGGCGCGCCGGTCGGCTCCCGGGTGTCGTTCTCGGTGTCCGGCGAGGGCCAGGGCGCCGGCTACCGGGTGGTCGGGATCTACCGCAACCAGGACCAGGAACCGGTACGGCCGTACTGGTGCTCGTACACGAACCTGTTCCAGAACCCGAGCTACGGCAACGACTCGGTGCCGCCGCCGCTGGTGATCGCCTCCGACGCGGCCACCTTCCAAGCGGTCCGGGACAGCTACTTCGGCTCCAGCACGGACAGCTGGGTCTCGCCGGCCAAGACCACCGACATCACGCTGAGCGAGGGCAAGGCGCTCGCGGACAAGCAGGCCGCCGCCTACCGGGCGGCCGGCGTGACGCCCTCGCAGCGGCTGGCCGACCTCAACTCCGGCCCCGGGCGCATGCCCGAGTTCGTGGAGCGCACGGAGCTGACCCGGGATGGGTTGCGGGGTCCGGTGCTGCCGATCGCGTTGGGTGGGTCGATCCTGGCGTTGTTGCTGGTCGGGGCGGCTGGTTCGTACTGGGCGGATCGGCGTGCGCGGGAGGTGCGGTTGCTGTCCTCCCGTGGGGTGGGTCCGGCCGCGTTGGCGCTGAAGGCGGTGTTGGAGCTGGCGGTGCCGGCGGTGGCCGGCACGGTGTTGGGGTGGTTGCTGGCCCGGTGGCTGGTCGCGCTGCTGGGTCCGTCGCCGTTGCTGGACCGTGCGGCGCCGTGG
>DATBFW010000080.1:0-11164 GCA_036558285.1 Mycobacteriales bacterium | reverse complement strand
CTCGGCCGGCTCCGGCTCGAACTCGTACGCCGGGAGGTAGCCCTCGGGCGCCTCCTCCTCGCTCTCCTCGACGACCAGCGGGACGATCCGCTTGGCCGTCGGGGTCTGGCTGAGCATGGACTGGAACTCGGTGTAGACGATGTGGATCTCGTCCACGCCGACCACCTCGTCCTCGCCGCCGCCCTCGTCGGTGTCGTCCTCCCCGGCCAGGAACGCCTTCACCAGCGTGGAGCCGACCTCGCGGGCGTCGGTGAATCTCGGCTGCTCGGAGAACCCGGTCCACTCCTCGGCGACCTCGCGCTGGCGGAAGCGGTAGTAGGCCGACCCCTTGCGCCCGATCACGTAGCGGACCGGCTCCTTGCCCTCCTCCCGCAGCAGCGACTCCAGCCCGTTTGCCGTGCGCAGCGCGTTGGAGCTGTATGCCCCGGCCAGGCCGCGGTCGCTGGTGATGACCAGGATCGCGGCCCGGCGCGCGTTGGGCCGCTCGACCAGCAGCGGATGGTCGGTGTTCGAGTTGGACGCGAGCGCGGACAGCGCCCGGGTCAGCTCGTTGGTGTAGGGCAAGGCCGCCTCGACCCGCTGCTGCGCCTTGGCGATGCGGGAGGTGGCGACCAGCTCCATCGCCTTGGTGATCTGCTTGGTCTGGGTGACCGCGCGGATCCGGCGGCGGAGGATGCGCAGGGTGCCGGCCATCGTCAGCTCCGGCGCTCGCCAGCCGCGGAGACCTGCGGCTGGCGGTAGCGGGTCACCTTCTCCTGCCCGACCTCGTCGGCCTCCATGGCCTCGGCCTCGGGCTCGTTGACGATCAGCTGCTTGCCCTCCGAGGTCTGGTATTCGTTCTTGAACTGGCCGATCGCCCGCTTGAGCGCCTCGACCGTGTCGTCCTCGAGCTTGCCGGTCTGCAGGATCGCGTCGTAGATGCCGGCGTGGTTGTGCCCGACGTAGTCGAGGAACTCCCGCTCGAACTTGCGGACGTCGCCGACCGGGACAACGTCCAGCTCGCCGCTGGTGCCGGCCCAGATCGAGACGACCTCCTGCTCCACCGGGAACGGCGAGTATTGCGGCTGCTTGAGCAGCTCGACCAGCCGCGACCCGCGGGCCAGCTGGTCCTGGGACGCCTTGTCCAGGTCGGAACCGAACGCGGAGAACGCCTCGAGCTCGCGGTATTGCGCGAGGTTGAGCCGCAGCGAGCCGGCCACCGTCCGCATGGCCCGGATCTGGGCGTTGCCCCCGACCCGGGAGACCGAGACGCCCACGTTGATGGCCGGCCTGACACCGGCGTTGAACAGGCCGGTCTCCAGGAAGATCTGGCCGTCGGTGATGGAGATGACGTTGGTCGGGATGTACGCCGAGATGTCGTTGCCCTTGGTCTCGACGATCGGGAAGCCGGTCATCGATCCGCCGCCGAGCTCGTCGGACAGCTTGGCGCACCGCTCCAGCAGCCGGGAGTGGAGGTAGAACACGTCGCCCGGGTAGGCCTCGCGGCCCGGCGGCCGGCGCAGCAGCAGCGAGATCGCCCGGTAGGCCTCGGCCTGCTTGGACAGGTCGTCGAAGACGATGAGCACGTGCTTGCCGCTGTACATCCAATGCTGACCGATGGCCGAGCCGGTGTACGGAGCCAGGTATTTGAAGCCGGAGGCGTCCGACGCCGGGGCCGCGACGATCGTCGTGTAGTCCATCGCGCCCTGCTCCTCGAGCGTCGCCCGCAGCGCGGCGATCGTGGAGCCCTTCTGCCCGATCGCGACGTAGATGCAGCGCACCTGCTGCTGCGGGTCGCCGGTGGCCCAGTTGGCCTTCTGGTTGAGGATCGTGTCGATCGCGATCGTCGTCTTGCCGGTCTGCCGGTCGCCGATGATGAGCTGGCGCTGGCCCCGGCCGATCGCCGTCATCGCGTCGATCGCCTTGATGCCGGTCTGCAGCGGCTCCTTCACCGGCTGCCGCTGCACGACGCTCGGCGCCTGCAGCTCCAGCGGCCGGCGGGCCTCCTCCGGGATCTCGCCCAGGCCGTCGATCGGCTGGCCGAGCGGGTCGATCACCCGGCCGAGGAAGCCGTCACCGACCGGCACCGAGAGGATGTCGCCGGTGCGGTGCACGGCCTGGCCCTCGTCGATGCCCTGCTGCTCGCCGAGGATGACCACACCGATCTCGCGGACGTCAAGGGTCTGGGCCAGACCCAGCGTGCCGTCCTCGAACCGGAGCAGCTCGTTGGTCATCACCGAGGGCAGGCCCTCGACGCGGGCGATGCCGTCACCGGTCTCGGCGACCATCCCGATCTCCTCGCGCGAGACCTCCGGCGAGTAGGAGGAGACGTAGTCGTCCAGCGCGGCGCGGATCTCGTCCGCGGAGATCGTCAGCTCAGCCATTGCCTGCACCCCTGCATTCGCTGTTCGTCAATGGTCCCAGTGTCCCTGCCGGCCGGAAGGCGCGCATCATGGCGGCCCCTACCCGGTCATCCGCTGCCGGATCGCGGCCAGCCGGGACGCCACGCTGCCGTCGATGACTTCGTCGTTCACCCGTACGACCAGGCCGCCGAGCAGCGCCGGGTCGACCGTGACCTGCAGCGATATCTGCCGGCCGTAGACCCGGGCCAGCGCGGCGGCCAGCCGGCGCTCCTGCTGCTCGGTCAGCGGCGCCGGCGCGGTCACGTAGGCCACGTACCGCTCGCGGCGGGCGGCTGCGAGCTCGACCAGCTCGGTCACCGCCCGCTCCAGGCCGCGCCCGCGCGGGGCCCGGACGGCATGCTCGAGCAGCTGCCGGGTGGTGCCGTCGACCCGCTGGCCGATCAGCCGGTCGAGCAGGCCGACCTTGCGGTCGGCCGGTGCCAACGGGTCCTCGAGCTCGAGCAGCAGCCGCGGCTCGCCGTCGAGGATCCGGCCGAACCGGAACAGCTGGTCCTCGACGTCGTCGAGGGCGCCGGCGCGCTCGGCGACGCCGAGCACGGCCCGCCGGCTGAGCGCCTGCACCGCGTCGGCCAGGTCGCCAGGACCGGACCAACGCTCCCGCACCAGCGGCCGGAGCAGCTCCAGCGCCTGCGCGTCGAGCTGGCTGCCGAGCAGCCGGTCGAACAGGGCCTGCCGGCGGTCTGGGTCGGCGGACGGATCGGCCAGCGCGCGGCGCAGGCCGGCCTCGCGGTCGAGCAGCTCGGTGACCGCGAACAGCTGGTCGGCCAGCGGGCCGAGCTGCTCCGGGCGCGCGCGGTCGATGATGCCGTCGAGGGCATCGATCCCGGCGGCCAGGGTTTCCCGGCTGGCCGCCCCGGGGCCGGTCATCACCTGCGGCGGCGGGAACGCCCGCCGCCACCGCGGCCGCCGGAGTCATCCCGCCCGGACCCGTCGGCAGAGCCGCCGGACCCGCCCGAGCCGCCTGACTCCGAGCCGCCAGCAGAGCCGCCGGAGCCGCCAGCCGTACCGCCAGCCGTACCGCCGCCGGAGCCGCCCGCCGGGGCGCCGCCGGAGCCGCTCGCGCCGCCCGACGCCGAGCCGCCTCCACCTGACGCTCCGCCACCGGACCCGCCGGACCTGCCAGCCGTGCCGCCGCCGTCGCTCGTACCGCTGGCGGCACCACCCGACGCGGCACCGCCCGACGCGGCACCACCCGACGCGGCACCACCCGACGCGGCACCACCCGGCCCGGGACCGCCCGCCGCACCGGTGGTAGCACCGCCGGCGCCGACGCCGGCGGGGACGGACTGCGACATGAGATCGAGGTCGTCGAGGAACCGGTCGATCGTCCGCTGCCGCGCCGGGTCGTCGGCGAGCGTCTCGCCCACCACCCGCTCGGCTAGCCCGGTGGCCAGCGAGCCGATCTCACCGCGCAGCTCCCGCACGACCTGCTGGCGCTGCATGGTCAGCTGTTCCTCGCCGCGGGCGACGATCCGCCCCGACTCCTCCTGCGCGGTGGTCCGCATCTCCTCGATGATCCGCTGGCCCTCGGCCCGGGCGTTGTCCCGGATCTGCGCCGCCTCGGTGCGCGCCTCGGACAGCTGCTGGCGGTATTCGGTCAGCAGCCGCTGCGCCTCGGCCTGCGCCTCCTCGGCCCGCTTGATGCCGCCTTCGATCGCATCGCGGCGGGCCTGGAAGGTCGCCTCCATCCGCGGCCAGGCGTACTTCATCAGCACGAAGACCACGATGGCGAACGTGAGCAGACCGATGATCAGCTCACCGACGTTGGGGATGACCGGGTTCGGGCCGGACTCCTCGACCGGCACCTGTTCCGCAGCCAGGTAGATCGGCAGCATCGCGGGACTCCCTCGCGCCGGTTGATCAGGTGATGATGAACGGGACCACGAAGCCCAGGATCGCCAGCGCCTCGGAGAGCGCGAAGCCGAGGAACAGGTAGGTCCGGGTCAGCGCGGCCGACTCGGGCTGCCGGGCGGTGGCCTGGATGTAGGCGGCGAACACGATGCCGACGCCGATACCGGGGCCGATGGCGGCGAGGCCGTACGCGACGGTCCCGATGTTGCCTGTCAGTTCAGCGAGAACGGACACAGTTGGAACTCCTCCTCGAGGTCGCGTGAGCCCCGCTCACGCGGACGGACGGGGCGAGGCCGCGGCCTCAGTGCGCTTCTTCCATGGCGCCGGCGATGTACGTCGAGGTGAGGACCACGAAGACGTACGCCTGCAGCACCTGGACCAGGAGCTCGAAGAACGTCATGATCACCGTCATCGCGAACGAGATCGGTCCAAAGATCACCGAGAAGTTCCCGACGGTGAACAGGTAGACGGTGCCGGCCGCGAAGATGGCCAGCAGCAGGTGTCCGGCGAGCATGTTGGCGAACAGCCGGACCGCCAGCGTGAACGGGCGGAACACGAACGTCGAGAAGAACTCGATCGGGGTGATCAGGAGGTACAGCGGCTTGGGCACGCCGGCCGGGAACAGGTTGTTCTTGAAGTACGGCCCGACCCCCTGCTGCCGGATGCCGACCCAGTTGAACAATACGTAGGTGATCGCGGCCAGCACGACGGGGAACGCGAACCGCCCGGTCGGCGGGATCTGCGCGAACGGGATGATCCCCATGATGTTGTTGATCAAGATGAAGAAGAACAACGAGGCGAGGTAGGGCGCGAACCGCAGCCCCTCGGTGCCGATGACCTCGCGCGCGACGCCGTCGCGGATCAGCGAGTAGCCCGACTCCGCGAAGTATTGCCGCTTGTCCGGAACCAGCCGCATGTTGCGGGTGGCGGCGATGAAGAACCACACCATCAACCCGGTGGCGATCCACAGGATGATCGTGATCCGGGTGATCGCGAAGTGCACCCCGAACAGGTCGAAGGTGGCCAGCGGCTTGGGGAAGAACTCGAGAACGCTCGGTGCGCAGAAGCCGGGGTCGTCAGGTGGGCACTCCGAGGCGAGGACGACGCTTGCGCTCACGGGCACTCCCCTCTCACTCGGTCCGCTCGGTCGCGCGCTTCCCAACTCCTGCAAGCGCGGTCATCACGTGTTGCCGTACTTGACGAAGACCAGGTAGATCCCCGCGACCAGACCGACCAGGACGCCGATCGCCTTCACGAACGTGGTATCCAGCCAGAGATCGATCAACCATCCGATCCCACCCCAGACGACCACACCGGCGAACAGCGTCCCGACGACGGCCCAGCCATCGGACAAACCTGAGGGCTGACGTCCGTCGGTCATGGCAGGCGTACGTTATCAGCCGGCAACCCGCCGGCCGGGACCCGCCCCCCGCCAACATTCGGCAAAGGACCTGGGATAATGCCCGGTCAGCGAGGCGGCGGATCGACGTAGTAGAGCTGAGCCGTCCAGACCCGGCGGGCGTGTACGACCGTCCAGGCGACCGTCCCGACGGCGATCGCGAGTCCGAACGGTTTCCGGTCCACCCACGGCTGATCCCGCAGCGCCACCAGCAGCACGCCGAGCAGCGCGATCTTGAGCACGTACGTGCCGAGCGCGACCGGCAGGGTGAGCGAGTCGGAGACCCGCCCCGCCGCCGCCACCGCGTACGCGCCGACCGAGAAGAAGGCGGCCACGATCGCGAGCCCGGCCAGCACCCAGGCGGCGCCGCGGCCGTCGCGCAGCAGCCACGTCAGCGGGACGCCGACGACGGCGAGCGCACCGGTGGTGAGCAGCCCGTAGCGAACGTGGGACAGGTCCCACGGCTTCGTCGGAGCGGTCACGGCACGCGCCTGGACGCGCGCAGCCGCGGCACGCTGGACAGCACGATCGCGATCGCGGCCAGCGCCGCGACCACGGACAGCACCCGCAGCGGGTCGTCGATGATCGACATCGCCACCCCACCGAAGGCCAGCAGCGCCGACCAGAAGTAGATGAGCAGCACGGCCCGGCGCTGGGTGTGCCCGATCTCCAGCAGCCGGTGGTGCAGGTGCAGCTTGTCCGGCGAGAACGGGGACCGGCCGGCCTTGACCCGGCGGACCACGGCCATCACCAGGTCGACCAGCGGCACCGCGAGCACCACCAGCGGCAGCAGGAACGGCAGGTACATCGGCAGCGTGTCGGCAGGCGAGTTGGCGAACGTCTGCGAGTCGGCGGTGCTCGACGCGGTCACCGCGGACGCGGCCAGGGTCAGCCCGATCAGCATCGACCCGGAGTCACCCATGAAGATCCGCGCCGGCGAGAAGTTGTGCGGCAGGAAGCCGAGGCAGGCCCCGGCCAGCACTGCGGTGAGCAGCGACGGCGCGAACGCGACGTCGCCGTAGCCCTCCCGGGCCAGGTGGTAGGAGTAGGCGAAGAAGGCCAGCGCGGCTATCGCGGACACGCCGGCGGCCAGCCCGTCCAGCCCGTCGATGAAGTTGATCGCGTTGATCGTGAGCAGGCAGAGCACGACGGTCAGGCCGACCGAGTCGTTGCGGGCGAACGAGAGCGTGCCCACCCCGCCGAACGGCACGTACAGGACGAGCAGCTGCACGCCCAGCAGCACCATCACGCCGGCCGCGAAGACCTGCCCGGCCAGCTTGGTCAGCGAGTCGAGCTCCCAGCGGTCGTCGACCACACCGAGCAGGCAGATGATCGCGCCGGCGATGAGCAGGGCGGTGGTCTCCGAGCCGGTGTCGTACGCCCGGCGCAGCGTCGGCATGAGATGCGCGACGAGCAGCGCCACCGCCATGCCGACGAACATCGCCACCCCGCCGAGCCGCGGGGTCGGGATCGCGTGCACGTCCCGGTCGCGCGGGCGGGCGACCGCCCCCCAGCGCCGGGCCGCCACCCGCACCACCGGGGTGAGCAGGAACGTCACCGCCGCCGCGATGCAGCAGACCAGCGCGTACTCGCGCATTCCGGAAGATTAGCCCCGCGCGTACGCCGGGTGGGCCTGAACGAGCGCGTCCACGCCGTGGGCGACGTCGGCCGCCGCCTCGGGGTCGCGCACCGCCCGGCCGATCAGCGCCGCGATCTCCTTGGCGTCGCCCTCGCTCATGCCCTGGGTGGTGATCGCCGGGGTGCCGACCCTGATGCCGGAGGCGGTCATCGGCGGCTGCGGATCGTACGGGATCGCGTTCTTGTTCAGCGTGATCCGCGCAGCGTCGCAACGGGCCTCCGCCTCCTTGCCGGTCACGCCGACGCCGCGCAGGTCGATCAGCGCGAGGTGGGTGTCGGTGCCGCCGGAGACCGGCCGCATCCCCTCGGAGGCGAGGCCGGCGGCCAGCGCCTGCGCGTTGGCGATGACCTGCCGCGCGTACGTCTGGTAGGCCGGCTGCATGGCCTCCCTGAGCGCCACCGCCTTCGCCGCCACCGAGTGCATCAGCGGGCCGCCCTGCGTGAACGGGAAGACCGCCTTGTCGATCGCCTTCGCCATGTCGTCGCGGCAGACGATCATGCCGCCGCGCGGGCCGCGCAGCACCTTGTGCGTGGTGAACGTGACGACGTCCGCGTACGGCACCGGGGACGGGATCGCCTTGCCGGCGACCAGCCCGATGAAGTGCGCCGCGTCGACCATGAGCTTGGCGCCGACCTCGTCGGCGATGCTGCGGAAGGCGGCGAAGTCGATCAGTCGCGGGTATGCCGTGGCCCCGCAGATGATCATCTTCGGCCGGTGTTCCCGGGCCAGGTCGCGCACCTCGTCGTAGTCGATCAGCTCGGAGTCCTCGCGCACGCCGTAGGACACCGTGTTGAACCACTTGCCGGAGAAGTTGACCTTCGAGCCGTGCGTCAGGTGACCGCCGTGCGGCAGCGACATCGCCAGCACCGTGTCACCGGGCTGGCAGATCGCCGCGTACGCCGCGAGGTTCGCGCTGGCGCCCGAGTGCGGCTGCAGGTTGGCGTGCTCGGCGCCGAACAGCTCCGTGGCCCGGGCGATGCCGATCTCCTCGGCCTGGTCGACGACCTGGCAGCCGCCGTAGTAGCGACGGCCGGGGTATCCCTCGGCGTACTTGTTCGACAGCGTCGAGCCGAGCGCGGCCAGCACCGCGGGCGAGGTGAAGTTCTCACTGGCGATCAGTTGCAGGCCGGTGCGCAGCCGGTCGAGCTCGCCCAGCACCACGCCGGCGATCTCGGGATCCTCCGCCTGCAGGGCGTCGAAATCGGGGCCCCAGAAGGGCGTGCTGCTCATCGGACGACTCCTCGCGCGGTTCGGTGGCGGCTCCACTGTAGGGCCCGGACGACACCGGGGACCCTATCCCGGCGGCCCCGGCGGGCCGGCGCCGGTCCCGCGACGGCGTCCAGCAGGAAGTCCACCCAGAGCGCGGTCTGGCCGACCATGTCCCGCTGCGCCGGGTCGTTGTCGGTCGGGTCCTCCAGGTCGTACGCCTCGGACACGTACGGCATGCCGGGCCGCAGCCGCTGCTCGCGCAGCCTGCTGGCGCGGTCGACGAGCGCCCGCAGCCGCTGGCCGGCCGAGCCCGCGGGCAGGTCGTCGGCGGGGACGGCCTCGGTCAGCCGGACCAGCTCGCCGAGGGTGAACGCGCGGTGCCGGGAGGCCAGCTGGAACCGCCACACCGCCCGTACGTGCTCCGCGGTCGAGCCGATGAGCAGGTCGGCGCCGGCCACCGCCTCCGGGGTCAGCCGGGTGGACCGGGCGGCGGCCACGTCGGCCGGGGCGACGCCGGCCCGGCGCAGCGCCTCGGCCGTGCCCGGCTCGACCGGCCGGTCCGGGCTGGCCCAGGTGCCGGCGCTGCCCACCACGATCTCCGCGCCGGCCGCTGCGCCCAGCCTGCTGCGCAGGCCGGCCCGCAGCAGCAGCGCCGCCGCGGGCGACCGACAGACGTTCGCGGTGCAGACGCAGAGGACGTGTGCTGGGTCGCCCATCGGCTCAGGTTACGTCGGATCTTACGTGGCCTGCCTGGGTCGGTCTCCCTCTTCCAGCTCCGGCACGACCTCCTGCAGCTGGCGCAGCGACACCTGGCCGCGCCGCAGCAGCACCGGCGTCGGCCCGGTCACGTCGACGATCGTGGACGGCGACGGGTCGACGCACGGCCCGCCGTCGAGATAGACCGCCACCGCGTAGCCGAGCTGGTCCTGGGCGTCCTTCGCGGACAGCGGCACCCGGGTTCCGGTCCGGTTCGCGCCGGACACCGCCAGCGGGCCGGTACGGGCCAGCAGCTCCAGCGCGACCGGGTGCATCGGCATCCGGATCGACACCGCGCCGCGATCGTCGCCGAGGTCCCAGGCCAGCGACGGGGCGTGCTCGATCACCAGGGTCAGTGGCCCCGGCCAGAACGCCTCGACCAGCGCCCGCACTTCCGGCTGGACCATCAGCGTCAGCCCGTCGAGGCCGGACCAGGAGCCGACCATGACCGGGATCGGCAGGTCCCGGCCGCGGCCCTTGCTGGCGGCCAGCGCGTCCACCGCGGCCGGCTGGAACGCGTCCGCGGCCAGCCCGTACGAGGCGTCGACCGGCATGACGACCAGCTCGCCGCGGCGGATCGAGTCGACCGCCGTGTCCAGCCCTTCCGCCCGCTCGACCGGATCCCCGCAGTCGAAGGTCAGCGACAAGGCGTCTCCCTTGATCGTCGGTGGATGCGGACGGCGTCCAGGGGGCATCCGGCACGGCGGAGGGGTCGGCCGATACCGGGGTCGTCTCGGTCGATCCCCGACAACGCCGCCGGTCGCCGCCTGGGCGTCGGCCCGCGCCGCCAGATGGTCAAGGGGGACGCCTTAGAACGTCTCGATGGATAGGGAGGTGGTGGCCTGGGGCGGCAGGTCCGCGCCGGCGGCCAGGTAGTCCCAGGTGGCCAAGCCGATCATGGCGCCGTTGTCGGTCGACCAGCGCAGCGGCGGCAGGCTCAGCCGCACCCCGGCCTCCGCGCACAGCTCGCCGGCCGCCGCCCGCAGCTGCGGGCTGGCCGCCACCCCGCCGACGATGACCAGGCACTCGGACGGTTGCCCGGCCAGCGCCCGCCGGCACTTCGCCACCAGCACCTCGAGCACCGCGGCAACGAAGCTCGCGGCCACGTCGGCTGGCGGCGCGTCCGGGTTGGCCGCGAGGAACCGCTCGACCGCGGACTTCAGCCCGGAGAACGAGAAGTTCAGCCCGTCGGTGAGCATCGGCCGCGGGAACGGGAACACCGGGTCGCCGGTCGCGGCGAGCTTGTCGACCACCGGGCCGCCGGGGTAGCCGAGGTCGAGCATCCGGGCGACCTTGTCGTACGCCTCCCCGACCGAGTCGTCCACGGTGGAGCCGAGCAGCGTGATCGTCCCTGGGTCGGTCATCCGAGCCAGGAACGTGTGCCCGCCGGAGACCAACAGGATCGTGGCCGGGTAGTCGACCCGGCGCTCCTCCAGGTCGGCGCTGCGCAGGTGGCCGCGCAGGTGGTTGATGCCGAGCACCGGGACGCCCCAGCCCTGGCCGAGGGCGGCGGCGGTGCTCACTCCGACCATCAGCGAGCCGATCAGCCCCGGACCGCGGGTCACCCCGATCGCCCGCAGGCTGCGCGGGTCGACACCGGAGTCGTCGAGCACCATCCGTACGGTCGGCAGGATCTTGTCGACATGCGCCCGGGACGCCATCTCCGGGTAGACGCCGCCATACCGGTTGTGCAGCGCGACCTGGGACGCCGTCGACGCGGCGACAACCGTGCCGTCCTTGTCGACCAGCGCGACCGAGGTGTCGTCACACGACGTCTCGATCCCGAGCACCAGGTCCCCGCGCTCGATCTGCTCGCTCATGCGAGCACCTTCGCGATCTGGTCGGCGGGGACGGCGCCGACCCGCTCGACCGCAGGGCTCGGCAGGTTGCAGTTCACCAGCGTGGACG
>DATBFW010000079.1:0-11654 GCA_036558285.1 Mycobacteriales bacterium | reverse complement strand
AGCCTGGCCTGGCTGGCCGAGGCGCTCGAGGTCCGGCTGGCCCGGCGGATGCTCGACGCCGGCTCCGGCGTCGGCGGCCCAGCGGCCTGGCTGGCCGACCACTTCGGGCCGACCCCGGTCTGCGCCGAGCCGATGCGGGCGGCGGCCAGGGCCAGCCGCCGGCTGTTCGGCCTGCCGGCGGTCGCCGCGACCGGCGAGGCGCTGCCGTTCCCCGACGGGGCGTTCGACGCGGCCTGGTGCCTCGGCGTGCTCGACACCGCCGGCGACAAGGCCGCCCTGCTGGCCGAGCTGCGCAGGGTGCTCGGGCCGAGCGGCCGGCTCGGCCTGCTCGCCTTCCTCGCCGCCGGCCCGCTGCCGCCCCCGCTGCCCGAGGGCAACGAGTTCTCCGCCGCGGACGACCTCGACGGCCTGCTCGGCGGCGCGGGCTTCCAGGTGCTGCAGACCACGCCGGCCGGGTCGCTGGCGGACGCGCCGGTGTCCTGGCGGTCGCGCGCCGACCGGGTCGAGGACGCGCTGGCGCGCCGGCACGCGGAAGACCCGCGCTGGCAGACCGCGCAGGAGCAGACTGCCCGGATGGCCAGACTGATCTCGGGCGGGCATCTCCGCCCCACGCTGCTGCACGCCGTGGCGGTCTGATGCGACCGTTCCGCTTCCTCGCCCCGATCGGCGACGGGCTCGTCGACGCCGGCACGCTCGTCGCCGACGCCCGTCGCGCCGAAGACATCGGCATCGACGTGCTCGTCCGCTCCGACCACCTGGTGGAGCAGTACGCCCCGCTGCCCGTGCTGGCCACCGTGGCCGCGGCGACCGAGCGGGTCCGCATCGGCACCTTCGTGCTCAACGTCGACCTGCGCCACCCTGCGGTGCTGGCCCAGGAGCTGGCCAGCCTGGACGTGCTGTCCGGCGGCCGGCTCGAGGTCGCGATGGGCGCCGGCTGGAACCAGCCCGAGTACGCGGCGGTCGGCATCCGGTTCGACCCGGTGCCGACCCGGGTGTCCCGGCTGGCCGAGGCGGTGGCGGTGGTCAAGGGCTGCTTCGCCGACGGCCCGTTCTCGTACGCAGGCGAGCACTTCGAGATCACCGATCACGACGGCTATCCGAAGCCGGTGCAGCGGCCGCACCCGCCGCTGTTCCTCGGCGGCGGCGGCCGGCGGACGCTCCGGCTCGCCGGGCGGGAGGCGGACATCGTCGGGCTGGCGCCGCGGCCGGGCGACCCGCGCAGCATGACCGCGGCGGCCACCGAGGAGAAGATCGGCTGGATCCGGGAGGCGGCCGGCGAGCGGTTCGACGCGCTGGAGCTGAACGCCTACCCGTCCGGCGGGCCGGTGGTGGTCACGAACGACGCCCGCGGCGAGGCGGCCCGGCGGGCGGACCTGATCCGCCGGGAGTCCGGGGTCGAGCTGACCGTGGACGAGGTGCTGGAGTCGCCGCACGTGTTCATCGGCTCGGTCGACGGGCTGGCCGAGAAGTGTCGCGAGCTCCGCGAGCGCTTCGGCATCACCAGCATCATGATCGACGACTACGACGCCGCCGCGGCGGTCATCGAGCGGCTGCGCTGAGCCCCGCACGGTCGAGCAGGTAGGCGGTCATCGGGCCGTACCGGCGCGGGTCGACGTTGTCGTCGAGTGGCACGCAGGAGACCACCCGGCCCTCCGCCTCGCCGACGAACAGCGCCGGGTCGTTGCAGTCGGCGAACCCGACCGAGTCGATGCCAGCCTGCCCGGCTGCGCCGGCCCAGCCGTGGTCGCCGATCACCAGGTCGGGCGGCGTGTCCAGGGCGGCGAGCACGGCCTCGACCAGCAGCGGCGAGTGGGAGTGCTTGAGCGTGCGGGCCGGCGAGCGCAGGACGCCGACGCTGTCCACCCAGTCCAGCGTCCCGGACTGCTCGCCGAGCTCCGGGACGTCCGGGTGCGTCCAGCCGGCGGCCGGGGTGAGCAGGGTGCAGCCGGCCGCGGCGAGCCCGGCCGCGAGCGCGGCGTGGGTGGGCCGCAGCCCGATCGGGTGGCCGGTGCCGACGACGACCCGCTCCTGCCGCTGCGCCGCCAGCCGGATCCGGTCGGCCATCGCGTCGAGCCGGTCGAGCGTACGGTCCGGGTCGATCGCGTCCTGCCCGTACGCGTGCGCGGGGTCGGCGATCACCCCGCACCGCTCGGCCATCAGCGCCAGCACGTCCTCGTACGACCAGCGGCCGACCGGCCGCAGTCCGAACAGGTAGAGCGGCTCGCGCCGGCTCATCCGGCCGTAGTTCTCCAGGTTGTTCTGCCTCGTGGTCGCCACGTTGCCCGCGATGCGGGAGTTGACGAGGTGCGTAACGAGCTGGTCGCGGGTGGGGATCTCGGTAGTGGCCGTCACGTCTTCCACGCTATGTGCCGTTCGTGGGCAGCGGGACGACACCGCCGCGCGGAGACACCGACCGCGCCGCCGAGGCTGCGGAAGAAGGTCACGGTCGAGCGGGATGATCGGCTCCGCCGCCCGCTGCTCGGCCGCGACGAACAGCACGCCGAGCACGAGCGCACCGCCGACCATCAGGTAGGTCTGCGCGGAGTTCCAGCCGAACTCGTGCCCGGCCAGCGGGACTCAGATCAGCAGCAGCGAGACCGAGGCGGCGACCAGCGTGGCGCCGAGGTAGTCGATCCGCACCGGGCGGCGGACGACCGGCAGGTGCAGGGTGCGCTGCAGGAGCACCAGGGCGGCGACCGCGGCGAACGGGATGCCGACGTAGAAACACCAGCGCCAGCCTAGCCAGCTGGTGTCCACGATCACCCCGCCGACCAGCGGGCCGAGCACGGCGCCGAGCGCGAACACCGCGCCGAGGTAGCCCAGGTACCGCCCGCGCTCCCGAGGCGAGACCCAGAATCACCTGCACCAGCGCGGCCAGGCCGCCGCCGGGTGAGCGGCGGGTTGGGCCGTGTCGGCCATGGGGTACCGCTCGCTGGCGCATGCTGACGGGGACTTCTCGTGGCAAGGTAGTTGAGAGCTGCAACATTCCCAACGGCGTTTGTGGAGGGCTTGTGGAGGACCGTGGCGACGGGCTGGCGGATCTTGAGACCGCCATCTCCGAAACCTGGTCGTGGGCCCGGGCGAACGCGCGCGCCGGCGCGAAGGCGCTCGACCCGCGGTTGGACCTGACCGCCTACCCGCTGGTCTCGATGCTGTGCTGGCGCGGCGCGATGCGCCCCTCCGACCTGGCCGCCGCGCTGCACCTGGACAAGTCCACGGTCAGCCGGCAGATCGACGCGGCCGCCCGGCTCGGCCTGGTCGAGCGCAGCCCCCACCCCGACGACGCGCGCGCGGTCACCGTACGGCTGACGCCGGACGCGCAGCAGCGGCTGGAGGCGCTGCGGGCGGCCCGGCTGGAGCGGTGGCGGGCCGCGCTGGCCGAGTGGGCGCCAGGCGACATCGCCGAGCTCACCCGCCTGCTCGGCCAGCTGACCACGGTGGACCTGCGGTGAGCGCGCTGGAGGAGCGGCTGCGGTCGGCGCTGCGCATCGCGCTGCGGGAGCGGAACGCGGTCGCGATGAGCGCGTTGCGCCCGACGCTGGCGGCGCTCGCCAACGCGACCGCGGTGGAGTCCGTCCCGCTCGCGCCCGGCGCCGACGAGCACGTCGCCGGCAGCGTGGCCGGGCTCGGCGCGGCCGAGGTGCCCCGCCGCGAGCTCACCGACGCCGAGGCGGCGGCGGTCGTGCGGTCGGAGATCGCCGAGCGGACCGCGGCGGCCGACCAGTACGGCCGGTCCCCCGCGGCCGACCGCCTCCGCTGCGAGGCCGCCCTGCTCAGCCGTTTCCTCGACTGACCACCCAGCCGCGGCCGTCGCTGATCGCCGTTCGCCGATCGCCATCACTGGCCGCTGTCCCGCGCCGGTGGCGGTCGTGCGTCTCTGTCCCGGCTCGGCCGCCGTCACCGATCGCCGATCGCCGATCTCCGGTCGGCGGCGGTTGCGCCCGGCGCGGTCGGGCCGGCGCCTCCCGGCTCGGCTCAGGCGGTGTCGCGGGCGACTGACCCCGCTCGCTCGGCTCGGCTCAGGCGGCGTCGCGGGTCACCGACCTCGCTGGCGTCGCTCGGGTCAGGCGGTGTCGCGGGTGACGATCTCGTGCACGAGGCCGAGCCGGAGGGCCTGATCGGCGGTGAGGATCCGGCTCGCCTGCATGTCGGCGGCCACGTCCGCCGGGTCGAGCCCGGTCGCCGCGCCGATCGTCTCCTGCAGGAACCGCAGCTGCTGGGCCTGCAGCTCGAGCTCCGCCGCGATCCGGCTGCCGCGGCCGTGGAAAGCCGAGCGCGGCTCGGTGAACGCGAACCGCGCGTGCGGGTGCGCCTGCCTGGTCCTGGCCGCCGCGTACGCCCCCACGACCGGGCCGCCGATCGAGCCGCTGGCCACCGCGATCACCCGGGCCCGTACCAGCTGGAGCGTCTCGGCCAGCACGACGGCCGCCTCCAGATCACCGTCCGGGCAGTGCACGTGCAGCCGGATCGGCTCCGGCCCGTCGGCGTCGGCCAGCAGGACCCGTCCGATCGCCGCCTCGGCCGCCGGGTAGTCGAGCCGGCCGGACAGCAGCACGACCCGCCGGCGCCAGAGCTGGTCGGCCAGGTCGTCCCGGCGCGGGTCGACGTACACGACCGTCGGGGCCGGCGCCGGCTCCGGGCTCGGCGCACCGGGCAGCCAGCCCGGCCGCGGCTGCGGTTGCCAGCCCGGCCGGCCCGGCCATTCCGGCGTGCGGGGATCGGTCATGGTCCCTCCTCGCGCCGGGCGGGGCGCCGCACGCCCAGCTCCAGCTCCTGCCCGACCGCCGCCGCGTACCGCTGCAGCGTCGACAGCCGCGCGTCGATCTCACCGGACTCGAGCCGGGCGACCACCGACTGCGAGGTGCCCATCCGGGCCGCCACCTCGGTCTGCGACAGCCCGGCCGCCCGGCGGGCACCGGCCAGCTCGTCGATCACCCGACGCCGGCGCTGGGCGATCTCCCGGAACCCGGGCAGCACCGGCAGGCCGTCGTCCTCCATAGCTGAGACGCTATACCCGAGAAGCTATAACGGGAAGCGGACCGGCAAGTTTTCCGTGTCCTCGTACGGGCGGCAGGTAATCATCAGAGTGTGCCCGACGCCGTGACCTCTCCGCTGCCGGAGCCCGTGCCGGACGCCGACGAAGAGGAACCGCCCCGGCGGGCCGCCGGCACCGGTCGGTCGCCCAAGCAGGCGGCGATGACCGCGCTCGTCATCGCCGCGCTCGGCGTCGTCTTCGGCGACATCGGCACCAGCCCGCTCTACTCGCTGCAGACCGTCTTCTCCCTCGACCACAACAAGGTCCAGGCCACCCCCGGCGACGTGTACGGGGTGATCTCGCTGGTCTTCTGGTCGATCACGCTGATCGTCTCGGTGAAGTACGTGACGATCATCATGCGGGCCGACAACCACGGCGAGGGCGGCGTCCTCGCGCTGGCCGCGCTGATCCGGCGGATGGCCGGTCCGCGCTCCGCGGTCACTGTCCGGGTGATCCTGCTGGCCATCCTCGGGGCGTCGCTGTTCTACGGCGACTCGGTGATCACGCCGGCGATCTCGGTGCTGTCCGCGGTCGAAGGGCTGAAGGTGTCCGCGCCGAGCCTGGCCGACCTCGTGGTGCCGATCGCGGTCACGATCCTGACCATCCTGTTCGTCAGCCAGCGGTTCGGTACGCACCGGATCGGCGCGCTGTTCGGACCGGTGATGACGGTCTGGTTCGTCGCGATCGGGTTGGCCGGGCTGACCCAGGTGGTGCCGCATCCGGACATCGTCAAGGGGCTGTCGCCGAGTTACGCGGCTGCGTTCGTGGCCGAGCACCCGTTCATCGCGTTCATCGCGCTCGGCGCGGTCGTGCTGTGCATCACCGGCGCCGAGGCCCTGTACGCGGACATGGGCCACTTCGGTCGGCCGCCGATCCGGCGGGCCTGGTTCTTCCTCGTCTTCCCGGCGCTGACGCTGAACTACCTCGGCCAGGGCTCGCTGATCCTCGGCGACCCGAGCGCCACCTCGTCGCCGTTCTTCCTGCTGCTGCCGAGCTGGGCCCGGATCCCGATGGTGGTGCTGGCCACCGCGGCCACGGTGATCGCGTCCCAGGCGGTGATCTCCGGTGCGTTCTCGGTGTCCAGGCAGGCGGTGCAGCTGGGTCTGCTGCCGCCGCTGCGGATCCGGCAGACCTCGGAGCACGAGGCCGGCCAGGTCTACCTGCCCGCGGTCAACTGGGCGCTGTTCGCGGGCGTGCTCGTGCTGATCCTGGTGTTCCGGTCGTCCGAGCGGCTCGCCACCGCGTACGGGATCGCAGTCACCGGTGCGCTGCTGGTCGACACCGTGCTGCTCGTCGTCGTCGCCCGGCGCCGCTGGCACTGGCGGCCCTGGCAGCTGGTGCTGGCCGCGGTCACGTTCGGCGGGATCGAGCTGTCGTTCCTCGCCGCCAACCTGACCAAGGTGCTCTCCGGCGGCTGGCTGCCGCTGCTCATCGCGGCCACAGTCGCCCTGCTCATGACGACCTGGCGCAAAGGCCGCGAGATCACCGTGCAGAACCGGTCCGCGGCCGAGGGGCCCCTGCAAGACTTCATCGAGAAGGTCCGCAAGCACCAGATCACCCGGGTCCGCGGCATCGGCGTCTTCCCGCACCCGACGAAGGACACGACCCCGCTGGCGCTGCGGGCCAACGTCGAGCACAACCACGTGCTGCACAAGCACGTGCTCATCGTCTCCGCCCGGCCGGAGGGCGTGCCGCACGTCAAGCCGGACGACCAGGTCACCGTCGACGACCTCGGCTACGACGACGACGGGATCATGCACCTCACGGTGCGGTACGGGTTCTTCGACAACCCGGACCTGCCCGGCGCGGTGGAGCGGGCCGCCGCCGAGGGCCTCATACCCTTCACCGTGGACATCGACGAGGTGTCCTACTTCCTGTCCCGCGGCGCGTTGCGGCGCACCGACGGAGCCGGGATGAGCCGCTGGCGCAAGCAGTTGTTCATCGTGCTGGCGCACAACGCCGGCGACCCGGCCGAGTTCTTCGGGCTGCCCCGCAACCAGACCGTGATCATGGGGTCCGATGTGGACGTTTAGTAGAACCCCAGCCGCGCCAAGGGTTCGACCAGCTCCCGTTCCTCGTACGCGAGGTGGCTCAGCAGGGTGTCGGTGAGCAGGTCGGCCGCCTCGCGCAGCTGCTTGTCGCCGTCCGGCCCGGACACGAACGCCACCAGCGCCCGGTCCACCTGCTCCAGCACGCCGTGGATCGCGACATGCTCCTGCTCCAGCCGGTCGATCACCGGGGCCAGCCGCGGGTCGGCGCTGCGCAGGTGCGGGAACACGCTGCGGTCCTCGATCGTGTGGTGCGTCGTCACGATCCGGCAGTACGACTCGCAGTAGGTGCCGACGGTCCAGCTGTTCTGCCGGATCGTCATCTGGTCGATGTGGTCGCGGGCGGCGCCGGGGTCGGTCCGGCCGGAGGTCACCTGGTCGATCAGGTCACGCATCCGCTCCAGCTCGGCCCGCAGGCCGTCGTGCACCTCGACCAGGTGCCCGCCGGCGGCGCGCTCGTGCGGGGTCTACGCCCTGTCCGGGTCGGGCGTCGGCCCCGTCGGCCGGGTGCGGCGTTGCTGGGCGACCCAGTGCCGCGCCGGCGGCCGAGACGTCTCGCGCTCACATGGCGGCGCGGCGGCGTTGGCGGGCTGCCTCGTAGAGGATCACCGTGCCGGCCGAGGCTGCGTTGAGGGAGCTGGCCGCCCCAGTGATCGGGATTCGCACGATCTCATCGGCGGCTTCCCGCCATGCCGCCGACAGACCGGCCGTCTCGTTGCCGATCAGCACGAGCGCGGGACCGGTGAGGTCGACGGCATCCAGGTCGGTGGTGCCGTGCTCGTCGGTCGCGACGATCCGCCCCGTCGACCAGGCAAGCACGTCACGATGGCTGGGCACCCGCACGACCGGGATCGCGAACAGCGAGCCGGTGCTCGCACGCACCGCCCGCGGGTCGTACGGGTCGGCGGCGTGGCCGGTGACGATCACACCGTGCGCGCCGAACGCGTCCGCCGACCGGATCAGCGTGCCGATGTTGCCGGGCGTCGCAGGACGGTCGAAGACCACGACGAGCAGATCGTCCCGTCGTGGGATCCGGTCGAGCCGGTCCTCGGGCAGACCGACGACCGCGATGAGCTCCTGCTCGTCCTTGTCCCCTAGCTCGCGCATCAGCTCGTCGGACAGCTCGACATGGTCGTGCCGGCGCAGCAGCTCGCCGGCCCACCGCGACGTCGCCCCGCCTGCATGCAGCAGCGTGCGGATGTCCCAGCCGTGCTCGGCGGCCAGCGTGATCGGCCGAACCCCCTGGACCAGGAACTCCCCTGCCCGTTGCCGCTTGGTCCGGTTGGTCAGCAGCGCCTGCCACTGCTGGAAGGCGGCGTTGCGGGTGCTGACCTTACGAGCCACGGACCCATTCTGTCGGTGCCGGCCGGCATGATCGGCGCATGTTCGCGGAGGAGTTCGACCGGCCGGCGTTGGACACCTCGGTGTGGCTGCCGCACTACCTGCCCGCGTGGAGCTCACGCGCCGAGACCGCCGCGACGTACGAGATCCGTGATTCCTGCCTGGTGCTGTCGATCCCGCCGGACCAGGGCCTGTGGATGGCGGCCGAGCACGCGACACCGCTGCGGGTGTCCGGGATCCAGACCGGCAACTTCTCCGGCCCGGTCGGCAGCACGGTCGGTCAGCAGCCGCTCGACGCCGGTTCGGTGGTGCGCGAGGAGCAGGACACGTTCTGGGGCTTCACCCCGCAGTACGGGCGGCTGGAGATGCGGGCGCGAATGGTGATCTCGCCGCGGTCGATGGCGGCATGGTGGATGGTCGGTCTGGAGGACCGCCCGGAGCGGTGTGCGGAGATCTGCGTCGTCGAGGTCTTCGGCTCGGCGGTCGAACCGGGGAGGTCCGCCGAAGTCGGCATGGGGCTCAAGGAGTTCCGCGATCCGACCGTGGCGCGCGACTTCGCAGCGCCACGCCTGCCGATCGACGTGGCCGAGTTTCACGACTACGCGGTGGACTGGACCGCCGAGCGAGCCGAATTCTTCGTCGACGGCGCGCTGATCCGCTCCTGCCCGCGCCCGCCGGCGTACCCGATGCAGATGATGGTCGCCGTCTTCGACTTCCCCGACCAGTCCACCGGCGTCGACGCCGACCTGGTCCCTCAGCTCGTCGTCGATCACCTCCGCCACACGCCCTGACGCACCTCAGCTGCGGTGCCCCGTCAGGTGCGGTGGTCGTCGTCGGGGCCGAGCAGTGGGAAGAGGCGGGCAACGACGGCGACCGGTGCCGCGTCCGGCGGCCGGTGGGCCGGGGAGTTCTCGCGTGCCTGGTAACGGGCCAGGGTGCGCCGGATGACCGCACCGACCTCGCGCAGCTCGCGGGGCGTCAGGTAGACGACCTGGCTGAAGGCGTCGTCCTTCCGCCACCGCTCGGGCGCGCGATCCCGCACCGCCACCCATCGCTGATAGCTCTCGTCCTCCAGCCCGCGCGCGAGCAGGTCGAGGCCGTCGGCAGCGGCCGGCCGATGCGGGTCGACGAGCCGCCACGGCCGCCGCTTGCCGGTGCGCCCCGGCACTTCCTCGACGACCCCGTACCGCTCCAGCTGCCGCAGGTGGAACGAATGCAGTCCGGTGTTGCCGCCAAGCTCCCGCGCCGCCTCGGTCGCGGTCACCGTACCGACCCGGCCGAGCAGATCCAGCAGGGCGGCCCGTACGGGGTGCCCGAGCAGTGCGGCAACAGTTGGATCACGTGGCTGCACCCACGGCGTCTCTGCCTCCACTTTGCAAACTATGATGCTTTGCAAGCCCGCGGTCAAAGGTCGACGCGGGCCGTCGTGGAGGAGAGCGATGACCGTCCTGCCGATCCGCCTGTTCGGGGACCCGGTGCTCACGACGCCGGCGGACCCGGTGGTGACCTTCGACGCCGAACTGCGCCGGCTCGTGCGCGACCTGCACGACACGCTCTATGACGAGCAGGGCTCCGGCCTCGCCGCCCCGCAGCTCGGCGTCGGCCTGCGGGTGTTCGCCTTCCACGTCGACGGCGTCGAGGGGACTCTGGTCAACCCGGTGCTCGACTTTCCGGACGCGGAGGAGCAGGACGGCCCGGAAGGCTGCCTATCCATGCCCGGCATCTACATCGACACGATCCGCCGCCAGAACGTCGTCGCCCGCGGGTTCACCGACCACGGCGACCCGCTCCAGATCGTCGGCTCCGGCCACCTCGCCCGCTGTCTCCAGCACGAGACCGATCACCTCGACGGCGTCCTGTTCATCGACCGCATGGACACCCCGCGCCGCCGAGCGGCACTGCGCGCGCTGCGTGAGGCCGCGTGGGCCCAGGACGGCTCGCCACGGGTCAAGATCAGCCCGCACGCGGCCCCGAACCCGTTTCGCTGATCCGCGGGTCAGAGCAGGTCGAGCAGCGGCCCCACCTCCTGGCCCGCGGGTCAGAGCAGGTCGAGCAGCGGCCCCACCTCCTGGCTCGCGTACCAGAGCAGGTCGTAGCCCTCGGCCCCGTCCACGACGAACTTGGCGTCCTCGCTGCCGAGGTCCGCCTCCAGGACCACCGCGACCGCGTCCGCGACCGCCTTCTCCGCCTCGGAACCGTCCACGTGCACCGCCGCGACCAGCTTCATCGGCACCGGCATCGCCACCCGGACCACGGCACGGTCCAGGTCGGGCCGGAGCGTCACCTGCTCGTCCGGCACGTCGGCGGCGACGACGACGCGGCGTGGCATCGCCCCCGGGTCCTGGTCGAGCAGCCGCAGCGACCCGCGGGCGGCGTCGAGCAGCGCCGCGTATTCCAACTCGTCGAGGTCGCTGTCCCGATACCAGGCGCGCAGCTGCGGCGTCACGGCGAACCCGGTCAATGGCGCCGGCCCGAGCTCGCCGGTCTCGACCAGCTCGCGCAGCGTTCGCGTGGTCGCCGGCACGTAGACCCGCATCAGCTCACCGTCCCCGTCTGCAGCGGCCAGCCCGGGCCGCCGTCTCCGCGCAGCGCCGCCACGCTCGTCCGCAGGGCGGTCGCCAATACGGCCTGGCGGCGCCGCGGGTCCATCAGGTTGGCCCCGATCGCCTGCAGGTCATCCGGCCCGGGTCCGAGCAGCGTGACCGACGTACCCGCCGCACGCAGCACCTCGGCGTCGGCGAGGACCCGCCGGGTCACCAGCCGTCGCCATCGCCGCTCCGCTCGCGCCATCGCCGCCCGCGGCCGGTCGTACGCGAACGAGGCCATCGGCGCCAGCACGTAGACCTCGTCGAGCCCGGCGCCGGCCAGCAGATCGAGCGAGGTGGGCGACAGCGTCCCGCCGTCCACATACGGCCGGCCGCCGATGACGACCGGCGCGTACCACCCCGGGATGGCGCAGGACGCGGTGGCCGCATCGGCCAGCGTGGACGGCGGCGCACCGTCCCGGCCGAAAACCGTACGAGTCCCGGCGGCGTAGTCCATCGCGACGATCCAGGTGCTCGGCGCGTCCGGCCAGCCTCGGTCCGGCAGCGGCTCGGAGACCAGCTCGACCATCCGGTGCAGCGGGCGCAGCGTCCCGCGACCGCGCGGCAACGCCGCGGAGAAGGCCGCCATCGGTGGCACCCGGCGCGGGTGTCGGGCCGCCGCCAGCAGCAGCCGGGGCGAGCCGA
>DATBFW010000078.1:0-17011 GCA_036558285.1 Mycobacteriales bacterium | reverse complement strand
CGGCGCCAGGCGACCCGGGCGGGCCCGGCTTCCTGACACCACTTCCCCGGTGTCAGGCGCCGGCGAGCGGGCGGGGGTCCTGGGCGCACGAAGGGGTCCGAAAGGTCAGGTCTGTCACGGGGGGCGACATCCTCCAGGGGGTCGAGGTGGGCGGGGTGCCGACGCACGTGCCGGTCCTTCGGGACCGGGTGCTCGCGCTGCTGGCGCCCGCACTCGACCGGCCGGAGGCGGTCGCGGTGGACGCGACGCTGGGGCTGGGCGGGCACGCGTCCGCACTGCTGGACGCTCATCCCGGGCTGCGGCTGGTGGGCATCGACCGGGACCCGGAGGCGCTGCGGATCGCCGGTGAGCGGCTCGCTCCGTTCGGCGAGCGGGCCTCGCTGCACCGGGCCGTGTACGACGGGCTGCCGGCGGTGCTGGCCGAGGCCGGGATCGCGCAGGTCGACGGGGTGCTGTTCGACCTCGGGGTGTCGTCGCTGCAGCTGGACGAGGCCCGGCGCGGGTTCGCGTACGCGCAGGACGCGCCGCTGGACATGCGGATGTCGTCGGCCGGGGCGACCGCGGCGGACGTCGTCAACGGCTATTCGGTGGACGAGCTGACCCGGGTGCTGCGGGACTACGGCGAGGAGCGGTTCGCCCGGCGGATCGCGCAGTCGATCGTCCGGGCGCGGGCGGTCGAGCCGATCACGTCGTCGGCGCGGCTGGTCTCGCTCGTCCGGGACGCGATCCCGGCGGCCGCCCGGCGTACCGGCGGCAACCCGGCCAAGCGCACCTTCCAGGCGCTGCGGATCGAGGTCAACCGCGAGTTGGCGGCGCTCGAAGCCGCGCTGCCGGCCGCGATCGACGCGGTCCGCGTGGGCGGGCGGATCGTCGTGCTCAGCTACCACTCGCTCGAGGACCGGATCGTCAAGCGGGCGTTCGCCGACCGCGCCCGCGACACCTCGCCGCCCGGGCTGCCGGTGCCGCTGCCCTCGGCCGCGCCGACGCTGCGGGTGCTCACCCGCGGCGC
The DNA here is from genome assembly GCA_036558285.1 of Mycobacteriales bacterium. Lineage (GTDB taxonomy): Bacteria > Actinomycetota > Actinomycetes > Mycobacteriales > CADCTP01 > CADCTP01. The sequence goes on along the minus strand of DATBFW010000078.1, from coordinate 16,002 downwards.
CGAGCCGCCCACCGAGGCGGAGATCGCCGCCAACCCGCGGGCCGCGTCCGCCCGGTTGCGAGCCGCCGAGCGGATCCGGGAGGCGGCATGAACCCGTACGGGTCGTCCGGTCTCTCCGGCGGTCCGTCCGGCGGTCCGCTGCCCGGCGGGGCGCTGCCGCCGCCGACGCCCCCGTCCGGGGTCCAGAGCCTCGGCGCACCCGGCCGCGCAACTTCCCCGCGCGCGCCGGGTGCGGCCGAGTCGCCTTCCAGCACCCGCCGCCCCCAGCCGACCCGCCGCCTCCAGCCGACCCGGCGCGAGTCGCCGTCCGTCCGTGCCGGTGGGTCGCCGTCGGTGCGTGCTGGTGGGTCGCCGTCGGTGCGTGCTGGTGGGTCGCCGTCGGTCCGCGGCGTCGGGTCTCCGTCGGTCCGTGCTGGCGGGTCGCCGTCGGCCGGCCGCGGGGCTGGGTCGTCGGCCGGGCGCGGCGCGGGGTCGCCGGCGGTGCGGGGCGCGCAGGCCCGGGTCGCCGCACCCACCCGACCCTCGGACGGCGCCGGCCGGACCATGCGACCGCCGGCTCGCCGGAGCTGGCTTCGTGACCTTGTCGAGGCCAGCGGCACCGACAGCCGGACGCACCGCTCCACCCGTGCCACAACCTCGGCGAGCGCCGCCGGCTCACCCGCCACCGCGCCTCGGCCCGGCAAGAAGGACACGGCGGCCCAGCGCCCGTCCCCGCAGCGGACGTCCGGCGGCGGAACGCCGGCCACTCGTGGCGCCGGTTCCGCGGATCGCCGCGCCGCTGGTGCGTCCGAGCGTCGAGCGCCGGGCGCCTCGGCGCCTGGTCGGGCGCGCACGGCACCGGCAGCTCAGCGTCCAGGGTCGAAGGCGGCGCCGAAACGGGGCAGCGGGTCGTCCGGCCGCGGGTCAGGAAAGGTCGCGGGCGGGAAGGCCGGCGGCCCGAGGAAAGGTGCGACGCGGCGGAAGGCCGGTCGCCGCGGGGGCGCCCGCCCTGAGACGTCGCGGCGGACCGCGCCGGTCTTGCAGCTGGTCGCCGGGCACGCTCCGCAGGCGCCGAAGACCCCCTTCGTGCTGCTGGTGCTCGCGCTGCTCGGTGGCGGCCTGGTGAGCCTGCTGCTGCTCAGCTCGGCCTCCAGCGCGGACGCGTTCACGCTGCGGACCCTGCAGCAGGACAACCGCGCGCTGTCGATCCGCGAGCAGGGGCTGGCGCGGGACGTCGCCGCGTCAGAAGCCCCCGGCGAGCTGGCCAAGCGCGCCCGTCAGCTGGGCCTGGTGCAGGGCGCCGAACCCGGCTTCCTCGTCGTCGAGCCCGGCGGCACCGCCAAGGTGCAGGGCTCGCCGGTGCCGGCGACCTCGCCGCCGCCACCGCCGAAACCGACCCCGACGCCCACGGCGACCCCGTCCGGCGCGCGGCCGGGAGCGACGCCGACGCCCGGCGGCGGCCCGCACCCCGGCGCCACGCCGACGGCGCGGACCACGCCGAGACCCGGGGCGAGCTCCACCCCGCGGACGACCCCGAGACCCACGCCCACCCCGCGGACGACGGCCCGCACCAGCCCGAAGCCCACGCCGACGCCAGGAGGGACCCGGTGAGCCAGTCCGATCGGTACGCCGGTACCGCCGGTGGCGCGTGGGCCGGCGGCCCTCATTCCCACCCGGCCGGTCGCCCCCCGACCGGCGCCGGCCGCGCCGCTCCGTCCCACCCCTCGGGCGGCAGCGGCGCGGCCGGCAGCACCTCGTCCGGGTTCGGCCTCGGTCGGACCCGCCCCGGCCCGACTGCCGGCGGCAGAGCCGCCGCCGGCGGTCGGGCAGCCAACCCGCGCCCCGCCGCTCCCGCTGCCCGCGCGGCGACACCGGCCCGCCCGAGCGCCGGCCGCACGATGACGTCCCTCGGCATCGGCACCCGCGGCACCCCCGCTGCATCCACCACCCGACCCCGCACCACCGCCGGCCGACCGTCCCCCGCACCGGGCCCGGCCACAGCCCGGCCCACCACCGCCGCGACCCGAACCACTGCGACCCGAACCAGTGCGACCCGGACCAGTGCAGCGACCCGGACCACCGCAGCGACCCGCACCACCGCAGCGACCCCGACCGGCACAAGGAGCCGCACCAGCGCCGCAGACTCGGCCGCCACCGCAAGCCGAACCGGGGCCGCAAGCCGAACCGGGTCCGCAGGCCGAACCGGGTCCGCAAGCCGAACCGGGGCCCCAAGCCGAACCGGGGCCGCAGGCCGAACCGGGTCCGCAGGCCGAACCGGGTCCGCAAGCCGCACCACAGCGAGTCGCACCAGCGCCGCGAGCCGCCCGGCCGCCGCGGCCCGCAGCGTCGCCGCCGGCCGCAGCAGCACCGCGAGCCTCGCCGCCACCACGGGACGTGCTAGCGCCGCGGGCCGCGCCGCCTCCGCGAGTCGCGCCGGTTCGTCCAGTCGTGCCGGATCTGGCACCGCAGGCGGCCGGACCCCGGGCGGGTCCGCCGGCGCCGCGACCCGCACCGGCGCCGCGACCCGCACCGGCAGCACCACCGCGACCAGCACCAGCGCCGCGACCCGCGGCGGGGGAACTGGGTCGACCAGCCAGGCGCGGAGCGGCTCCGGCGCGGGTCGGGTCAGCGCGGCCATGCGCAGCGGCGGCCGGCCGACCACATCGGCCCGGACGGCCCGCGGCGGAGCCGGCCGGGTCGAGAAGCCGCGGCGGAACGGCGGCGGGCGACCGCCGCGCCGGCCCGGGCGGTCGCGACTGCTGCGGCTCGGCGACCCTGGCCGCCGCCTCGGCGTCGGCTTCGCCGCGGTCTGCACCCTGCTGGTCGTCCTCGGCGGCCGACTGGTCCAGTTGCAGGGCTTCGACAGCGAGCACTTCGCCGCCCGTACCGAGCAGCGGCTGCTCTACCCGACCACGATCCCGGCCACCCGCGGCTCGATCGTCGACCGCGACGGCCAGCCGCTGGCGTACTCCGTCGCGGCCCGGACGATCTTCGCCGACCCGACCGAGGTGACCGACCGGATCGGCACCGCCACCGCGCTGGCGGCGAAGCTGAAGACGACGGTCCCGACACTGCTGCCGCTGCTGTCCAAGCCGCACACCCGGTACGTCCCGCTGGCCCGCAACCTGTCCCCGGCCGGGGCCGCCGACGTGCTGGCGCTCAACCTGCGCGGGATCGGCGCGGAGGACACCTCGCAGCGCATCTACCCTGGCCACGACCTGGCCGCCGCCGTGGTCGGCTACACCAACGAGGAGGGCGGCCTCGGCGGCGTCGAGTCCAAGTACAACGACGTGCTCAGGGGCACCGACGGCCGGCTCGAGGTGGAGCGCGGCAGCAACGGCCTGCAGATCCCCGGCGGGCTGCGGCAGGAGACCGCCGCCGTCCCCGGTTCCACCGTGCAGCTGACCCTCGACCAGGACCTGCAGTACCAGCTGCAGAACGGGCTGGCCGCCGCCGTGCAGAAGGCGAAGGCGTCCAGCGGCCAGGCCGTGATCCTCGACGCGCACACCGGCGAGGTGCTCGCGATGGCGACCGCGCCGACGTACGACGCGCAGAACCCGTCGAAGTCACCGCCGGCGAACCGGACGAACCCGGTCGTGCAGGCACCGGTCGAGCCGGGCTCGGCCAACAAGGTGGTCACGTTCTCCGCCGCGGTCGAGCACAAGAAGATCACCCCGACGACGCCGATGCTGGTGCCGGATTCCATCCAGATCTCCGACCACGTCGTGCACGACGCCTGGTACCACGCGCCGGAGCACTGGACCGCGACCGGCGTGCTGGCGAAGTCGAGCAACGTCGGCACGCTGATGATCGCCAAGAACCTGGTCGGCCCGGCGCAGTTCTACGACACCGAGCGCAAGTTCGGGATCGGCCAGCGCACCGGCATCGAACTGCCGGGGGAGAGCCCCGGGATCCTTCCGTCGCCGGACACCTGGTCGGGTACGACGTTCGGGAACCTGCCGATCGGGCAGGGGCTGTCGATGACCCCGCTGCAGCTGGCGGGGATGTACCAGACCATCGCCAACGACGGCGTGCGGGTGCAGCCGCGGATCGTCAAATCGATAATCGGCCCGGACGGCAAGGCAGTGCCGACGAGCGCGCCCCAGCGGACCACGGTCGTCTCGGCGCAGGCGGCCAGGACGGTACGGACGATGCTCGAGGCCGTGGTGGCCAAGGGCGGGACGGCACCGAAGGCGGCCATCGACGAGTACCGGGTGGCCGGCAAGACCGGCACCGCGCAGCGGCCGAACCCGGCCTGCAAGTGCTACTCGGGCGGCGGATACTGGGCGACGTTCGCCGGCATGGCACCGGCGGACAAGCCGGAGCTGGTCATGTCCGTGGTGATCACCGAGCCGCCGGGCGGCGGCGAGGGCGGGTCGGTCGCCGCCCCGCTCTTCCACGACGTGATGTCGTACGCGCTGACCGCCCGCAAGGTGCCGCCGACGGGCACGCCCATCCCGAACCTGAAGTTGTCCGTGGACTAGGGTTGCCCCCCGTGTCCGGCACCACGCCGCTGCGGCCACTCCGGCCGCGGCCGCACCACCTGGCCGCGCTCGCGACCGCCCTCAGCCTGCCGGTTCCGGACCGTGACGCCGTTGTCACGGGCATCACGCACGACTCGTCCGCAGTGCGCCCCGGTGACCTTCTCGCGGCGCTTCCGGGCTCGCGCACGCACGGTGCCCGGTTCGCCGGCGTGGCCGCGGCCGCCGGCGCCACCGCGATCTACACCGACCGGGCCGGGGCAGAGCTGGCCGCGCCGACCGGGCTGCCGGTGCTGGTCGCCGACGACCCGCGGGCGCTGCTCGGCGCGCTGTCCGCGGCGGTCTGGGGCGATCCGACCGCGAGCATGCTGGTGCTCGGCGTGACCGGCACCAACGGCAAGACCACCACCGCATACCTGCTGGAGGAGGGGCTACGTGCGGCCGGCCACACCACCGGCCTGGTCGGCACGATCGAGACCAGGGTGGCCGGCGAGTCGGTGCCGAGCATCCGCACCACGCCGGAGGCGACAGACCTGCAGGCGGCCTTCGCGGCGATGGCCGAGCGCGGCGTGACCGCGGTCGCGATCGAGGTGTCCAGCCATGCGCTGGCGCTCGGCCGGGTCGACGGCACCCGGTTCACCGCCGGCGCGTTCACCAACCTGTCCCAGGACCACCTGGACTTCCACCACGACATGGACAGCTACTTCGCGGCCAAGGCGTTGCTGTTCGACGGCCGTTGCGAGCACGAGGTCGTCGCCGTCGACGACCCGTACGGGCGGCGGCTGGTGAAGCCGGACACGGTGACCGTGTCCGCGGCCGGCGACCCGACCGCCGACTGGCGCGCGGTCGAGGTGGGCCCGGCCGCCGGGTCCACCGGATTCCGGGTGCTCGGCCCGGGCGGTGTCGACCTGCCGGCGCTGGTCCGGATGCCTGGCACGTTCAACGTGGCCAACGGGCTGCTGGCGATCGCGACGCTGGCCACCGTCGGGGTGCCCGCGCTGACCGCGGCCGCCGGCGTGGCCACCCGCGGCGTGCCGGGCCGGATGGAGAAGATCGACTTCGGCCAGGGGTACGTCGCGGTGGTCGACTACGCGCACAGCCCGGACGCGGTGGCGCGGCTGCTCGACGCGCTCCGGCCCGGCGTGTCCGGCCGGATCGTCCTGGTGCTCGGCGCCGGCGGCGACCGGGACCGGGAGAAGCGGCCGCTGATGGGCGCGGCCGGCGCGGCCGGCGCCGACGTGCTGCTGGTCACCGACGACAACCCGCGCTCGGAGGACCCGGCGGCGATCCGCGCCGCCGTGCTGGCCGGCGCGCTGGGCGTGCCGGACCGGGGCGAGGTGGTCGAGGTCGCCGGCCGGCGGTCCGCGATCGTCGAGGCGGTCCGGCGCGCCCGGCCGGGGGACGCGGTCGTGGTCGCCGGAAAGGGCCACGAGCAGGGACAGGAGATCGGCGGGGTGGTGCACCCGTTCGACGACCGGGCGGTGCTGCGGGCGGCGCTGGAGGAGCTGACCGGGAGCGTCGGCCGGTGATCCCGCTGACCCTGGCGGAGGTCGCCGGCGCCGTCGGCGGCGAGCTGCACGACGCCCCCGACCCGCAGGCGCGGGTGACCGGTGACGTCGAGCTCGACTCGCGCCGGATCCGGCCGGGCGGGCTGTTCGTGGCGCTGCGCGGCGAGCGGGTCGACGGGCACGAGCATGCCGCCGCCGCGGTCGGTGCCGGCGCGGTCGGCGTGCTCGCGGCCGGGCCGGTCGGGGTTCCCGCGGTCGTCGTGCCGGACGTGCCGGCGGCGCTGGCCGACCTGGCCCGGGCGGTGCTCGGCCGGCTGCCGGACGTCACGGTGATCGGGGTGACCGGGTCGAGCGGCAAGACCTCGACCAAGGACCTGCTGGCCCAGCTGCTGGCCGAGCTGGGGCCGACGGTGGCGCCGCCGGGCTCGTTCAACAACGAGCTCGGCCACCCGTACACCGTCCTGCGGTCCACTGTGGACACCCGCTACCTCGTCCTGGAGAAGTCCGCCCGCGGGATCGGGCACGTCGCCTGGCTGACCCGGATCGCCCGGCCCCGGATCGGCGTGGTGCTCAACGTCGGCACCGCGCACCTGGGCGAGTTCGGCAGCCGGGCGAACATCGCGCTGGCCAAGGGCGAGCTGGTGGAGGCGCTGCCGGCGGACGGCGTGGCGGTGCTCAACGCCGACGACCCGCTGGTGCTGGCGATGGCCGACCGGACCGCCGCCCGGGTGGTCACCGTCGGGCTGGCCGGGACCGCCGACGTGCGCGCGGTGGACGTGAGCCTGGACGAGCGGGGCACCCCCTCGTACGAGCTGGTGACCGCGGCCGGGTCGGTGCCGGTCACGCTGGCCGTGCACGGCGAGCACCAGGTCGGCAACTCGCTGGCCGCCGCCGCGGTCGCGATCGAGCTCGGCATGCCGCTGCCGGCGGTGGCCGACGCGCTGGGCCGGGCCCGCGCGCTGTCCCGGTGGCGGATGGAGGTCACCGAGCGGCCGGACGGGGTGCTCGTCGTCAACGACGCCTACAACGCCAACCCCGAGTCGATGGCCGCGGCCCTGCGGGCGCTGACCACGATGGCCCGGGGCCGGCGGTCCTGGGCGGTGCTCGGCGAGATGGGCGAGCTCGGGCCGTCCGCGGCCGACGAGCACCGCCGCATCGGTGAGCTCACCGCGGAGCTCGGCGTCGACCGGGTGGTGGTCGTCGGGTCCGGGGCGCAACCGATGCACGCCGCCGCGCGTGAAGGAGCTGTGCACGTCGACGACGCGGACGCGGCCATCGCGCTGCTGCAGAAGCAGCTGCGCCCGGAGGACGTGGTGCTGGTGAAGGCGAGCCGGGCCGCCGGCCTGGAACGGGTCGCGCTCGCGCTGGTCGAGCCGGTCGGGGCCGCTTCGTGAGGTCTGTCCTCGTCGCGGCGCTGGTGTCGCTGCTCGTCTCGATCCTGTGCACGCCGCTCGCCATCCGGCTGTTCCGCCGGCAGGGCTTCGGGCAGATGATCCGGGACGACGGCCCCCAGTCGCACCTGGCCAAGCGAGGCACGCCGACGATGGGCGGCACGGTCATCGTGATCGCCACCCTGATCGGCTACTTCGCCTCGCACCTGTTCTCGTCCGGTTCCGGGCCGAGCGCGACCGGCCTGCTGCTGCTCTACCTGTTCACCGGCATGGGCGTGGTCGGGTTCCTCGACGACTTCATCAAGGTCCGCAATCAGCGCAGCTTGGGCCTGTCGGCCACCGCCAAGCTGATCGGCCAGCTTGCGGTCGGGATCTCGTTCGCCGTGCTGGCGCTGCAGTTCAAGGACGCGGAGGGGCTGAGTCCGGCCTCGGTGCACCTGTCGTACGTCCGGGACATCCCGCAGATCAGCTTCGGCGCGATCCTGTTCGTCGTCTTCGCCTACCTGGTGATCAGCGGCACGTCCAACGCGGTCAACCTGACCGACGGGCTGGACGGGCTGTGCGCCGGCGCGTCCGCGATGGTGTTCGGGGCGTACACCGCGATCTCCTTCTACCAGTTCCGCAACGCGTGCGAGACGTTCGCCCGGGCCGGTTGCTACGAAGCCAGGGACCCGCTGGACACCGCGCTGATCGCGGCGTCGGCGATGGCGGCCTGCTTCGGCTTCCTGTGGTGGAACGCGGCGCCGGCCCGGATCTTCATGGGCGACACCGGCTCGCTGGCGCTGGGCGGCCTGCTGGCCGGGATCGCCATCGTGTCCCGGACCGAGCTGCTCCTGGTCGTGCTGGGCGGCCTCTTCGTGGTCGAGACGCTGTCGGTGATCATCCAGGTCGCGGTGTTCAAGACGCGCCGTAAACGGGTGTTCAAGATCGCCCCCATCCACCACCACTTCGAGCTGCTCGGCTGGGCCGAGACGACGGTCATCGTCCGCTTCTGGATCATCGCCGGCCTGGCCGTCGCCTTCGGGCTCGGCCTGTTCTACGCCGAGTTCATCTCGTACGGGCTCCCGGGATGAGTGCGGTGCCCGGGTGGGCCGGCCGGCCGGTGGTGGTTGCCGGCGCCGGGGCCTCCGGGGAGGCGGCCGCCCGGGTGCTGCTGCGGCTGGGCGCGGCGGTCACCGTGGTGGACCGGGCGGCGTCCGCGCGGACCGAGGCGCTGGCGGCCGGGGGAGCGACGATCGCGCTCGACGTGCCGGCGCCGCCGGTCGGGACCGAGCTGCTCGTCGTCTCGCCGGGCTGGCGGCCGGACGCGCCGCTGCTGACCGCGGCGGCCGCGGCCGGGGTCGAGGTGATCGGCGAGGTGGAGCTGGCCTGGCGGCTGCGCGGGCCGAACCCGCCGCCCTGGCTGGCGCTGACCGGCACCAACGGCAAGACCACGACCGTACGGATGCTGGAGTCGATGCTGCGCGCCGCCGGCGAGCGTGCCGTCGCCACCGGCAACGTCGGCCTGCCGGTGGTGGACGCCGTCACCGCCGACCCGCCGTACGACGTGCTCGCGGTCGAGCTGTCCAGCTTCCAGCTGCACTCGGCGCCGTCGGTGCGCCCGGCCGCGGCGGCGATCCTCAACCTCGCCCCGGACCATCTCGACTGGCACGGAGACTTCGAGGCGTACGCGGCGGCCAAGGAGCTGATCTGGGCCGGCGAGAAGACCGTGGCGATCGGCAACGCCGACGATCCCGAGGTCGCCCGCCGGCTGGTCGCGGCGCCGGGCCGGCAGGTCTCGGTCACGCTGGCCGAACCCGGACCGGACCAGCTCGGCGTGCGAGCCGGCCGGCTGGTCGACCGGGCGTTCGGCGGGGGCGAGCTCGCCGCGGCGGCCGAGGTGTGCCCGGCCGGACCGCACAACGTCGCCAACGCGCTGGCCGCCGCCGCGCTGGCCCGCGCGCACGGCCTCGACCCGGCCGCGGTCGCGCAGGGCCTGCGCGCGTTCGTCCCGGACCCGCACCGCAACGAGCCGGTCGGCGACGTGGCCGGCGTCCGCTACGTCGACGACAGCAAGGCGACCAACCCGCACGCCGCGCTGGCCTCGCTCGCCTCGTACGACAAGGTTGTCTGGATCGCCGGTGGCCTGCTCAAGGGCGCCCCGGTGGACGAGCTGGTCACGCTGGTCGCCGACCGGCTCGTCGGCGCCGTACTGGTCGGCGCCGACCGCGCCGCGCTGGTCACGGCGATCGCGCGACACGCCCCCAACCTCCCCGTAGTGACCGTCTCCAGGACCGACGATGGAGCAATGTCCGAGGTGGTGGAGGCGGCCGCGGCACTCGCCCGGCCCGGCGACACGGTGCTGCTGGCGCCCGCCGCCGCCTCGATGGACATGTTCCGGGACTACAAGGCCCGCGGGGACGCGTTCGTCGCGGCGGTGCGCGCGCTGGCGGACCCGTGACCGCGACCGCGTCCGCGCGGACGGAGCCGGCCGACGACTCGTCCTCGTTGCTGGACCGTCCGCTCACCTCGCTGCACCTGATCCTGGTCAGCACCGGGCTGCTGCTCGGACTCGGCCTGGTGATGGTGCTGTCGGCCTCGATGGTGAAGTCGTACCAGGAGACCGGCAGCGCCTACTCGGTGTTCACCGGGCAGGCGGTCTGGGTCGCGCTGGCCGTGCCGGCGTTCTGGCTCGGCGTTCGGCTGCCGCCGCGGGTCTACCGGCGGCTGGCCTATCCGGCGCTGCTGGTGAGCCTGGTGCTGCTGGCCGCGGTGCTGGTGCCCGGCGTCGGCCTGAGCCTCAACGGGGCGCAGCGCTGGCTGGCCGTCGGGCCGATACAGATGCAGCCGGCCGAGCTGGCCAAGCTCGCGCTGGCGCTGTGGGGTGCCGACCTGCTGGTGCGCAAGCAGCGACTGCTCGGCCGGGCCAGGCACCTGCTCATGCCGCTGGTGCCGGTGGCCGCGCTGATGGCCGCGCTGGTCGTGCTGGAGCCCGACCTCGGCACGTCGCTGTGCTTCGCGATGGTGCTGTTCGGTCTGCTGTGGACGGTCGGCGCGCCGGGGCGGATCTTCGGCGCACTGCTGGGGCTGGCGGCGGTCACGGTGGCCGGGCTGGCCGTGGTCGAGCCGTACCGGTTCGCCCGGGTGACGCACTTCCTCGACCCGACCGCGGACCCGACCGGCACCGGGTTCCAGCCGCTGCTGGGGCTCTCGTCGCTCTCGTCCGGCGGGCTGTTCGGGGTCGGGCTCGGCCAGGGCCGGGCGAAGTGGCTCAACCTGCCGGAGGCGCACACCGACTACATCTTCGCGGTGATCGGCGAGGAACTCGGCCTGATCGGCAGCCTGGTCGTGCTGCTGCTGTACGCGGCGCTGGCGTACGCGGGGCTGCGGGTCGCCCGCCGCTCGGCCGACCCGTTCGCGCGGCTGGTCGCGGCCGCGGTGACGGTCTGGATCGTCGGGCAGGCCGTGCTCAACATCGGCTACGTCAGCGGCATGCTGCCGGTGACCGGCGTGCCGCTGCCGCTGATCTCGGCGGGCGGCACGTCGTTGCTGGTGACGGTCTTCGCGCTGGGCATGCTCACCTCGTTCGCCCGGTACGAACCGGACGCGGCGGCACAGCTGGCGCAGCGAGGCCGAATGGCCAAGCTGCTGGGGATGCCGGCGCCGCGGGTGCCGCGGGAGCGTCCCCGCCGGCGGGTCGACCGATCGGGTGACCAGGCGGGGAGGCGGGTGAGCCCACCGTCGGCGAGGACGGCAGGATCGGGCCGACCGTCCCGCCAGCCCAGCCCACGACGGGAGGCCCGCCGCCGATGACCCGACACGTCTCCGTCGTGCTCGCCGGTGGCGGCTCGGCCGGGCACGTCACCCCGCTGCTCGCCACCGCCGACGCGCTGCGCCGGCTGGACCCGGACACGGTGATCACCGCGCTGGGCACGTCCCGCGGGCTGGAGGCCAGCCTGGTGCCGGCCCGCGGCTACCCGCTGGAGCTGGTGCCGCGGGTGCGGGTGCCGCGCAAGCCGAGCACAGAGTGGCTGGCGATGCCCGGGCGGCTGCGGTCCGCGGTGAAGGCGGCCGGGGCGGTGCTGGACCGGGTGCGGGCGGACGCGGTCGTCGGCTTCGGCGGGTACGTCTCGGCGCCGGCGTACCTGGCCGCGCACCGGCGCAGGATCCCGATCGTCGTGCACGAGGCCAACCCGCGGGCCGGGCTGGCCAACCGGCTTGGCGCCCGCTACGCGGCGAGCGTGGTGGTCGCGACCGCGGGCACCGGCGGCCTGCGCAACACCGTGACGCTGGGTCTGCCGATGCGCACGGAGATCGCCACCCTGGACCGGGCCGCCCGCCGGGAGGACGGCCGGCAGGCGTTCGGGCTGCGCGACGAGCTGCCGACGCTGCTGGTGACCGGCGGCTCGCAGGGCGCGCGGACGCTCAACACCGCGGCGATCGGGGCGGCCGGCGCGCTGGCCCGGGCCGGCGTCCAGGTGCTGCACGCCGCCGGCCCGCGCAACCAGCTGCCCGCGCCGACCGTCGCCCCCGGCGACCCGCCGTACGTGCTGGTGTCCTACCTGGACCGGATGGAGCTGGCCTACGCGGCCGCCGACCTGGTGCTGTGCCGGTCCGGGGCGAACACCTGCGCCGAGCTGACCGCGGTCGGCCTGCCCGCGGCGTACGTGCCGCTGCCGCACGGGAACGGCGAGCAGCGCCTGCTGGCCGAGCCGATCGTCGCCGCCGGCGGCGGGCTGATGGTGACCGACGCGGACTGCACGCCGGAGTGGCTGGCCGCGACGCTGCCGCCGATCCTGGCCGACCCGGCCCGCCTGGAGGCGATGAGCAAGGCGGCGGCCTCGCTCGGACACCGGGACGCGGACGTGGCGCTGGCCCGGCTGGTGCTCGACCTGGCCGGCGCGCCGGCCGGCGCCGGGACTGGGTCGGCCGGATGAACAGGACCGCAGGGGCCGAGCTGGGCAAGGTGCACTTCGTCGGCATCGGCGGCGCCGGCATGAGCGGCATCGCCCGGATCCTGCTGGCGCGCGGCGTGCCGGTCTCCGGCAGCGACGCCCGCGAGTCGGCCACCGCGGCCGCGCTCCGCGCCGCCGGCGCCACCGTCCACATCGGACACGATGCGGCGAACGTCGACGGGGTCGACACGGTGGTCGTCTCGACGGCCATCCGGGACGCCAACCCCGAGGTGGTGGAGGCGCACCGGCTCGGGCTGCGGGTGCTGCGGCGGGCCGCCGCGCTGGCCGCGGTGATGGCCGGCCGGCGCGGGATCGCGATCGCCGGCACGCACGGCAAGACCTCGACCACCTCGATGCTGGTCACCGCCGTGCAGGCCTGCGGCGCCGACCCGGCGTACGCGATCGGCGGCGACCTGGCCGGCTCCGGGGTCAACGCCGCCGACGGCACCGGCGAGCTGTTCGTGGCCGAGGCCGACGAGAGCGACGGCTCGTTCCTGCTGCTCTCGCCGTACGCGGCGGTGGTCACCAACGTCGAGGCCGACCACCTCGACCAGCACGGCACGGCCGAGCAGGTCGCGGTCGTCTTCGAGCAGTTCGCCCGCCGGATCGACCCGGACGGGTTCCTCGTCTTCTGCGCCGACGACCCGGGCGCCCGGCGCACCGCCCGCGCGGCCGCCGGCGCCGGCCTGCGCACCAGGTCGTACGGCGTGGAGGCGGGCGACCTGCGGCTGACCGACCTCGTCGAGGACCCGGCCGGCACCCGCTGGCGACCGGTGCTCGACGGCACGCCGCTGCCGCCGGTGCGGGTGCCGGTGCCCGGCCGGCACATGGCGCTCAACTCGGCCGCCGCGCTGCTCACCGGTCTCGGGCTCGGGCTGCCGGTCGACTGCCTGGTCGACGGCCTCGGGCGGTACGCGGGGGTGCGGCGCCGGTTCGAGCGGCGCGGCGAGGCCGCCGGCGTGACCGTGTACGACGACTACGCCCACCACCCGACCGAGGTCGCCGCGCAGCTGCGGGCCGCCCGTACGGTCGCCGGCACCGGCCGGGTGTTGGTCGCGTTCCAGCCGCACCTGTTCAGCCGCACGGCGGCGTTCGCCAAGGACTTCGGCACCGCGCTCGGGCTGGCCGACGAGATCGTCGTGCTGGACGTCTACGCGGCGCGGGAGGACCCGGTGCCCGGTGTCACCGGCGCGCTGGTGGCGGACGCGGTCCCGCTGCCGGCCGACCAGGTGCTGTTCGCGCCGGACCGGTCGGAGGTGGCCGGCGAGCTGGCCCGCCGCGCCCGGCCGGGCGACCTGGTGATCACTATGGGCGCCGGCGACGTGACCGCGCTCGGCCCGGACATCCTTGCTGCGCTGGCTGGCACCGGAGCCCGCCGGTGAGCCCGCCCACCCGGGTCGCCGGCACATGCCCGTGCCGGTCGGCCACCGGAGCCCGCCGGTGAGCCCGCCCACCCGGGTCGCGCCGCCGCGGCCGGCCCCGGCCCGGCCGGCCCGCTCGTCCCGTCGCGGCCCGCTGCTCGGCATCGCGGCCGCGCTCGTCGCCGTCATCGCCGCCGCGGTGTACGTGGTCGGCTTCACCGGGGTGCTCGGCGTCCGGCACGTCACGCTGACCGGCGTGCGGGCGCTGTCCGCCGACCAGGTCCGGGCCGCGGCGGCGGTGCCGGACGGCCGACCGCTGGCCCGGGTCGACACCGGCGCGGTCGCCGACCACGTCCGCGCGCTGCCCGGGGTCGAGCGGGTCGCGGTCGCCCGGTCCTGGCCCACCACGCTGCGGATCACGATCACCGAGCGGCACGGCGTGGCCGTGGTCAAGCGGGCCGGGGCGTACTGGCTGGTCGACCCGGACGGCGTCGTCTTCCAGCGGGTTCCCGCGCGGCCCAAGCTGCCGCTGCTCGACCTCGCCGATGTCGGACCGGGCCGCCCGACCGCGACGGCCGCGCTGGCCGCGATCACCGCCCTGACGCCGCGACTGCTGGCCGGCGTCGCCACCGTGACGGCGGCGACCCCGGAGCAGGTAACGCTCACCCTCACCGACGGCCGGACCGTGTTCTGGGGCGGCGGCGAGGACTCGGCCGCGAAGGCCGCGGTGCTCGGCGCGCTGCTCGGCCGGCCGGGCCGGCACTACGACGTGAGCACCCCGTCGGTGGTCACCGTCCGCTGACCGTGACCCGCTTGGTGTCGACCGCGACCTCGGCACCGTCCGTCCGTGACCGCTCGGACGCGGCGACCACACAGCTGCCCGGCGGCACCGCGAGCGTCGCGGTCCACTCACCCCGGCCAGCCGCCCCTTCCGAGGCGGTCGCAGTCGGTGACCCGCCGGTGTCGGCGCCGAGCACGGCCTGCGCCGCGGAGGTCCGGTCGGACCGGCCGGTCAGCGCGCCCACCGCGAGCCCGACGCCGCCGGCACCGAGCAGCATCAGCACGACCACGACCACGGTTCGCCGCTCGCTCGTCATCGCGTCCCCCGTTCGGTGATCACGAGCCGGTCCGTGCTGACCGTACGTGAGCCGGAACGGATTTGCGCCGACACGCCGCGCAGGTAGTGGACCCTCCCGTACCGGCTGCTTACTGTCCCGACAGCGCAGAGGTTGACATAACATTAACCGTTGACCTGAGGGTGAGACCTGACGGATGGGCGGCCCGGCGATCACCACCGAGGGAAGGCACTGTCGATGACACCACCGCACAACTACCTGGCGGTCATCAAGGTCGTCGGCATCGGCGGCGGCGGGGTCAACGCCGTCAACCGGATGATCGAGGTCGGTCTCAAGGGCGTCGAGTTCATCGCGATCAACACCGACGCGCAGGCGCTGCTGATGAGCGACGCCGACGTGAAGCTCGACGTCGGCCGGGAGCTCACCCGCGGCCTCGGCGCCGGCGCCAACCCCGACGTCGGCCGCAAGGCGGCCGAGGACCACCGGGAGGAGATCGAGGAGGTCCTCAAGGGGGCCGACATGGTCTTCGTCACCGCCGGCGAGGGCGGCGGCACCGGCACCGGCGGCGCGCCGGTCGTCGCCAGCATCGCCCGCAAGCTAGGCGCGCTCACGATCGGCGTGGTGACCCGGCCGTTCGCGTTCGAGGGCCGGAAGCGGGCCGGCCAGGCCGAGCTCGGCATCGAGCAGCTCCGCAACGAGTGCGACACGCTGATCGTGATCCCGAACGACCGGCTGCTGCAGCTGGGCGACCGGAACGTCAGCGTGATGGACGCCTTCCGCACCGCCGACCAGGTGCTGCTGTCCGGTGTCCAGGGCATCACCGATCTGATCACCACGCCCGGCCTGATCAACCTGGACTTCGCCGACGTGAAGTCGGTCATGTCCGGTGCCGGCTCGGCGCTGATGGGCATCGGCAGCGCACGCGGGGACAACCGCGCCGTCGAGGCGGCTGAGCGGGCGATCTCCAGCCCGCTGCTCGAACAGAGCATGGACGGCGCCCGCGGGGTCCTACTCTCCATCGCCGGCGGCTCCGACCTCGGTCTGTTCGAGATCAATGACGCGGCCCAGCTCGTCACCGATGCCGCTCACTCCGACGCCAACATCATCTTTGGCGCGGTCATCGACGACGCGCTCGGCGACGAGGTCCGGGTCACGGTCATCGCGGCCGGCTTCGACGGGGGCGCCCCGGCGTACCGCCCGGTCGAGGCCCGGGCCCCGCGCACGTCGCACGGCCCGCAGCACAGCCAGCCGAAGGAGCCGGCGCCCCAGGAG
>DATBFW010000077.1:0-3616 GCA_036558285.1 Mycobacteriales bacterium | reverse complement strand
GGCGAGAAAAGGTGGTGCAGTGCTTCCAAGGAGCAATGCGGTCAGCGAGGCCGCCCGGAGGGACCGCGGGCGGACGACCCTCGCGGCTATCGCCGCCGAGGCCGGCGTGTCGCTGCCGACGGTGTCGAAGGTGGTGAACGGACGGCGGGACGTCGCCCCGGCGACGCGGGCACTTATCGAGCGGCTGCTTCACGAGCACCGGTACACCCGGGCGGGCACGCGACGGCATCGCCGGTCCGGCCTCATCGACCTCGTCTTCAACGGGCTGGACAGTCCGTGGGCGGTGGAGATCCTGCGCGGTGTGGAAGAGTGGGGCACCGAGCACTCCACCGCTGTGGCGGTCTCCGCGGTCAGGCACGGCAACGCCCGGCCGGCCAGCTGGACGAGCGGGCTGGCGAGCCACGATACCGACGGGGTGATCCTGGTGACCTCCGAGCTCACCGGCAGGCAGCTCGAGCAGCTCCGGGAGGCCGACATCCCGCTGGTCGTGCTCGACCCGGGGAACCCGCCGCCACCGGACCTGCCCAGTGTCGGCGCCACGAACTGGGCCGGCGGCCTGGCCGCCACCGAGCACCTGCTGAGCCTTGGACACCGCCGGATCGGCGCGATCGCCGGGCCGGGTGACTATCTGTGCAGCCGGGCGAGAACGGACGGATACCGGTCCGCGCTGGAACGGGCGGGCGTCAAGTTCGACCCGGCGCTAGTCCGCAACGGCGACTTCCAGCACGAGGCCGGCTTCGAATGCGGCGGTGAGCTGCTCGACCTGCCCGAGCCTCCGACGGCGATCTTCGCCGGGAGCGACCAGCAGGCGTTCGGCCTGTACGAGGCGGCCCGGCAGCGGGACCTGCGGGTACCCCAGGACCTCTCGGTCGTCGGCTTCGACGACCTGCCGATCTCGCGCTGGGTTCCCCCGCCGCTCACCACGGTACGGCAGCCGCTCGACGAGATGGGCCGGGCCGCGGCCCAGATGCTCGGTGACCTGATCGAAGGGCGTCCGCTCCACTCGACCAGGATCGAGCTGTTCACCGAGCTGATCATCCGGGAGTCAACCGCGGCGCCCGTCCCGGTGTCCTCATGACGGCCTTGGTGGCGTCCGGCCCCGAGACGGCCGCCGAGCCCTGGCGGGACCCGTCCCGGCCGGTCGCGGAGCGCGTAGCCGACCTGCTGGGACGGATGACGCTGGCCGAGAAGCTGGCTCAGCTCGGCAGCGTGTGGGTCGGGGCAGCCGACGACGGGTTCGCCCCGATGCAGCATGAGTTCAGCGCCGAGGAACCACCGCTCGACGAGCTTCTGCAGGACGGTATGGGGCAGGTCACCAGGGTGTTCGGCACCCGTCCGGTCTCCCCGGCCGCGGGCATGCTCGCGCTGGCCGAGCTGCAGCGGCAGATCATGACGACGAGCAGGCTCGGCATTCCGGCCATTGCTCATGAGGAGTGCCTGACCGGTTTCGCGGCCTGGTCGGCGACGATCTTTCCTGCCCCGCTCTCCTGGGGGGCGTCGTTCGACCCTGTCCTGGTGCGGGACATGGCCGCCGCGATCGGGGCCAGCATGCGGGCCTGCGGCGTGCACCAGGGCCTGGCGCCGGTGCTCGATGTGACGCGGGATCCGCGGTGGGGCCGCACCGAAGAGACCATCGGCGAAGATCCGTACCTGGTCGGTACCATCGGGACCGCCTACGTGCTCGGCCTCCAGGCATCCGGGGTGGACGCGACGCTCAAGCACTTCGCCGGCTACTCGGCCTCCCGGGGCGGGCGGAACATGGCGCCGGTGTCCATCGGCAGGCGCGAGCTCGCGGACGTGATCTTGCCGCCCTTCGAGATGGCGATCCGGCTGGGCGGCGCCCGCTCGGTGATGCCGACCTACATCGACCTGGACGGCGTGCCCGCCACCGCCGACGGTGAGCTGCTCAGAGGACTGCTGCGGGAGGAGCTGGGCTTCGGCGGCTTGGTCGTCTCCGATTATTACGCCGTGTCTTTCCTGGAGCAGCAGCACTCCGTGGCGGCCAGTCCGGCGGAAGCCGGAGCCGCCGCGCTGCACGCGGGCGTCGACGTCGAGCTGCCGGCCGCGCGCTGTTACGGCACGCCATTTGCGCAAGGCCATAGCGGTCGGCCTGGTGGACGAGGCGGCCGTGGACCTGGCTACGACGCGGGTGCTGACCCGCAAGTGCGAGCTGGGCATGCTCGACCCCGGCTGGACGGCGCTGCCGTACCGCGAGGACACCGCCCCGCTCGACCTGGACCGCCGGAGTACCGAAGGCTGGCTGGTCGGCTGGCCGAGGAATCGGTGGTCATGCTGGCCAACCCGCGAGACGCGCTCCCGCTGCGGCCCGGCGCGCGGGTCGCTGTCATCGGGCCGCTCGCCGACGACCCACTGGCGTTCTTCGGCTGCTACAGCGTGCCCCGGCACCTCGGCGAGACTTATCCCGATGCGGCCGTCAGCGTGCCCGTCACCACGTTGCTGTCCGCTCTTCGCTCCGAGCTGGCGGCCGAGGGCACGGAACCGGCCGGCGGGCCGGCCACGGTGAGCTACGCGCGCGGCTGCGACGTGCGGTCGCAGGACACCTCGGGTTTCGCCGCCGCGATCGCCGCCGCCAAAACGGCCGAGGTCGTGGTCGCCGTGGTCGGGGACGAGGCCGGGATGTTCGGGCGCGGCACGTCCGGCGAGGGCTGCGACGTTACCAGCTTGCGGTTGCCTGGCGCCCAGGAGGATCTGCTCCTGGCGCTGGCCGGCACCGGCACCCCGGTGATCGCGGTGCTGGTCACCGGCCGGCCCTATGCGCTCGGAGTCATAGCCGACCGGCTTGCCGGGATCGTGCAGACGTTCTTCCCCGGCGAGGAGGGCGGCCGGGCCATCGCCGGCGTGCTGTCCGGACGGATCGTGCCCAGCGGCAAGCTGCCTGTCGAGATGCCGGGTTCGGACGCCGCCCCGCCGTCGTCCTATCTCCGGTCCAGGCTGGCCGGCCCGCACGGCGGAAGCTCGGTGGATCCGTCGCCGCTGTTCGCGTTCGGGCACGGCCTGTCGTATACCAGCTTCGGCTACGATGACCTGGTCGTATCTTCGGAAGACGTGCCCACCGACGGCGGGGCGGACATCGCCTGCACGGTCCGTAACACCGGGTCGCGGGCGGGCATCGAGGTGGTGCAGCTCTATCTCGGCGACCCGGTGGCGTCGGTGGCGCGGCCGCTGCGCTGGCTGGCGGGCTTCATCCGGGTCCCGCTTGAGCCGGGCGAGGCCCGCCGGGTGAGGTTCCGGGTGCATGCCGACCAGGTCGCGTTCTGTGGCCGGTCCGGCCGGCGGATCGTCGAGCCTGGCGAGATACGCGTCGGCATCGGCGGCGCGTCGGACAACCTGCCGCTGACCGGCTCGTTCACGCTGCACGGCCCGGAACGTGTGGTCGGCGCCGACCGGGTATTGCACACCGGGTCGAGTATCGAGTTACCGTCGGGCGTCCCGCCGGGGAGTACCCGGCACAGGCGGTGGGGCGGGTGGGGCTCGAACCCACGACCGGCGGATTATGAGTCCGCTGCTCTGACCGGCTGAGCTACCGCCCCGGCGGGTGAACATTACCATCTGCGGGCGGCGGCCCGAGAGTCCGCGCCGGGCCGGGCGGCAGGAT
>DATBFW010000076.1:0-22906 GCA_036558285.1 Mycobacteriales bacterium | reverse complement strand
AGGAGGAGCTCGACTACCTCGCGACCCGGACGCTCGGCCGGCTGGCCACCGTCGACCCGACCGGCATGCCGCAGAACAGTCCCGTCGGCTTCCGGTACGAGCCGGAGACCGACACGATCGCCATCGGCGGCCGGTCACTGTCCGCGAGTCGCAAGTTCCGCAACGTCGCGGAGACCGGCAAGGTGTCGCTCGTGGTCGACGACATCGCCTCCCGGGACCCGTGGCACGTGCGCGGGGTGGAGATCCGCGGCGACGCGGAGGCGCTGCCCGAGGGACGCGGGCTGATCCGGATCCACCCGCGCCGGGTGCTGAGCTGGGGCATCACCACCCGCATGCACGAGCCGGTCGCCCGTAGCGCCCCCACCGGCTAGCGTCCGGCGGTAGCAGTGGCCGCGGGGGCGAGGTGGTCGGGATGGCCGCATGAGGGTCGCGCTGCTCGGCCCGCTCGAGATCACCGGTGCCGACGGACAGATCCGGCTGACGGGGGCGAAGCAGCACGCGCTGCTCGCCCTGCTGGCGCTCGACCCTGGCCGGACCGTGTCGGTGGACCGGCTCCTCGACGGGATCTGGGGCGACGGGCACCAGCCCCGGGATGCGGTCAACGCCCTGCAGCACCAGGTGTCGCGGCTGCGCGAGGCGGTCGGCGGTCGCCACGTGGTCCGGCGCGGGTCCGGCTACCTGCTCGCCGTGCCCGCGGACGCCGTCGACGTGCACCGGTTCGAGCGGCTCGCCGCGGACGGCCGGGCATTTCTGCGGGACGGGGACCCGGCCGCCGCCGCGGAGGCACTGCGGTCCGCGGCCGAGCTGTGGCGCGGGGCGCCGCTGGACGGGCTGCCCGACCACCCGTGGGCGATGGCCGAGACCGCCCGGCTGGAGCGGGTGCGCGCGGACGCCAGCGACGACCGGATGGACGCCGAACTCGCCCTCGGCCGGCACGCCGAGCTGGTCGGCGAGCTGGCGGAGCTGGTCGCGGCCGACCCGCTCCGGGAACGGCGCTGGGGGCAGCTGATGCTGGCCCGCTACCGGTGCGGCCGGCAGGCCGAGGCGCTGGAGACGTACGCCGAGGTCCGCGCGATGCTGGCGGACGAGCACGGCCTCGACCCTGGCCCGGAGCTGCAGCGCCTGCACGCCGCGATGCTCCGGCACGACCGCGCGCTCGCGCTCGCGCCGGCCGCACCACGCTCCGATCTGCCTGCCTCGGTAAGCAACTTCATCGGTCGGCTCGACGAGCTGGCCGCGGTCCGCACGCTCGTCCGCGACCGCCGGCTCGCCACCCTGACCGGACCGCCCGGTGTGGGCAAGACCCGGCTCGCCCTGGAGGCGGGGCGGGAGCTGTCCGGCGCCTTCCCGGACGGTGTCTGGCTGGTGGAACTGCCGCCGGTCGCGGACACGGCGGGCGCCCGGGCCGCCGTCAGCTCGGCCCTCGGCGTACGGGAACCGGGCCCGCCGATCGCCGACGAGCGGCACGCCGTCGCCGTCGACCCGGTCCTGCTGCATCTGCGGGACCGGCGGGCGCTGCTGATCCTCGACGGCTGCGAGCACCTGGTGCCCGAACTCGCCGACCTGGTGCACCGGATGCTGGCCGGCTGTCCCGATCTGCACGTGCTGGCCACCAGTCGGGAGTCGCTCGGCGTGGACGGCGAGACGGTGTGGCCGGTGCCTCCCCTCGACCTCCCGGCGCCTACGTCGGGCGACGACCCGGACTCGCTTCTCGCCAGCGAGGCGGTCCGGCTGTTCGAGGACCGCGCGTCCCGGGCACTGCCCTCGTTCGCCGTCACGACGGACACAGCGGCCGAGGTCGCGGCGCTGTGCCGGCGGCTGGACGGCCTCCCGCTCGCCATCGAGCTGGCCGCCGCCCGGGTGCGGTCGCTGCCGGTCAGCCGGATCACGGCCGGGCTGGACGACCGCTTCCGGCTGCTGAGCGGGCGCCCCGGCCGGCCGGCCACTCGCGGGCAGAGCCTGCGGGCCGCCCTCGACCTCAGCTACGGGCTGCTCAGCCCGGCCGAGCAGGAGGCGTTCAGTTGCCTGTCCGTCTTCAGCGGCGCGTGCTCCCTCGACGCGGCGTGCTTCGTCGGCCGGCGCACCGGGATCGATCCGGCCGATATGGTCGATCTCATCGCCTCGCTGGTGGACAAGTCGCTGCTCACCACGGGCACCGACACGACCGGCGAGCCGCGGTACGGGCTGCTGGAGACGCTGCGCGCGTACGGCCGGGATCGGCTCGCCGAGCGGGGCGGGACAGAGCGACTCCGGGCGGCGCACCGCGAGCACTACGCAGCGGTCGCCGCCGCGGCGGACGCCGGGCTGCGCGGTGCCGGCTACCGGGACTGGCAACAGCGGGTCCGCGCCGACTACGACGACCTCCGCGCCGCCTTCGACGGAGCGCTGGCGGACGGCGAGCCGGCGGTGGCGCTGCGGCTGGCCTCGTCCCTCTGGCTGTTCTGGGCGGTCGCCGACCGGCACGGGGAGGGCTGCGGCTGGCTGGAGGAGGCGCTGGCCGCCGCGGACACCGTTCCCGCGGAGATCCGCGCGGGGGGTCTCGCCGTGCTCTGCTACCTGGCCGGTCAACGGGACGACGTGGCCCGCGCCGTCGAAGCCGGTGAGCTGGCGGTTCGGCTGGCCGACGCCGCCGGCGACGGCTGGGAGAGCGCGCGGTCCCGCCAGGCGCTGGCGCTGGTCCTCGGGGCCGCCGGCCGGCCGGCCCGGGCGGCGGAGCTGCTGGCCGCGGCCCGATCGGCCATGGAGGCGACCGGGGACGAGTTCTGGGTGGCGGCGTCCGACCTCGTCTCCGCCGCCGGCGGCCTGCGCGCTGGCCGGCTGGACCTGGTCGAGCGGCGTGCGCTGAAGGTGCTGGCCCGCTCCCGCCGGATCGGGTACGAGCCGTTCGAGTGCTGGGCACGGCTGCTGCTCGCCGCGGTCGCCGAACGCCGCGGCGCCGTGCGCGCCGCGCTGACCGAGATCGACCGCGGGCTCGCGGTGTCCCGCCGGCTCGGCCTGCCCCACTACGTAGCCTTTGCGCAGGCCGAACGCGGCCGGCTGCTCGCGCGCGGCGGGGACGCGACCGGCGCCGAGGCGGTCCAGGCAGAGGCGGTGCAGACGGCCGAGTCGGCCGGCAGCCCCTGGTTCGCCGCGCTGGCCAGGACCGAGCTCGCCGCCACCCTAGCGCGGACCGGCCGCAGCGGTGAGGCGTCGGCCCTGCTGCAGCACGTCCGCGACTGGGCAGAGAGCCCCGGCGCCCGTGGCACCAGGGCCACCTTCTTCACCGTCCTGGGCGGCAGCCCGTACGCGCGGTGCATGGTCGGGCTGGGCGCACTGGCCGGCGACCCGGAGACGGCCGAGCAGCTGCTCCGGTCCGGCCTGGATCGGGCTGGCCTGGAACGGGACACGCCCACCGTGGCGGCCGGGCTGCAGGCCCTCGCCGCGATCTGCGCCGACCGGGAGCGGGCCGCGGTCCTGCTCGGGGCGGCGGCGGCCCTCCGCACCGTCGCCGGGGACGACGGGTGGTCCGACCCGGACGGGGTGCTCGCCGACCTCGACCCCGCGACGAGAAAGGCGGCGCTTGCCCGCGGCCGCCGGATGTCCCTCCAGGAGGCGCTGGCCCTCGCGCGCGCCTGAGCCCGGCAGCGGTGTGGCAGCGGACGGCCGGTCCGCGGCAGTCGCATGGCAGCGCGCCCGCGCACGCTGCCCGCACGCACTCCCACCCGGAAGGACCGGAACGATGAACTTCCTCTTCGTGCACGGCGCCTGGCACTCCGCGGCGCACTGGAACAAGGTCGCCGAGCAGCTCGTCACCGCGGGACACCGCGTCCTCGCGGTCGACCTGCCCGGCAGCGGTCTCAACGCCACGTATCCCCGGTCGTACCTGCGCGACGACGCCGCGGGGCTGGCCACCGAGCCGTCGCCGATCGCGGGCATCCGGCTGGACGACTACTGCACCGCCGTCGTCCCGCGAGTGGAGGCGATGGCGCGGCACGGGAAGGTGACGCTGGTCGGGCACAGCTTCGGCGGCCTCACCACGACCCGGGTGGCCGAGGCCGTGCCCGACCTTATCGACCGGCTGGTCTACATCAGCGCGTACGTGCCGGTGGCCCAGTCGAACGCGGCCGGTTACAGCCAGCTCCCGGAGGCGGCGGCAGGGGTCTCCGGCGCGATCCTCGTCGGCGACCCGACCCAGACCGGCGCGATGCGGATCAACCCGCGCAACGCCCACCCGGACTATGTGGAGAAGGGCCGGCAGGCGTTCTACAACGACCTGACGACCGACGACTACTTCGCGCTGGCCGGCTGCCTGACCCCCGACCTGCCACTCGCCGTCTGCTTCGACGACGCCCGCGGGACCGTCGACCGGTGGGGCCGGATCCCGCGTACGTTCGTGCGCTGCACCGAGGACCACACGATCCCGCTCGCACTGCAGGACCGGATGATCGCGGAGGCCGACGCGGCCACACCGGGCAACCCGTTCACGGTGCACACCCTGGCGTCCAGCCACTCCCCGTTCGCGTCGATGCCGGACCGGCTGGCCAAGGTGCTGGACAGCGGCTCCTGACACCGGCCGGTTGCGTGCGCCACGCCATGGTCCGGACGTGGCCGAGGAGCTGACCCGAGCACGGCTCCTCGGCTACGGCGTCGGCTCGGTGAGGCCCGGGATCGCGGGAAGGTGAGCGACGCCGGTCGATGCCGGCTTCCGGGCGCTCTGACCCCGTCCTAGGAGCGGGCCCACTCGGCCTTGGTCGCGCGGATCAGGCGGTCCTTGAGCTCGCGGGTGTGCCGGCGGCTGACCGGCAGCTCGCGGTCGCCGGTCAGCACGACGTAACCGGAGCCGGTCAGCCGCAGCTCGCGGACGTCCCGGAGCGAGACGAGGTAGGACCGGTGGATCCGGACGAAGCCGGCGTCGGCCCAGCGCTCGGCCAGCACCGACAGCGGCACCCGGATCAGGTGGGAGGCGTCGGCGGTGTGCAGCCGGGCGTAGTCGCCCTGCGCCTCCACCCAGCGGACCTCGGCCCGCGGCAGCATGGTGGTCCGCCCGGCCAGCTCGACCGGGATGACCTCGTCGTCGTCGGAGCGGTCGACGTCCGACCCGGACGAGCGGGCGGCCACCACCCGGCGCAGCGACTCGGCCAGGCGCTCCGGCCGCAGCGGCTTGAGCAGGTAGTCGACCGCGCCGAGGTCGAACGCGTCGACCGCCCGGTCGTCGTGCGCGGTCACGAACACGACCTCGGGCGGCACCGGCTGCCGGCGCAGCGCCCGGGCGATGTCGAGCCCGTCGGTGCCCGGCATCCGGATGTCCAGGAACACGGCGTCGACGTCGCGCAGCAGGCGCAACGCCGAGGCGGCGTCACCGGCGCAGACAACCGACTCGACCCGCGGGTCGGCGTCGAGCAGATAGCCGAGCTCGTCCAGCGCGGGCGGCTCGTCGTCGACCGCGAGCACCCTGAGGCGGCGCCGGGGACCGCTCATCATCTCCCGCTCGCGCGCGCTCATGACGCCCGCACGTCGGCGTGAAACTTCGGGATGCGCATGCTCACCTTCGTACCCGCTCCGGGCGCGGTTTCGACCACCAGTCCGAACTCGTCCCCGAACACCGACCGGAGCCGGTCGTCGATGTTGCCGAGCCCGACGTGCCCGCCCTCCTCGGCGTGCCGCCGCAGCACCTCCGGGTCCATCCCCACGCCGTCATCCTCGACGCTGATCAGGCAGGCGGTGCCCGCGTCCTCGGCCACGATCGAGACCGTCCCGACGCCCATCTTGGCCGCCAGCCCGTGCCGGACGGCATTCTCCACCAGCGGTTGGACGCCGAGGAACGGGACCGCCACCGGCAGCACCTCCGGCGCGATCTGCAGCCGCACCTCCAAGCGGTCGCCGAACCGGGCCCGCTCCAGGGTCAGGTAGCGGTCGATCGAGCGCAGCTCCTCGGCCAGCGTGGTGAACTCCGCGTGCGAGCGGAACGAGTAGCGGGTGAAGTCAGCGAACTCCAGCAGCAGCTCGCGGGCCCGTTCCGGGTCGGTCCGGACGAACGAGGCGATCGTGGTCAGCGCGTTGTAGACGAAGTGCGGGCTGATCTGCGCCCGCAGCGCCCGCACCTCGGCCCGGACCAGCCGCGCCCTTGACTTGTCCAGCTCGGCCAGCTCCAGCTGCGTGGACACCCAGCGGGCGGTCTCCAGCGCGGCCTGGATCAGCCCCGGGCCCGGTTCGTTCGCGGTGACCGCGGCCAGCGTGCCGACCACGCCCTCGTCGACGGCGATCGGCACCACGACCGCGCCGCGTACCGGGCACATCGGGTCAGCGCAGAACAGGTCCTCCGGCCGGACCACGATCGGCCGTCCGGACGCCAGCGGTCCGTCCCGCGCCGCCTTCCACAGCCGGTCCGCGTGGTGGTCGCCCGGGCCCTCCCAGACCAGGGCACGCTCGGTGTCGGAGATCGCCACCGCCGGCGTGCCGAGCAGACTGCGCAGGTGGCGGGCCGACTTTCCGGCCGACGTGCCGTTCAGCCCGAGGCGCAGCGGCGGCGCTGCGAGCGAGGCGGTGTGCAGGGTCTCGAACGTCACCCGTTCGGCTGACGTGGCGAAGCGCCGCCGCGACCGGACCCGACCGGCCACCCAGAAGGACAGCACCAGGACCAGCAGCAGCGCGCCTACAAGCCACACGGTGCGCACACCCGAATGGTCGCGTTCCGCCGGGGCCGACGGCAATGGAGGGGCAACACTCGACACCCAGCCGTGATCGGGTCAGCCCGCCAGGCGGGTCACCTCGTCGGCGCAACCCCACGACAGCGTGACGCCGGCGCCGCCGTGCCCGTAGCAGTGCACCACGTCGCCGGTCCGTTCCAGCCGGACCGCCGGGCGGGCCGGGCGGACGCCGACCGCATGCCCGAGGACCTGCGCGTTCGCCAGTTCGGGCAGCAGCGCCCGGCAGCGGGCCAGGATCCGCTCGGCCTCGGCCGGGTCGGGCGCGATGCTCTCGTCGCCGTCGAGGGCGGTGCCGCCACAGACCACGTCGGAGCCGCGGGGGACGACGTACACCATGCCGTCCGGGTGGTCCTCGTCCAGCGTCCAACCGGCCAGGCCGGGGTCGGCCACCCGGACCACCTGGCCGCGTACGCCGGTCAGCTGCGCGTCGGCGGCCAGCTCCCGGGCGCCGAGCCCGGTCGCGTTGACCACCAGGTCGGCCGGCACCGCGGCCAGATCGGCGACCGTGCGGTGCACGAACGCGACGCCGGCGGCGGCCAGCTCGTCCAGCAGCCAGGACAGGTAGATGGGCATCCGCACCACCGGCGCGGCGAACTCGTACCCGTCGGCGTAGCCGGACGGCGGGTCGGCGACCCGGCCGAGGCGCGGCACCGCCGCCGCCCACCACGGGTCCGGTCGCCGCTCCCGGAACAGCTCACGGCCGCGGACCAGGCTCACCCCGGTCTCCGGCCGGACGGACAGCAGCGCCAGCATGTCGTACGTCGCTGCGGACCAGCGGGTGACCGCGTCCTCCGGGAGGGCCCGGTACGGGTACCAGAGCGCGGCGGCGACCGCCGAGGTGGTGTCCTGCACCGCGTCCCGGCTCCACACCTCGACCCGGTGACCGGCCCGCACCAGCCGGTGCGCGCAGGTCAGGCCGATGACTCCGGCCCCGACCACGACGACGCGCACAACCGTCGATCCTGCCGCACCCGCCGCCGTGGTGGTTCGCGACCGGCCGGGTCAGTGACCGAACGGGATGAGCCCGTCGTTGAGCGCCTGCGAGGCGATCACTCGGCCGTTCGCGTCGTACGCCCGGGCCCGCAGCGGCCTCGCGCCGTTCGGAGATGGGATCACCGCGCCGCCGTCGGTGAGCTGCACGGGCACCTCCTCCCCGGTCGACAGCACGAGCCCGACCCGCGCCGCCGCCTTCGGCGCCACCAGCAGCACGTCCCTCGCGCCGCCGCTGACGAACAGCGTGTCGTCGAGCCGGTCGGCCGCGAGCAAGCCGGAGTTCGTGCTGCTGAAGCCGTTCGACTGCTCGGAGAACCCGTCGGACACGTACCAAGCGCCGCTGGGCAGCCGCAGCGCGACCAGCACCCACGGGTGGCCGCCGCGGTCCCGGCCACCCCACAGCACCCGCACCCCGGTCACCCCGTCGTTGGTGGACCGGTCGACCGAGTCGAATCTCCATCCGACGATCCGCTCGACCAGCGTGCGGTCGGGGCTTCCACGGCCGTCCCGGACCGCCGCGTCGATCTGCTCGGCCGACGGCGGCGCCGGCCGGCTGCCGGGGCTGGCGTACTCGAGCTCGGCGTTCAGGGCACGGCGCCCGAGCACGGTGCCGTCCCGGGATATGGCGACGGTGGGGCCACCGCGCAGGTCGGCCGGGAAGACCGCAAGACCGTTCTGCAGGGGCACGGGTCGCGCTGCGGGCGGGACCAGCCGCGCGTCGGCGTCGACGTGCGGCGGGCCGGTCAGGGTCGCGGTCGTGCCGGCCGGCGCCAGCACCACGCCGTAGGTCAGACCGCAGACCTGCGCGGCGCTGATGTAGAGCGGGTCGGTCCCGTAGAAGAGCTGGCCCGACCGCCGCTCGAAGTCCAGCGAGGATGTGATGCCGGACGACCCCCCGACCGGCACCAGCGTCCGGCCCTGCCCTTCCACCCACTGCGCCGCCTGCCAGCTCCCGGCCTCGTCCGCGGCCGTGACCAGCGCGAGCGTCCCGGTGCCGGCGCGCTCCACGAACCGCACCCGCAAGCTCGCGGGGTCGAGCTTCTTGCGCGGCGCCGGCAGCTGGGCATTGCTGTCCCGAAGTCCCTGCCAGCCGGCGACCAGCGCCGCGTCGACGACCGCCTGGTCCCCGGCGAGCGATCCGCGCACCCCGCTCTGTGCCGGCAGCTGGTCGGCAGGCACCGCCGGCGGCAGCGTCGGGGTGTCCGGACCCGGCGGGATCGTCGGGATGCAGGTCGTCGGCGCCGCGGGACGCGTGGGAGTCGGGGTGGCCGGCAGCGACCGGTCGCCGCCGCGCACGCCGGTGGCGACGACCGCGACCCCGCCCAGCACGACGACAGCGGCAAGGGCGGCGCCGATCATCGTCCGGCGGCGGTGGCGGCGGTGCCGTACGAGGACGGCGTGGTACATGTCGGTGGCCGGGGTGCGCTCGCCGACCCGCTCGGCGAACACCTCGCGCAGAACCTCGTCGGCCGGCCTCATTCCTGCACCTCCCGACGGTCGGACGCCAGGACGTTGCCGTCCAACACCTGCTGCAGCCTGCGAAGCCCTCGCGATGTCGTGCTCTTCACGGTGCCGATGGAGCAGCCGAGCGTCTCCGCGATGTCGGCTTCGGACAGGTCCTCCCAGAACCGCAGCACCAGCACGGCCCGGGTCCGCGGCGGCAGCTCCAGCACCGCCCGCCACACCGCGTCCCGCTCGGCCAGCGCCGCCGACTCGTCCGGGCCCGCGCGCTCGGGCACCGCGCCGACCACCTCCCGATCGCGGTGCCGCCGCCACCAGCTCCGGCGCTCGTTCACCATGATCTTCCGGACGTAGGCCTCCGGGCTGCCGGCACCGATCACCCGCCCCCAGTGCTGGTACGCCTTGACCAGGGCGGTCTGCACCAGATCCTCGGCCAGCTCCCAGTCACCGAGCAGCAGGTAGGCGGTCCGGAGCAGCGCGGGCGACCTCGAGGAGACGAACTCGTGGAAGCCCTCGTCGTCGCCCATACCCGACAACACGTCGCGGTCGGTGCCGAGGTTGCTCGGCTAGCGGACGAGTTTCCGGTCGGGCGGGATCATGGCCGCAGCAGGCCCTCGTTCGGCACTTGTTCGTCGACCAGGTTGCCGTCCTTGTCGAAGGCCCGGACCTTCAGTGGCTTCGCAGCGGGAACGACGAACGCCCCGCCGTAGCGCAGCGGCACCTGCTGCACCCGTCCGCCGGCGAGCCGGACCTCGGCCCGCGTCGCACCCTTCGGCACCACCACGATGAGGCGGGAGCGGTCGCCGTACGCGTAGAGGAAGCGGTCGAGCTGGCCGGCCGGGACGAACCCGGCCCCGCTCCCGCCGCTGCTCCCGTCCGGCTCCTCTGACATGTCGGACAGGTACGAGGCTCCGCTCGGCAGCGTCAGCGCGACGACGGTCGTGGGCATGGCCTTGTTCGTCAGCCCGGCCCAGCGAACGCGGACGCCGACGACCGGGTCCGCGGTGTAGTCGCGGAGCTCGTGCCTGGCGAGCTCGACGATTGAGCCCACCAGGCGCGCGTCGGTGCCCGGTGGCGCGTCCTTGACCGCCTTGTCGACGAGCGCATCGAGCGGGTCGGGGCCGGCCGTGGCGAGGCCGTCGAACTGGTTCAGTGAGCCCGTCCCGAGCACCGTGCCCCCACGGCTGACGCTGACCTTCGAAGCCCCACCGCTCGTCGGAAAGATCCCGAGTCCATCGGTGAGCCGCAGGGTTCGGGTCGCGCCGGTGACCCGCCTGGCGTCCGAGTCGATGTGCGCCGACTCGTGCAGCGTTGCGGTGGCGTCCCGGGGCGCCAGCACCACCCCGAAGATCTTCCCGCAGACCGGGTAGGCGGAGACGAACAGCGGGTCGTCGCCGTAGAAGCGCTGGGCCAGCTCGAGGTCGCCCGACGTGGCCAGCTCGCCCGGGCCGCCGGTGGCCCGGAACGTGCTGCCCTGACCGACGACCCAGCTGGCCTGCTGCCACCTGCCGGTCCGGTCCGCGGCGGTGACCAGGGCCACCGTCCCGGCACCGGCCCGCTCGACGAAGCGGAGTCGGAGGCTGGCCGGGTCCATCGTCCGCTTCGCGGCCCGATCGTGCTGCGCGCCCAAGCTGGCCAGGCCGGCCTCGTCCAGGAGGATGCCCTGCCAGCCGGCGACCAGCGCGGCATCGGTGACCGCCCGATTGCGGGCGAGCGAGCCGCGGACGTCATGCTGCCGCGGCAGCTGGGAGACGGGCACCGGCGCCGGTGGCGGCTTCTCCCCCGGCAGGACCGGCGGGACGCAGGCGGTCAGCGGGTTCTCGGTAGGGCTTGGAGTCACCGCCGGCACAGACCGATCGGCTCCGCGGACGGCGGGGACCGCGGCTGCGGCGCCCCCGACGACGATCGCCGCGGCGACTCCGGCGCCGACGACAGCCCGGCGCCGGTTCCGGCGGCGACGGGCCAGGACCGCGCCGTACACGTCCCCGTCCGGGGTGATCCCGGCTGCCTGCTCGGCGAACACGTCGCGGAGGACCTCGTCGGCCGGCCTCATCCCTGCACCTTCTTCCGGTCGTACGCCGACGGCGCGCCGTCCAACACCTCTTGCAACTTGCGCAGGCCGCGCGAAGCCTGGCTCTTCACCGTTCCGACCGAGCAGCCGAGCATTGCGGCGGTCTCGGCCTCGGACAGGTCCTCCCAGTAGCGCAGCACCAGCACGGCCCGGGTCCGTGGCGGCAGGGTCAGCACAGCCCGCCACACCGCGTCCCGCTCGGCCAGCGCCTCTGACTCGTCCGGGCCGCCGCGGTCGGGGACGGCGCCGACGAACTCGCGGCCAGGGTTGCGGTGCCACCAGGTCCGCCGCTCGTTGACCATGATCCGCCGCACGTACGCCTCAGGGTTTCCGGCGGCGGCCACCCGCCCCCAGTGCCGGTACGCCTTGACCAGCGCCGTCTGCAGCAGATCCTCGGCCAGAGCTCGGTCACCGACCAGCAGGTACGCCGTCCGTAGCAGCGCAGGCGACCGCGCGGTCACGAAGTCGTGGAAGCCGTCGTCGTCGCCCATACCCGACAACACCTCGCCGCGGGCGCGGAGGTTGCGCGGTTATTTGAGAAGTTTGGACAGGCGCCGGTCGGCGAGGAGTTGGCCGTTGGTCTGGCAGGTCGGGCAGTATTGCATCGATTTCGCCGCGAACGAGACTTCGCGCACGGTGTCGCCGCAGACGGGACAGGGCAGGCCGGTGCGGGCGTGCACCCGCAGGCCGGACCGCTTCTCCGCCTTGAGGGTCGCCGCCTTCTGGCCGATCGACCGGTCCACGGCGTCGCGCAGCGTCGTGACCAGCGCGGCGTGCAGCCGGGACAGCTCGGCCTCGGACAGCTTCGCCGCCGGCTTGAACGGCGACAGCTTGGCCACGTGCAGGATCTCGTCCGAGTACGCATTGCCGACGCCGGCGATCATCGTCTGGTCGGTGAGCGCGCCCTTGAGCTGGCCGCCGTGCTGGACGAGCAGCTCGCCGAGCCGCTCCGCGGTGAGCGCCGGGTCGAGCGCGTCCGGACCGAGCCGGGCGATGCCGGGCACGTCGGTGACCGCGCGGACCAGGTAGACCGCGAGCCGTTTCTGGGTGCCCTGCTCGGTGAGGTCGAACCCGCTGCCGTCGTCGAGGTGCAGCCGCGCGGCCACCGGCCCGCGGCCGGGCTTCGGCGGCGCCGGCGGGAGCTTCTCCCGCCAGTGCAGCCAGCCGGCCCGGGAGAGGTGGGTGACCAGGTGCAGTGCATCCGGCGCGCCCGGGGCGGAGCCGCCGATCTCGATGTCGAGGAACTTCCCGTACCGCCCGGAGCCGGTGATCTCCAACCCGGCGATCGCCGTCGGTGGCGGGTCGAACGTCTTCAGCGCGCTGATCGCCGGCGTGTCGAGCCGGGCGACGACGTGACCGACCGCGCGCTCGCGCAGGAACGCGGCGAGCGCCTCGACCTCAGGCAGCTCCGGCACGCCGTCCAGTATGCGCGATCCGGGTCGCGGCCGGGCTGCGGTCACCGACCGTGACCCGGCCCCAGAGCCCGGCGCGGAGCCCGCTCGGTCGGCGGGCCCGGACGGCCGGTCTGGCCTGGAACAGCTCAGAGTCGCGTGTGGACAGTCCGCCAGGCGCACCGATGGTTCAGTATCACTCCCTGTGCCCCAATTTGTGCGCTCGGCTTCTCGACGCGGGAACGTTCCACATGTTCTGCTCAAGGTGTAAAGAAACGTGGTCGGGACTCCCCGTGGTCTCGATCCGGGCGGTCCGGCGCCGTCAGGAGACAACCCCCGTGGTCTCCTGGCGGCCCGGACCTCTCCCTGCCGTCGGGTGGGTGGGGCGCCGGTCCGTACGGACCGCGGCCCCGGGGCCCGTGGCGACCGCCGAGGGGTCGGCCGCCCCGGCCCGGGCGGGAGTCACCAGGTGTCGCCGGCGTGTACGGCGGTCCAGAACCGGAGCTCGAATCGCACCACGCGGTCGAACGACGCGCGCATCGCCGCGGTCGGCCCGTCCGGCGTGATCGCGTCCAGCAGCCCGGCGATCGAGGCGACCCAGTGCGCGAACGCCGGCGACGACCAGTTGTCCACGAACGGCCAGTAGTCGCTGTCCCGGCGGGCTGTCGCCCGCACCGCCGACCAGGCGTCGAAGTAGGCCTTCTCGGCGCCGTAGAGCACCGCGAGAGCGACCGGATAGCCGTCCTGCAGGGAGGCGCGCAGGAACGCGGTGTAGCCGACGGCGATCGGCCCCGGCTCGGCGTCGAGGTCCACGCC
The DNA here is from genome assembly GCA_036558285.1 of Mycobacteriales bacterium. GTDB lineage: Bacteria > Actinomycetota > Actinomycetes > Mycobacteriales > CADCTP01 > CADCTP01. The sequence goes on along the minus strand of DATBFW010000076.1, from coordinate 9,488 downwards.
GCGGGTCGCCGCCTCCCGGCGGAACAGGGCGAGCTCGGACTGGAGCGCGCCGAGACCGGCGGCGAGCACGTCCGCCGCGTGCTCGTCCGGTGCCACCGTGACCAGCCCGGTGAGGAAGCGGCGGAAGCCGACCACGAAGTAGTGGTCGGCGACCAGCCAGCGGTCGAACGACCCGCGGCGCAGGCTGCCGTCACCGGCCTGGGCGATGAACGGGTGGGCGGACAGCTGGGACCACGGCGCGGCCGAGCCGGCGAGCAGGTCGGCCGCCACGGTTCCGGCGGTCACCGCACGTCCCAGAAGGCGACCTCGTGCCGCATCGCCGCGTCGAACGCGTCGGTGGCGGTCCGCTCGTCGACCAGGCCCTCGGCGTGCGCCTCGTCGAGCATCCGCGCGCACCGGTCGGCCAGCGCGGCGAAGGCGGCGTCGGCGTAGGTGGCGACCCACCGCGCGTACCGCGGCTCGGGCGGCGGGTGCTCGGCCAGCATCCGACCGAGCGTCGAGTAGCCCCACATGCACGGCAGCAGCGCGGCCAGCCCCCGGCCGTAGTCCTCCGCGGCGTCGAGCAGGAAGCCGGTGTACGCCGCGGTCGCCGGCGTGGCCACCGCCCCGAACAGGTCGGCGTCGAACTCGGCGGCCAGCGATCGGTGCAGGGCCAGCTCGTCGTGCCAGGTCGAGTGGGCCAGGTCGACCAGGTCGCCGAGGTGGCCGTCCGGGGCCTGCCAGGCCAGCCGGGCGAACACCCGGACGTAGTCGAGCAGGAACAGGTAGTCCTGCTCCAGCCAGGCCCGGAACACCGCCGGGTCGAGGTCGCCGTGGGCGATGCCGGCGACGGTCGGGTGCGCCGCCTGAGCCTGCACCGACGGCAGGCCACGCTCGACCAGCCGCTGCGACAGGGATGCCATGACGTCATCGTGCCCGATGGTGATTTTCGCCGAAACGCCGGACGGTCAGACCGCCTCGGCCATCGTGACCAGGAAGCGGCCGGCCTCGTCGGTCCAGCCGGCCCGGGATGCGAAGCCCGCCGCGGCCAGCTCCGTCCGCACGCCCTCCGGCCGGAACTTCGCCGACACCTCGGTGCGCATCTCCTCCCCGGTGCCGAACGGCACGACCAGGTCGAGGTCGCCGACGGTGACCTTCTGGTCGGCGGTCGAGCGCAGCCGCAGCTCGATCCACTCCGCGTCCGCGTCCCAGAGCGCGACGTGCTCGAACGCGTCCAGGTCGAAGTCGGCGCCCAGCTCCCGGTTGACCACCTCGAGCACGTTCTTGTTGAACCGGGCGGTCACCCCGGCGTTGTCGTCGTAGGCGGGGACCAGCACGGCCGGGTCCTTGACCAGGTCGGTGCCGAGCAGCAGCCAGTCGCCGGCCGCGGTCGAGCCGCGCAGGTCGGCCAGGAAGGCGGCGCGCGGGCCAGGCTCGAGGTTGCCGATCGTGCCGCCGAGGAATGCGGTCAGCCGGCGGTCGCCCACCGGCAGCACGCCGAGCTGGTGCTCGAAGTCGGCCAGCTGGCCGTGCACGGCCAGCCCGGGGTAGTCGCGCACCAGCGCCCGGCCGCTCTCCAGCAGCGCGGACGGGCTGACGTCCATCGGCACGTACGTCGCCAGCGTGCCCTGCCAGCGCAGCGCCTCGATCAGCAACCTCGTCTTCTCGCCCGAGCCGGAGCCGAGCTCGACCAATGTGCGAGCGCAGGTGGCGGCGGCGATCGCCGGCGCCCGGGCGCGCAGGATCTCCCGCTCGGCGCGGGTCGGGTAGTACTCCGGCAGCCGGGTGATCTCGTCGAACAGCACGCTGCCCCGCTCGTCGTAGAACCACTTCGGCGGCAGGGACTTCGGCGTCGCGGTCAGCCCCCGGGTCACGTCCGAACGCAGCGCCTCGGCCAGAAAGTCCGGCGGGAGGTGGGACTGCAGGGTGAGCGACTCGGTCAGCGGGTCCACGGAACCTCCGGGGGTACGTCGAGCGGGAGTGGGGTCGTGTCGACCCCGTCGGGGCTGGCGACGAGCAGCGAGCGGTCGGGCACGGGTGTCCAGCCGGGCTCGTCGTCGTACGGCTCGGAGGCGACCACGACGCCGTCCGCGTCGGCTCGCCAGCACAGCGTGTCGCCCCAGGTGGTGGCCGCGATCGCGCGGCCGTCGGTGAGCAGCAGGTTGAGCCGGCCGCCCGCGGTCGACGCGGCCAGCCGGACGGTGTTGCCGAGCGCCTCGGCCATCCGCTCGCCGGCCTGCAGCCGCTGGTGCACGACCAGCCACAGCAGCGCCGAGTCGGACACCGCCTCCATCGCCATCAGCTCGGCCGGGGCGAGCGACGTCGTGAGCCGGGCGATCGAGGTCGGCCAGCCGGTGACCGCGCCGTTGTGACTGAACAGGTAACGCCCGGTGGAGAACGGGGCCACCGCGGCCTCGCCCTGCGCCATGCCCGGGGTGGCCGACCGGACCGCGGCCAGCACCGCGCCGGAGCTCACCACCCTGGCGACGTCGAGGAACGACCGGTCGGTCCACATCGGACAGTCACGGCGGTAGCGGGCCGGCATCGGGTCGCCGTCCGCATACCAGCCGACGCCGAAGCCGTCGGCGTTGACCACCCCGTGCCGCTGGTCGCGCGGCTCCCAGGACTGGCGCAGCAGCGAATGCGGCGGGTCGGAGACGAGCTGCCGCAGCGGCCTGGGGCGTCCGAGGTAGGCCAGGTGCCTACACATCGCTCGGGCCGACGCCGTGGGCGCACCGGAAGCCGGTGAAGATCTGCCGGCGGACCGGCAGGTCCCAGTTGCGGAAGGTGCTCCGGCAGGCGGCAGCGTCGGTCGCCCACGAGCCGCCGCGCAGCATCCGGCAGCCGTCGCCGAAGAAGACCTCCGAATACTCCCGGTACGGGTACGGCTCGAAGCCGGGGTAGCCCCGGAAGCCGCTGGCGCACCACTCCCAGACGTCGCCGATCAGCTGGTGCACGCCGAGCGGGGACGCGCCGGCCGGGTAGGCGCCGCGCTCGGCCGGGCCGAGGTGGACCCCACCGAGGTTGGCGTGCTCCGGCGTCGGGTCGTCGTCGCCCCACGGGTAGCGGCGCGACCGGCCGGTGTCCGGGTCCCAGCGGGCAGCCTTCTCCCACTCGGCCTCGGTCGGCAGCCGGGCACCGGACCACCGCGCGTACGCGTCGGCCTCGAACCAGGTGACGTGCTGGACCGGCTCGTTGGCCGGCACCGGCTCGTCCCGCCCGAACCGGCGCCGCCACCAGCGGTCGCCGTCCCTGGACCAGCCCGCCGGCGTGGTGAGGCCGGCCTGCTGCCGGTGGTCCCAGCCCTCGGCCGTCCACCAGCGCCGGTCGTCGTAGCCGCCGGCCTCGACGAACGCCGCGTAGTCGGCGTTGGACACCGCGAACGTGTCGATCCGGAACGCCGGCACGTCGACCCGGTGCGCCGGTCGCTCGTTGTCCAGCGCCCACGGCTCGATGCTGGTGCCCATCTCGAACGGACCGGCCGGCACCAGCACGGTGGCCGGCAGCGCCGACGGGTCCACTGTGGACGATGGCGGTGGCGGCGCGTCGAGGACGGCGGCACCGGCCCGCAGCTGGTGGGTGGCCAGCATGGTCTCCACGTGCTGCTGCTCGTGCTGCACGATCATGCCGAAGACGAAGCCGCCCTCGGTGAGCCGGCGGCCCTCCATCGGCACCTCGTCGAGCACGTCGAGCGCCTTCTCCCGGACCTCCCGGATGTACGCCGCGGACTGGCGCGGGTCGAGCAGCGGGAGCTCGGGCCGATCCTTGCGCGGGTGCTTGAACGCGTCGTACAGCTCGTCGATGTCGGCCCGGACCGGCTCGCGGCCGCCGGCGTCCCGGACCAGCCAGAGCTCCTCCTGGTTGCCGACGTGGGCGAAGTCCCACACCAGCGGGGACATGATCGGCGAGTGCTGCGCGGTCAGCTCCGCGTCGTCGAGCACACCGACGGTCAGCGACTCGGACCTGCGGCGGGCTCGGGCCAGGTCGTCGGCGATGCGCTGTCGAAGGTCGGTCATGCGCTCTCCTCGGGTGCGGTGGCACGGTCGGTCGCACGGTCGTCGGCGGGGCACCGGCGGCGAGCGGGGTATCGCTCGCCGAATGCCGCCACCGCTGCTGCCAGCTCCGGCTGGCCGGCGCGGGTCAACGCACCGACCGCCGTCGCCACGAACGTCACCCCGGCCTCCCGCAGCACCGGGTTCGTCATCGCGTCCCGCGCGGCCACCTGCATCGCGGGACTGAGCCAGCCGCCGGCGTCGGTGCCGAGGGCCTCGCTCGCCGCGACCGCGGCCGCGGTGGCGGTGGCGCGGGCCGCCGGGTCGTCGAGCAACGCGGCGACCAGGGCGACCACGACCCGCCAGCCGTCGCCCGGCTGGGCGTCGACCGCCCGCAGCTCCAGGTGACCGCGGGCGCGCACCGGCGGGAACAGCGTGGTCAGGTGGTAGTCCAGGTCGGCCCAGGTCGGCATCGGCAGGCCGGGACCGCCGCCGCGCAGCCAGTCCCGGAAGGTCAGCCCGGCCGGCGCCGACCAGGACCCGGCCTCCCGGCGGACCGCGAGCAGCTGCGCGTCCAGGGCCCACCGCCCGTACGCCGAGCGGGGGTCGGTCCCGGCCGGCGCGGCCGTCCGGGTCGGGTCGATCGCGCCCCAGACCGCCGCCCGCGCACACCGCCGGCCGGGGGCCGGCGAGTTCGCGAACAGGGCGGTGAGCACCGGCAGCCAGGCGTGCAGCGCGTGCCACCGGTCGGCGACCTCGGGGTCGTCGGTGCCGGCGTCGAGGCAGACCTGCACGGACGCGGTCGAGCACATCATCGTGCGGCCTTCGGGGCCGCCGCGGGCGAAGTGCCGGTCCATCGCCACGTAGCGCGGGACGGCCGTGCGCAGGACCGGTGGCCTGGGATCGAGACCCAGACCGATGAGGGTGAGGCCGGCGGTCGCCGTTCGGGCGCGGAGCCGATCGAGGTCGGCGGCGGCGCCGGCGATGCAGCCGGCCAGCGGGGCGGGCTGCGAGCTGAGCTCCAGCTGCCCACCCGGCTCGGTGGTGAGCATTCCCGCCAGCGGCGGGTCGAACATCTCGGCGAGCACCTCGGCCAGGCGCTCGGAACGGATGGGGTCGGCGGGTCGGTCGGCATCGTGCACGAGCCACTCGAGCTCGACGCCGACCCGCTCGGGTGGGCCGGTCTTGAAGACGGTGCCGCCGACGTAGAGCTCGGCGGTCTCCTCGGTGATCGGTGCACGCAGCTGCTCGGTGAGGACGTCGATCATTCCGGACCCACCCCCGGCCTCGCCTCGTTGCGACCCGGCCACCGTACGCCCGGATTCCGACAAGTTGCCCGCGAGCGCATCGCCCTACACCGTCACCAGGCAGAACGGGTGGCCGGCCGGATCGAAGTAGGTCCGCCACGGCTCTGTGGCCCCGTGCACGTCACTGGCCGGTTTCGCGCCCAGCTTGAGCGCCCTCGCCTCGGCGGCGGTGAAATCGGTCACGTCGATGTCGAGGTGCATCTGCTGCGGGTGGAGCTGGTCGGGCCAGAGCGGCGGCGTGTAGTCGGCGACCCGCTGGAACGCCAGCGCCGGCATCCCCGGCTGCTCGGCCTCCAGCGTCACCCACGACGGGTCGGAGTCCTTCACGCCGACGCCGAGCAGCGCGGCGTAGAAACCGCTGAGGGCGACCGCGTCGGGACAGTCGATCACCAGGAGGGACAGCCGGCCGACGCCCGCGGGGGATTCGCTCATGCCCGGGACGCTAGAGCGGGGGTACGACAGAAACCGCCTCCGCCGGAGCGACTGTTCCGATCCCGTGCAGCACGTGCGCCAGCACCTCGACGCCGCGGACGACCCGCGGCCCGGGTCGGTTGAAATACGCCGGGCCGTCGACCACCCAGACCTGCCCGGATCGCACCGCCGGCAGCGACGACCAGCCCGGACGCGCGGCCAGCGCCGGCAGCTCGGCCAGCGTCCGTTCGGGCGGGAACCCGCACGGCGCGAGCACGAGCACCTCAGGCGCAGCCTCGACCACGACCGCCCAGTCCACCGGGTCGGTGTGCGCGCCGGTGACGCCGAGCACCTCGGTGCCGCCGGCCGCGGCGACCTGGTCCGGCACCCAGTGCCCGACCGGCCAGACCGGGTCGAGCCACTCCAGCACGACCACCTGCGGGCGCGCCCGGCCGGCGAGCGCCCCGGCCACCGCGGCGAGCCGACGCTCGGCGTCCGCCAGCGCCGCCGCGGCCTGCTCCGCCCGGCCGGTGAGGGAGCCGACCGTGGTCAGCGTGCCGAGCACCTCGGCCAGCGTCGTCGGCTCGAGCGAGACCAGCCGGGGGCCGGTGTCGGCGACCCGGACGGCGTCCGCCACCTGCGCGTACGACACCGCGCAGACGTCGCACAGCTCCTGGGTGAGGATCAGGTCCGGGTCGAGCGCGGCGAGCGCGGCCTCGTCCAGCGCGTAGAGCGAGGAGCCGGCGTGGGCCCGGTCGGCGGCGACCGCGGCCGAGATCTCCCGGCTGCTCAGGCCGTCGGCCAGCGCCGTGCGGGTGACCACCGCGGCGTGCGCCAGCTCGCCCGGCGGCCAGTCGCACTCGTGCGTGCGCCCGACCAGGTCGCCGGCCAGCCCGAGCGTGACGACCAGGTCCGTCGCGGCGGGCAGCAGCGAGACGATCCGCACCGGCGCGCTCCTAGCTGAGTACGCGGACAGGCTCGCCCGCAAGCCACGCGGCGACGTCCTCGACCGCGTCGGCGTAGAAGACCCGGTAGGCGTCGAGCGCGACGTAGCCGATGTGCGGGCTGAGCACCGCCCGCGGTGCCGTCCGCAGCGGGTGGTCGACCGGCAGCGGCTCCACGTCGAACACGTCCAGGCCGGCGCCGGCGATCCGCCCGGAGCGCAGCGCCTCGACCAGCGCTGCCTCGTCGACGATCGGGCCGCGGGAGGTGTTGACCAGATATCCCTCCGGCCCGATCAGGTCGAGCTCGCGGGCGCCGAGCAGGCCGCGGGTGCGGTCGGACAGCTTGAGGTGGACGGAGACCACGTCGGAGCGGGTCAGCAGGTCGTCCAGCGCGACCGGCTCCACGCCGAGCTCGCGAGCGTGGCCGGGGTCGAGGTTGGCGCTCCAGCCGAGCACCCGCATCCCGAACGCCCGGCCGTACCCGGCGACGATGCTGCCGAGCCGGCCGAGCCCGAGCACGCCGAGCGTCCGGCCGGACAGCTCCGGGCCGATCGTGGTCTGCCAGCCGCCGGCCCGCACCGCCGCGTCCTCCTGCGCGACCCGGCGGGTGACCGCGAGCACGAGCGCCCAGGTCAGCTCGGCCGGGCCGGCCTGCCGGCTGCGGGTGCCGCAGACCAGCACGTCGCGCTCGCGGGCGGCGTCCAGGTCGATCGAGGCGTTGGCCATGCCGGTGGTGACGAGCAGCCGCAGGTCCGGCAGCCGGTCGAGCAGGGCCCGGTCGAACGGGGTGCGCTCGCGCATCGCGACCACGACCTCGCTGCCGGACAACGCGGTGACCAGCTCGTCCCCGAGCAGGTGTGCGTGCAGGGCGACCACCTCGGCGTCGAGCCGATCCCACGGACCCGTCCCGAGCGCGACGCCCTGGTAGTCGTCGAGCACCGTGATCTTCACGCCTGGAACCTTAGGCGTGTCCTCGGACCGTATGGCGGCGCGGGCCGCCGCCCGCATCCTCCGACGGCCGGAAGACACGCCCCTAGTCGTCCAGGGGATTGTCGGCCTTCCACTTGGCGAGCAGGTCGCCCAGCTCGGCCTGGACGAAGGTGAAGAAGTCGCGCATCCGAGCGATCCGGCGGCCGGCCGCGGTGTCCGCGCCGAGCGCCGCGACACCCTCGCCGGAGACGGACACGACCTGGCTCATGTAGCCGTCCCGGAGCGAGGCCGACTCGTACCAGGGGTCGAGGGGCAGCCGGTAGCGGTCCCGCCGGGAGCCCGGCGTCGGCACCCGCTGCAGCAGGCCGATGTGGATCAGGTAGCGCACCGCGCCGGAGATGGCCGCCGGGCTCACCTCCAGCCGCTCGGCCAGCTCGGCGGCGGTGAGCGCCTCCTCGTCGGCGGCCATCAGCGTGATCAGCACCCGCGAGGGCATCCGCGGGAAGCCCCAGTCGGTGAACACCAGCGCGAGGTGCTCGACGAAGCCCCGCACCTGGTCCGGATCGCGGCCTGTCACCTGACCAGTATTTCGTCTCTCAACGATATTCACAACCTTGTGAAACGAGCGTAGGGTCTGGACACGTGACCGATCCGATCTCGGTGTCCGGCCTGACCAAGCGGTACGGGCACACCCAGGCGCTCGACGGGCTCGACCTGACCGTCCGTACGGGCGAGGTGCACGGCTTCCTCGGCCCGAACGGCGCGGGCAAGTCGACCACCATCCGCATCCTGCTCGGCCTGCACCGGGCTGACTCCGGCGCCGTCGAGGTGCTCGGCCGCGACCCCTGGCGGGACGCGGTCTCCCTGCACCGGCGGCTCGCGTACGTCCCCGGCGACGTGGTGCTCTGGCCCACGCTCACCGGCGGGGAGACGATCGACCTGCTCGGCCGGCTGCGCGGCGGGCTGGACCAGCACCGCCGGGACGCGCTGATGAAGCGGTTCGAGCTCGACCCGACGAAGAAGGGCCGGGCCTACTCGAAGGGCAACCGGCAGAAGGTCGCGCTGGTCGCGGCGCTCGCCGCCGACGTGGAGCTGCTCCTGCTGGACGAGCCGACGTCCGGGCTCGACCCGCTGATGGACGAGGTCTTCCGGGAGGCCGTGGCCGAGGCCAGGGACGCCGGCCGGACCGTGCTGCTGTCCAGCCACGTGCTGGCCGAGGTCGAGGCGCTGTGCGACCGGGTCAGCATCATCCGGGCCGGCCGCACGGTCGAGAGCGGCACGCTCGCCGAGCTGCGTCACCTCACCCGCACGTCGGTCACCGCCGAGCTGGACCGGCCGGTCGACCTGGCCGGCCTGCCCGGCGTGCACAACCTGGCCGTCGAGGGCGGCCGGCTGCACTGCGAGGTCGACACGGCCGAGCTCACGCCGGTGCTGGCCCGCCTCGCCGCCGCCGGCGTACGCAGCCTGGTCAGCCGGCCGCCGACGCTGGAGGAGCTGTTCCTGCGGCACTACGGCGACGAGCTGCCCGGCCCCGAGCTGGTGACGGCATGACCGAGCTCGACACCGCGCAGCGCGAGCACGAGGCCACGCCGGGCGCCGGCGCGGAACGGGAGCGGGCGGTCACCGGATGGGCGCCGCTGCTCCGCCTGGCGCTGCGCCGCGACCGGATCATTCTTCCGGCCTGGATCTACGGCATCGTCCTCACGGTCGTCTCGACCGCCTCGTCGTACCAGCGGCTCTACCCGACCGAGGCCGAGCGGGCCCAGGTCGCGGCGTCGGCGAGTACCGGCGCGCTGCGGGCGATCACCGGGCCGGCGTTCGACCTGACCACGGTCGGCGGGCTGACCGCCTGGCGCGTCGCCGGGCTCGCCTCGGTGCTGGCCGGGCTGATGAGCCTGCTGCTGGTGGTCCGGCACACCCGGGCC
>DATBFW010000075.1:0-10330 GCA_036558285.1 Mycobacteriales bacterium | reverse complement strand
GCCAGCGCCGTGTCCTTGATCTCCTGGATCGTCGCCGCCCGGGCAGCCTCGCGCCTCGTCCGCACCGGACCACCACCTCCGTACCCGAGCCCGTACCTGAGCCGGTGCTCAGGGTCTCAGCTTCCCATCAGCTAAGCCTCTTGACAATGTTATCTGGCTTCGCTCTGCTATGCCTAGTCCCAATGCGAAGAGTCGTAACGGAGGCGAAGATGATTTCCGATCCGCACGTGGGGGTGCTGGGCCGGCTCGCCGGCGCCGCGCATCGCCGACGCGTGCTCGTCGTCCTGCTGTGGCTGGCCGCGGTCGTCGCGGCGGTGGGCCTCTCCCAAGTGGCGTCCGGCGACTTCAAGGCCGACTACACCGCCCGCGGCTCGGACTCCCGGGCCGCCCAGGACCTGCTGGCCGAGCGGTTCCCGGCCGCGGCCGGTGAGCAGGTCGACGTCGTGGTCCGGGCCGACGGCCAGGTGACCGACCCGGCCGTACGGGCGACCGTGGACGGCCTGCTCGCCAAGATCGCCACCGTCCCGCACGTCGTCGCCGCGCCGAGCCCGTACGGCCAGCAGGGGACGGTCTCCGCCGACGGCCGGATCGTGCACGCCACGGTCCAGCTCGACGCGCCGAACCCGGACGCGATGCCGGTCGAGGACACCCAGCGGATCATCGACCTGGCCGAGGCCGCGGACCGGCCGGGCGTCCAGGTCGCGCTCGGCGGCCAGGTGGTGCAGACGGCCACCCAGGGCGACGTCGGCTCCGAGGGAATCGGCATCGCCGCTGCGGCGATCATCCTGCTGCTGGTCTTCGGCTCGGTCGTCGCCGCCGGGCTGCCGATCCTCGTCGCGCTGGTCGGCCTCGGGGTGAGCGCCTCGCTGGTCGGCGTGGTCGCCGCCGTGATCGACGTGCCGGACTGGTCGACGTCGCTGGCCGCGATGATGGGCATCGGCGTCGGCGTGGACTACGTGCTGCTGATGGTCACCCGCTACCGGGAGTACCTCGGCCGCGGCCTGACGCCGCGCGGCGCCACGATGGCCACCGCGGACACCGCCGGCCGGGCCGTGCTGGTCGCCGGCTCGACGGTCGTGGTCAGCCTGCTCGGCCTGTTCGGCATGGGGCTGACCGCGATGCGCGGCGCCGCCGTGGTCACGATCATCGCGGTGCTCGTGGTCATGCTCGCCGCGGTGACGCTGCTGCCGGCGCTGTTCGGCTTCGTCGGGCACCGGATCGACCGGCTGCGGCTGCCGGTGCCGCGGTCCTCGCGCCGGCCGCTGGGCGCCCGCTGGGCGGTCGGGGTGCAGCGCCGGCCGTGGCTTGCCCTCGGTGGCGGGGTCGCGCTGCTCATGCTGCTGGCGCTGCCGTTCCTGGGCGTCCGCTACGGCTTCCCGGACGCCGGCAACGACCGCGCCGGCACCACCACGCGGCAGGCGTACGACATGCTCGCCGAGGGCTTCGGGCCCGGGGCGAACGGCCCGCTGCTGCTGGTCTCCACCGACGACGGCGCCGCGCTGGCGCAGCTGCGGGACCGGGTCGCGGACACGCCCGGCGTCGCGCTGGTGACGCCGCCGCAGGCGGCGCCCGGTGGCGGTGCCGCGATGATGACCGTGGTCCCGACGAGCAGTCCGCAGTCGGCCGACACCGAGCGGCTGGTCGGCACGCTGCGCGACGAGGTCGCCGGCACCGGCATCCACGTCGGCGGGGTGACCGCGGCGGCCGTGGACACCAACGAGGACATGGCCTCGCGGTTGCCGCTGCTGATCGGCGGCGTCGTCGGGTTGTCGTTCCTGCTGCTGCTCACCGTGTTTCGCAGCCTGGCCGTCGCGATCAAGGCCGCGGTGCTCAACCTGCTCTCGCTCGCGGCCGCGTACGGGGTGGTGGCGCTGGTGCTGCAGGGCGGCTGGGCCGGCCGGCTGATCGGGATCGACACCCCGACCCCGCTGCCGGCGTTCATCCCGGTGCTGATGTTCGCGGTGCTGTTCGGGCTGTCCATGGACTACGAGGTGTTCCTGCTCAGCCGGATCCGGGAGCGGTGGCTGCGCACCGGCGACAACGCGCGCAGCGTGACCGAGGGCCTGGCCCGGACGGCACGGGTGGTCACCGCGGCCGCGGCGATCATGATCGCGGTGTTCGCCGCGTTCGTGCCGAGCCCGGTGATCTTCCTCAAGGTGATCGGGGTCGGGATGGCGGCGGCGATCCTCATCGACGCGACGGTCGTCCGGATGCTGCTGGTGCCCGCGGTGATGCAGTTGCTCGGCCGGGTGAACTGGTGGCTGCCGGCCTGGCTTGACCGGATCCTGCCCAGGGTGCAGGTCGAGGGTGCCGAGGACCACGAGGCGCCGGTCGAGCAGCCGCCGGCGCGCGAGCTGCAGCCCGCCTGAGTCGACGACGCGGTGGCCGGCCCCACGCAGGGGCCGGCCACCGTCACGAGCCGCGCCGGCGCAGCAGCTTGACGCCGGCGGCCGCACCTCCGGCGACCGCGCCGGCCCCGAGGGCGGCGGGGACCCCCACCTTCGCCGCCTTCCGGCCGGTGCGGAAGTCGCGGATCTCCCAGCCGCGGGCCCGTGCCTCCATCCGCAGCGCCGAGTCCGGGTTGACGGCCACCGCCCGGCCGACCGCGGACAGCATCGGCAGGTCGTTGATCGAGTCGCTGTACGCCGAGCACCGGTCCAGGTCCAGCCCCTCCCGGTCGGCCAGCGCGAGCACGGCCGCCGCCTTTGCCTGGCCGTGCAGCGGCTCGCCGACCAGCCGACCGGTGTACTGCCCGTCGACCACCTCGGCGACCGTGCCCAGCGCACCGGTCAGGCCGAGCCTGCGGGCGATGATCGCGGCCAGCTCGACCGGGGTGGCGGTGACCAGCCAGACCCGCTGGCCGGCATCGAGGTGCAGCTGGGCCAGCGCCTGCGTGCCGGTCCAGATCCGCTCGGCCATCAGCTCGTCGTAGATCTCCTCACCGAGCCGGACGAGCTCGTCCACCCGCTTGCCGGCCACGAACGCCAGCGCGGCCTCCCGCGCCGAGACCATCCCCTCGGGCGACTCCTTGCCGCCGACCCGGAACCTCACCTGCTGCCAGGCGAAGTCGAGGATGTCCCGGGTGGTGATGAAGTCGCGGGCGGCCAGCCCGCGGGCGAAGTGGTAGATCGACGCCCCGGCGACGATCGTGTTGTCCACGTCGAAGAACGCTCCCGCGGTCGGGTCGGGCGGCACCTGGAGGGCGCTCTCGACCTCCGCGGCGGCGGCCGACGCGGTGCCGGCCAGCACGGCGCGAGCGTCCCGGGTCTCCCGGGACCGGAGCCTCAGCCGCGACACGGATGACTCACCTTCCTCCCGCGTCCGGGAACCGGTCCGACCACGAGCGTAGGCCGGCCGGGCAGCGGCCGCCGCGGGTACGGGCGACGCGGCGGTGAACAAACCGGGCCGTCCGCCCAGCCGGGACCGCGCTCGCGGAAGCCCGGATGCCGGGCCGGGCTGTGCCAGACTCAGCGGCGTGGAGGAGCCCGCCGCGGCGGTGCACACCGTCGCCGACCTGGTCACCCGCGCGGCCGAGCGGGCCGCCGACCGTCCCGCGCTGCTGTCCGGGCCGGCCACGCTGACCTGGGCCGAGCTCGAAGAGCTGGTCGACCGGGCCGCGAGCGCGTTGCGCGGGCTCGGCCTCGCGGCCGGCGACCGGATCGTGCTCCAGCTCGGCAACTCGCTGGACTTCCCTGTGCTCTACTTCGGCGCGCTGCGGGCCGGCCTCGTCGCGGTGCCGGCCAATACCGGCTACACCGGGCCGGAGTTGACCCACCTGCTGCAGGACTCCGGTGCCCGCGCGCTGGTGACCTCCTCGGTGCACGTAATCGCCGAGGCGGACGCGCTGCGTGCCGGCGAGCTGCGGCACGTGCTGGTCGCCGCGCCGTCCGGCCCGGACGGCACGCTGCCGCTGCCCGGCCTGCTCGCCGACGCGCCTGAGCTGGCGTACCGGCACGTGCCGCGCTCGCCGGAGGACCTGGCCGTGCTCGGCTACACCAGCGGGACCAGTGGCAAGCCGCGCGGCGCGATGCTCACCCACCGCGCGCTGCTGGCCAACCTCGAGCAGTGCGCGGCGCTCTGGCCGACCCCGGTGCTGCCGAACGACGTGATGCTGCTGGCCGTCCCGCTGTTCCACGCGTACGGGTTGAACCCGGGGCTCGGTTTGCTGACCAGGGCCGGCGCGACCGGCGTGCTGGTCGACCACTTCGACCCGGCCGGGACGCTGGAGCTGATCGGCCGGCACGGGATCACCGCCGTGCCCGCGGTCCCGGCCATGTACGTCCGCTGGGCGGCGGAGCCCGGCCTGCGGGCCGCGTTCGCCGGCGTGCGGCTCGCCACGTCCGGCGCGGCGCCGCTGCCGCCGACCACGCTGCTCGCGCTCGGCGCGGCCGGCATCTCCGTGTACGAGGGGTACGGGCTGACCGAGGCTGCGCCGGTGCTCACCTCGACGCTCGTCGGCGGCACGCCGAAGCCGGGCTCGGTCGGCCGGGTGATCCCCGGCGTGGAGCTGCGGCTGGTCGAGGCGATCGGGGGCGAGGCCGAGCCTGAGCCGGAGGGCGAGGGCGGTCCGGGCGAGCTCGACCTGGTCGGCCCGGGTGGCGGCCCGGGCGAGATCGTGGTCCGCGGCGCGAACCTGTTCTCCGGCTACTGGCCGGACGGCACCGACGGACCGGACGCCGACGGCTGGTGGCCGACCGGCGACGTGGCGTACGCGGACGACGACGGTGACCTGCACCTTGTCGACCGGCGCACCGAGCTGATCCTGGTCAGCGGGTTCAACGTCTACCCGGCAGAGGTCGAGGCGGTGCTCGCCGCGCATCCCGGGGTGGCCGAGGCCGCGGTGGTCGGGCGGCCCGAGCCCGAGCGCGGCGACGAGACCGTGCTGGCCTACGTGGTGCCGGCGGCGGGCGCGGCACCGACCCAGCAGGAGCTGCTGGACTGGGCGGCGCGCTCGCTGGCCCGGTTCAAGCTGCCGGCCGCGGTGGAGTTCGTGCCGGAGCTGCCGCACACCGCGACCGGCAAGGTGATCAAGTCGCAGCTGCGCTGAGGCGCCCGGCGCCGTCGCGTCAGTCGGCGCCGTCGCCCGGGTCGTCGTCCTCGGCGGTGAGACCCGCGGTGTCGTCGCCGTCGGCGTCCGGCCGGTAGTGCTTGGCCTCCTCCGGATCGTCCGGCATGTCGCCGGTGTACGTCGGCTGCGGTTCGGCCTCGTCCGTGGCGTCCGGGTCGACGTTGCGGGCCTCGAGCGCGGGTTCCACGGCGTAGCCGAGCTCGTTCGGCTGGGGTGCACTCGTCATGGTGTGGATCTACCCAGCACAGCGGTCCGTAGACTCGCGGCGTGGCGACCCGGACCGTCGAGCTGCTCTCCCGCGCGGGTTGCCACCTGTGCGACGACGCCCGGCGGCTGGTCGAGCGGGTGACCGCCGAGGCCGGGATGGGCTGGACCGAGACCGACATCGATGCCGACCCCGCGCTGCGGGCCGAGTTCGGCGAGCTCGTGCCGGTGGTGCGGGTGGACGGCAAGGAGCTCGGCTACTGGCGGATCGACGAGGGTCGGCTGCGTCGAGCGCTGCGCTGAGCTCTCACCGGCGCGGGGTCGGCGCCGGGATGCAGGCGCTCGGGCTGGCGGCGGGCGGTGCCGGGGTGGCCTCCGCGCCCGGCGGGGCCGGCGGCCACGTCACCGTCAGGGTGTCCGGCCGTAGCTTCGGCGGCGGAATCACGGTGCGCGTGGCGGAACTCGGCGTCGGAACGCCGCCGTTCCCGTCGCCGGTGCGGTCCGGGCCCGGACCGCCGGCCAGCCCGGCCGCGGCCGCCGCGGTCGCGCCGACCAGCACCACCGTGCCGACCGCACTGCTCGCCACCGCGATCCGCTGCCGCCGCCGGCGCAGGCCGCGTGCGGCGGCGAGCACCTGGTCCGGTGTCGCCCGCAGCGCCGGCTCGGCCTCGAACAGGGCGTTGAGCTCCTCGGTCAGCATCGGGTCCGGGCTCACCGGCTGGCTCCTTCCGGGTGACCGTCGTACCGGTCGCAGGTTGCGCGTCAGCGTGGCGTGCAGGGCGGTCCGACCGACCAGCCTCCGCCGGCCGCCTTGTGGATCGGCAGGTAGCCGAACCCGGGGCCGGGCAGGAAGGCGACCAGCACGCCCGCATCACCGTGCCGGACGACGGTCCAGTGTGCGATATCGAACGGCACCGCCCGCGGCCAGCCGCGCAGGCGCAGCAGGTCGGCGGCGGCCGCGGTCGGCCAGTCGCCGTTCGCCGGGGTCGCGAGCCGGCCGGGCAGCTCGGACCGGTCGAACCGGACGTCGCCGCAGACGGTGTCGCCGCTGCCGGTCGGCAGCCGCCCTCCACCGCCCGCGGCGACGACCGCCCCCGTCTTCGCGCCGCCCGCCGGGGCCGGCGCGGCGGGCGAACCGGACAGCGGCAGGGCGACCGCGAGCACCGCCGCGACCGCGGCCAGGAAGGCACCGGAGACCGCCAGGACGCGCCGCCGACCGCTCGCGTGCACCCTCACCACCTCCTGCTGCTTGGGGTGTGGACTACCTGAGCGGTCGAATTGGTTCCGTCGGGGCGGCCGTCGATTTTGTGAACGCATTCACAAGTGGCTACGGTGTCCCTGGAGATGTGAGCCGATACCACAGCGCTCCGGCGCATCCCACATCGGGTGTGCACCGAGCGCAGGGAGCAGGAGTCCCGACGTGACCGACCAGCACGCTGCGACGCCGGACGACGTGGTTCCGGGCGAGTCGTCCGCGGGCGGCGTGCGGCGGGCCAGGGCGGCGATCGGCCGGGCGGTGCGCTCGACCCTGCCGACCCGGTCCGGCGGCGACGTGCGCGAGGTGCGCGAGGTACGCCCGGCCAGCCGGGCCGTGCCGGAGGCCACGGTCGCCCGGCTGGCGGTCTACCTGCGGGTGCTGTCCGTGCTGGCCGAGCAGGGCGTGGTCACGGTCTCGTCCGAGGAGCTGGCCACCGCCGCCGGCGTGAACTCGGCCAACCTGCGCAAGGACCTCTCCCACCTCGGCTCGTACGGGACCCGCGGCGTCGGCTACGACGTGGCCGTGCTGGTCGAGCGCATCGAGAACACCCTCGGCCTCACCCGCCGGCTCGCGGTCGCCCTGGTCGGGGTCGGAAACCTCGGCCACGCGCTGGCCGGGTACGGCGGGTTCACCACGCGGGGCTTCCACATCGCGGCGCTGCTCGACGCCGACCCGAAGCGGATCGGCGAGAAGATCGCCGGGCTCGTGGTGCGGCACGTCGACGAGCTGCCCGAGGTGGTTGCAGAGTTCGACATCGCGATCGGCGTCATCGCGACCCCGGCGCACGCGGCGCAGGCGGTCTGCGACCAGCTGGTCGACTGCGGCGTCACGAGCATCCTCAACTTCGCGCCGACCGTGCTGGTCGTGCCGGACGGGGTGGACGTGCGCAAGGTCGACCTCGCGATCGAGCTGCAGATCCTGTCCTTCCACGAGCAGCGCAAGATCCGACCGATCGGCGGCAACGCGCTGGAGGGGGTCGGATGAGCCTCCTCGTCGTCGGGCTGTCCCACCGGACCGCGCCCGTCTCGCTGCTCGAACGGGCCGCGGTCGGCGCCGGCGAGCTTCCCGCGATGCTCGACGAGCTGCTGCGCGGCGACCACGTCAGCGAGGTCCTGGTGCTGTCCACCTGCAACCGGGTGGAGATCTACGCGGAGGTCGACCGGTTCCACGGCGGCCTGCAGGACGCGTCGACCGTGCTGGCCAACCGGGTCGACCTCGACGTGCCGTCGCTCGGTGAGCACCTGTACGTGCACTACGAGGACGCGGCCGTGCTGCACCTGTTCTCGGTGGCGGCGGGGCTGGACTCGATGGTGGTCGGCGAGTCGCAGATCCTCGGCCAGTTGCGCACCGCGTACGCGGCGGCCGCGGACCTGGACGCCGTCAACCGGGAGCTGCACGAGCTGTGCCAGCACGCGCTGCGGGCCGGCAAGCGGGTGCACTCGGAGACCGGGATCGACCGCGCCGGCGCCTCGGTCGTCTCGGTCGGGCTGGCCGAGGCCGAGCGGTGGCTCGGCCCGCTGCCGGGCAAGCGGGCGCTGGTGATCGGCGCCGGCTCGATGGGTGCGCTGTCCGCAGCCACGGTGGCCAGGGCCGGCATCGGCGAGCTCGTCATCGCCAACCGGTCGCCGCGCCGGGCCGAGAGGCTGGCCGCGCAGGTCGGTGCGCCGGCGCGGGCGGTACCGCTGACGGCGGTGCCGGCCGAGCTGGCCGGCGCCGACCTGGTCGTCGGCTGCACCGGCGCGGTCGGCACGGTGCTCGCCGCGACGGCGGTCGAGGCCGCGCTGCCGGCCCGCGCCGGCCGGGCGCTGGTGCTGCTCGATCTCGCGCTGCCGCGGGACTTCGACGGCGCCGCCGGCGTACTTCCCGGCGTGCACTACCTGGACCTGGCGGCGCTGCAGGAGCCGGCGATCCGGCTCGGCGCGCACCGGGACGTTGAGCGGGCCCGGCAGATCGTCGGCGAGGAGGTCGCCGGTCGGCTCGGCGCCCGCCGGGCCACCGCGGTCGCCCCGACGGTGACCGCGCTGCGGGCCCGCGCGGCCGAGGTGGTCGACGCCGAGCTGTCCCGGCTCGACGCCCGGCTGCCCGGGCTGGACGAGACCGCCCGGGCCGAGGTCGCCCGCACCGTGCACCGGGTCGTGCAGACCCTGCTGCACGCGCCGACCGTACGGATCAAGCAGCTGGCCGAGCGTCCGGGCGGTGGCGCGTACGCCGATGCGTTGCGTGAGTTGTTCGATCTCGACCCGGCCGCAACCGCTGCGGTCGCCGCCGCCGTACTCCCGCACGAGGGAGGCGGCCAGTCATGACTCCACTGCGGATCGGAACGCGGGGCAGCGCCCTGGCGCGCAGCCAGACGGCGGCGGTCATCGCCGCGCTGGCCGACCTGGGGATCAAGGCCGAGGCGGTCGAGATCGTGACGACCGGCGACCGGTCGACCGCCGCGCTGACCCAGATCGGCGGCACCGGGGTGTTCGTCTCGGCGCTGCGCGACGCGTTGCTGAGCGGCCGGATCGACGTCGCCGTGCACTCGTACAAGGACCTGCCCACGGCGCCGGAGCCGGGCCTGGTCGTCGCCGCGGTGCCGGCCCGCGAGGACCCGCGGGACGTGCTGGTGGCGCGCGACGGGCTCACCCTGGCCGAGCTGCCGGTCGGTGCCGTCATCGGCACCGGGGCGCCGCGCCGGGCCGCGCAGATCCTCGCGCTCGGACTCGGCGTCGAGGTCGTGCCGATCCGCGGCAACGTGGACACCCGGCTGCGCAAGGTGACGTCCGGCGAGCTGGACGCGGTGGTGCTCGCCCGCGCCGGGCTGGCCCGGCTGGACCGGCTGGACGCGGTGACCGAGACGCTCGACCCGCTGATGGTGCTGCCCGCCCCGGCGCAGGGCGCGCTCGCGGTGGAGTGCCGCGAGTCCGACGGCGAGCTGGTGGCGCAGCTCGCCGCCCTCGACCACGCCGACTCCCGGGCCGCGGTCCTCGCCGAGCGTGCCCTGCTGGCCGGCCTCGAGGCGGGTTGCACCGCCCCGGTCGGTGCCCTCGCCGTGCTCGCCGAGGGCGAGCACGGTCCGGAACTGTTCCTCCGTGGCTCGGTGACCGCGGCCGACGGCTCCGATGCCGTCCGGCTGTCGGCCACCGGCCCGGTCAACGACGCCGACGCGACCGGCCGGCGGCTCGCCGCCGACCTGCTCGCCGATGGCGCCAAGAATCTCGTTGGGAGCACGCGATGAGCCGCGCGCGCAAGACCACCGGTCGGGTCACCTTCGTCGGGGCTGGTCCCGGCGACCCCGGCCTGCTCACCGTCCGGGCGGCCGAGGCGCTGCGTTCGGCCGCGCTGATCCTGCTGGACCCGGACGTGCCGGCCGGGGTGGCGTCCCTGGCCGAGGGCGGGGCCGAGGTCAGACCGGCGATCGGCGACCCGGCCACGGTCGCGGCCGCGCTGGTGGCCGAGGCGCGGGCCGGCTCGGCGGTGGTCCGGCTGGTGGCCGGCGACCCGCTGTCCGCCGACGCCGTGGTGCGCGAGGTCCTGGCGGTTGCCGACGCCGGGGTGCCGTTCGACGTCGTGCCGGGCGTGCCGGTCGCGACCGGGGTCCCGGCCTACGCGGGGGTGCCGGTCGGCTCGGCGCACACGGTGGTCGACGCCCGCGACGAGGTGGACTGGTCCGGGGCGTCCTCGGCTCCGGGCACGCTGGTGCTCACCGCGACCCAGGCCCATCTCGGCAAGATCGCGGTCGCGCTGCTGGAGCAGGGCCGGCCCGGCGACACCCCGGTCTCGGTCACCGCGGACGGCACCGGCGAGGGGCAGCGCTC
>DATBFW010000074.1:0-15423 GCA_036558285.1 Mycobacteriales bacterium | reverse complement strand
TGGCCTGCGACTCCCTCGCGCACACCTACTACCAGGCCGTGCACGTCTTCGGCAGCGTCGTCGTCACCCAGTCCGACCTCGACCGCGCCGCCGCGATCATGCACTCCGGGGTGGCGCCCGCCGCCGCGGCCTAGCCGCGGTCAGTTGATGCAGCTGGTGTCCGCGGCGGTACGGGCGTCGCCGGACGCCTTCGGCGAGCTCGACGCCGCCGGCGCCTTGCTCGCCGCGCCGGCACCGATCGAGCTGAAGTCGGAGCCGAGCACCAGCTGCACGCCGCTGACGCCGTCGCGCTGCACCAGCGTCGCCGACGGGACCACCGCGAGCACCGCGCGGGCACCGGCCTCACCACCGGCGCCGTACCGGATCTCGGTGCGGCTGTAGGTCTGCCGATCCGCGTTGCCGGTGCCGCCGACCTTGAAGCCGGCCTTGGTGAGCCCGCTCGCGGCCTGCGCGGCGAGGCCCGACCGGCCGCTGCCGTTGTAGACGGTCACCGTCACGTCGCCGCGCGCGGCCGGCTTGACCGCGGTCTTCGGCTTCGGCGGGTTGATCACCGACTCGAAGAACTGCGGGATCGCCGACTCGTCGACGAGGATGACGTCCTGGCCGTTACGGACGCCGTTGCCCTCGGTCGGGATCGTGGTGAACGTGACGTTGCCAGCGGCCAGCCCGCGCAGCTGGCCGGCGAGCTGGATCGGGTCGAGGTCCGCGTCCATCCGCATCGAGCTGCCGACCGCGTCGAGCAGCCGCTTCAGCTTGATCGGGTTGGTGAGCACGCCGAGGCTGGTCACCTTCCGGAACACCGCCGACATGAAGTACTGCTGGCGGACGATCCGGTCGAGGTCGCCGCGGGGCAGCCCGTGCCGCTGCCGGACGAACGCCAGCGCCTGCTTGCCTTCGATCGTCGAGACGCCCTTGGGCAGGTCGATGCCGGAGAACGGGTCCTTCTGGGCCTGGTTGAGGCAGACCTGGACGCCGCCGACCGCCTCGGTGATCCGGTAGAAGCCGAGCAGGTCGACCTCGACGTAGTGGTCGATCTTCAGCCCGGACAGCTGGCTGATCGTCTCCACCAGCTTCTGCCGGCCGCGGTCGGGGTCGGCCTTCGTGGTGCCGCAGTCGGTGGCGCCGTTGATGTACGCCGAGTTGAGCTTGTGCTGCCCGCTGCAGCCCGGGATGGTCACCCACGAGTCGCGCGGGAACGAGACCGCGGTGGCCTTCCGGCCGTCGGCCGGGATGTGCACCAGGATCATCGTGTCGGTCGAGTTGGTGACCTGCTCGGTGGTGGACAGCTCCTTGAGCTCGGCCGGGGTGGCGTTGGTCCGGTCGTCGCTGCCGACCAGCAGGATGTTGGTGTCCCGGCCGTCGACGTCGTCGTGGGTCGCGCCGATCGCGTTGACCCGGTCGACCTTGGTGGTGAAGTCGCGGTAGAGGAACCACATCACGCCGCTGGCGACCAGCACGAGCACCGACAGGAACGCAGCGGTGACGCGCAGCGCGGCGACCAGCGGGGAGTGCCGGCGCCGGCGGGGCGCCCGGGCCGGCGTCCGGTTGGCCACCGGCACGTCGTAGCCGCTGAGCCCCTCGGGCCGGTACGAGCCGCGCGGGTCGAGCTCGGGCGGCAGCGGGCCGCCGCGGTGGCCGCCGCGGTGGCCGCCGCGGGCGTCCTGGCCGCCGCCGTCGCGGGATCCGCCGTCGCGGGAACCGCCCGCGCCGCCGCCGCGGTATCCGGCCGAGCCGCCGTTGCCGCGGGAGCCGGAACTCCCCGAGCCGCCGGAACCGGAACCCCCGGAACCGCCGGAACCGCCGGAACCGCCGGAACCGCCGGAACCGCCGGGGTAACCGCCGCGCGGGTCCTGGCCGCGCGGCGACCCGCCGCCCGGGTTCCGGCCGCGCGGTGGCCGCGGAGGCTGGCCACGGCGCGGGTCAAACTCCGGCGGCAGACCGTCCCTCGGACCGCTCACTGTGCGCTCACCGGTCTGCGACCCACCTCGTCTCCGTGCCCCCGCCGCATGCGAGGGGAACTCCCACTCCCGCAGACGTACATCGCCCCCGGAATGTTGCCGTTGTACTCAGCGTCACCGGGATGCGCGGCGAGCGTAACCCGGTCGGCTGTGCCCGGAGCGCCGGCCGCGGTCTGTCACACTCGTCGGCGTGTCGGTGCAGACCGCGCGCCGGCGAACGCAGTTCACGAGCACGGAGGTCGCGCCCTGATGCGCCTGTTCGTCACCGGCGGCGCCGGTTTCATCGGCTCCCACTACGTCCGCAGCCTGTTGCAGGGGGCGTACCCCGGGTACGAGGAGGCCGAGGTCACGGTCTTCGACAAGCTGACCTACGCCGGCAACCTGGCCAACCTGGCGCCGGTCGCCGACAACCCGCGCTACCGGTTCGTGCAGGGTGACGTCTGCGACCCCGCGGCGCTGGAGGCGGTGCTGCCCGGCCATGACGCG
Source organism: Mycobacteriales bacterium (assembly GCA_036558285.1). Lineage (GTDB taxonomy): Bacteria > Actinomycetota > Actinomycetes > Mycobacteriales > CADCTP01 > CADCTP01. The sequence goes on along the minus strand of DATBFW010000074.1, from coordinate 12,979 downwards.
GTCGTCAACTTCGCCGCCGAGACCCACGTCGACCGGTCGATCACCGGCGCGGCCGATTTCGCGATGACCAACTTCGTCGGCGCCCAGCAGGTCTTCGACGCCGCGCTCCGGCACCGGGTGGGCCGGGTCGTGCAGGTGTCCACCGACGAGGTGTACGGCACGATCCCGGAGGGCTCCTGGCAGGAGGACCACCTGCTCGAGCCGAACTCGCCATACTCGGCGGCCAAGGCCGGTGCCGACCTGCTCGCCCGCGCGTACGCCCGGACCTACGGGCTGCCGATCTCGGTGACCCGCTGCTCGAACAACTACGGGCCGTACCAGTTCCCGGAGAAGGTCATCCCGCTGTTCGTGACCAACCTCATCGACGGCGCGCACGTGCCGCTCTACGGCGACGGCCTCAACGTCCGCGACTGGCTGCACGTCGACGACCATTGCCGCGGCATCCAGCTGGTGCTGGAGCGCGGCGCGCCGGGCGAGATCTACAACATCGGCGGCGGCCGGGAGCTCACCAACAAGGAGCTGACCGACCTGCTGCTGCAGGCCACCGGCCGCGGCTGGGACTACGTCGACTACGTCACCGACCGGCTCGGGCACGACCGGCGCTACTCGGTCGACCACTCGAAGCTGGCCGGGCTGGGCTACCGGCCGCGGTATGCGTTCGAGGACGGGCTGGCCGAGACGGTGCGGTGGTATCGGGACAACCGGGCCTGGTGGGAGCCGCTCAAGGCGCGCGGATGAGGCTGCTGGTCACCGGCGCCGGCGGCCAGCTCGGCGCCGACCTGCTCCGGGTCGCCCGCGGCCACGACGTGGTCGGGCCGACCAGGGCCGAGCTGGACGTCACCGACCCGGCGGCGGTGGAGCGGATCGTCAAGGAGGTCCGCCCGGACGCGGTGCTCAACGCCGCGGCGTACACCGCGGTGGACGCGGCCGAGACCGACGAGGCGACCGCGGCGGCCGTCAACGCCGAGGCCCCGGCCACGCTGGCCCGGGTCTGCGCGCTGCACGGCGCCGGGCTGGTGCAGGTGTCCACCGACTACGTCTTCGCCGGCGACGCCGACGCGCCCTACCACGTGGACGCGCCGGTCGGCCCGACGTCCGCGTACGGGCGGACCAAGCTGGCCGGCGAGCGCGCGGTCCGGGAACTGCTGCCGGAGCGGTCCTGGGTCGTCCGCACCGCCTGGGTGTACGGGGCGGGCGGCGGCAACTTCGTCACCACCATGGCCCGGCTGGAGGCGAGCCGGGACACCGTCGAGGTGGTCGACGACCAGCGCGGCTCGCCGACCTGGTCCCGGGACCTGGCCGCCGGCCTGCTCGCGCTGGTCGAGCGCGGGCCGGCGCCCGGGGTCTACCACTGCACCAACGCCGGCGAGACGACCTGGTACGGGCTGGCCCGGGCGGTCTTCACCGAGCTCGGCGCCGACCCGGAGCGGGTCCGGCCGACGACCACGGCGGCGTTCCCGCGACCGGCGCCCCGCCCGGCGTACTCGGTGCTGTCCCCGGCGGCGTGGCTCGCGGCCGGGCTGCCGGCGCCGCGGCCGTGGCGGGACGCGCTGCACGCCGCCTTCGCCGAGGCCGGCGACGCCTTCCGGCCGGCCTGACGGGCCGGTGCGCGCCGGGTCGTGCCGGCGCGGCTACGCTTCCCCGGGTCCTGCCCGGGTAGCAGCAGGGGAGGCGACCGAGCGGAGGCAGCGGTGACGGTGCGCAGGCAGCGGGCGGTGGTGACGGGTGGTGCCGGGTTCCTCGGCTCGCACCTGTGCGAGCGGCTGCTGCACGACGGCTGGGACGTGCTCTGCCTGGACAACTTCGTCACCGGCGACCCCGGCAACGTCGCGCACCTGATCGGCATCGGCCCGTTCCGGATGGTGCAGGCCGACGTCACCGACTACGTGCACGTCACCGGCGACGTGGACCTCGTGCTGCACTTCGCCTCGCCGGCCTCCCCGGTGGACTACCTGCGACTGCCGATCCACACGATGAAGGTCGGCGCGATCGGCACCCTGCACACGCTCGGCCTGGCCCGGGAGAAGGGCGCCCGGTACGTGCTCGCGTCCACTTCGGAGGCGTACGGCGACCCGACCGTGCACCCGCAGCCGGAGTCCTACTGGGGGCACGTCAACCCGGTCGGCCCGCGCGGTGTGTACGACGAGGCCAAGCGGTTCGCCGAGGCGCTCACGATGGCCTACCGGCGGACCCACGAGGTCGACACCGGCATCGTGCGGATCTTCAACACCTACGGGCCGCGGATGCGACCGGACGACGGCCGGGCCATCCCTACCTTCATCCGGCAGTCGCTGGCCGGCGACCCGATCACGGTGGCCGGCGACGGCTCGCAGACCCGCAGCGTCTGTTACGTCGACGACCTCGTCGACGGCATCCTCCGGCTGGCCGGCTCCGACCTCGCCGGCCCGGTCAACATCGGCAACCCGGGCGAGTTCTCGGTGCTGGAGCTGGCCGAGCTGATCCGGGAGTCCGTCGGGTCCGCCTCGCCGATCGAGTTCGTGCCACGGCCGCAGGACGACCCGACCGTGCGGCAGCCGGACATCACGCTGGCCCGCGCCGAGCTCGGCTGGGAGCCGGCGGTGTCCCTGCAGGACGGGCTCAAGCCGACCATCGCGTGGATCCGCGACGCCGTGGCCAACCCGGAAGGGGCCTAGCGCCAGTGAAGCTGTCGATCCTGATGCCGGTCTTCAACGAGGCCGACACCGTCGAGGTCGTCGTCAAACGGGTGCTCGACGTGCCCTACCCGTGCGACGTCGATCTGGTCATCGTCGACGACGGCAGCTCGGACGGCACCGCGACGCTGCTTGCCGGGATCGACGACCCTCGGGTGTCGGTGCACACCCATCCGGTCAACCGGGGCAAGGGCGCGGCGATCCGGACCGCGGCGGCCGCGGCCACCGGCACCCATGTGGTCATGTGCGACGCCGACCTGGAGTACTCGCCGGAGGACCTGCCGGCGCTGCTGCGCCCGGTGCTCGAGGGCGAGGCCGAGGTGGTCTACGGGACCCGCTCGTTCTCCAGCCACACCGCGTTCTCGTTCTGGTTCGTGCTCGGCAACAAGGGCGTCACGTTCTTCGCCAACGCGCTGTTCGACTCCTGGATCAGCGACCTGGAGACCTGCTTCAAGCTGATGCCGCTGGAGGTCTACCGCTCGCTCGACGTGCGCTCGGCCGGCTTCGGCATGGAGGCCGAGATCACCGGCAAGCTGCTCAAGCGCGGCATCCGGCCATACGAGGTGCCGATCCGCTACCGGGCCCGCAGCCGGGCCGAGGGCAAGAAGCTGACGTGGCGGGACGGCGTCGAGGCGATCTGGATCCTGAGCCGGATCCGGTTCGGGCGATCCGGCTGACGGCGGGCCCGTGCGGGCCTGCGATGCTCAGGTGTCCGCGCGGGACCGGACGATGAGATCCGCCAGCAACGCCATCGACGCGATGATCAACCCGCTCATCAACAGCAGCAGCGTGCTCGTGGTCACCCGCAGGTCGTGCCGGATCACGTCCGCGATGCCCTTGGCGATGCCGAAGAAGAACAGCCAGAGCGCCAGCGGCATGAGGACCTTGATCGGGTTGAAGTACATGACCATCCGCAGCACCTGCAGGATGTAGCGGTAGGCGTCCTTCACGAAGTGGAACTTCGAGGTGCCGGCGCGCTTGGCGTAGTCGATCGGCAGGTAGTCGACCGGGTGCTGGTTGGACAGGAACGACATCGTGATCGTGGTCACGCAGGAGAACCCGGGCGGCAGCAGCCGCAGGTAGGGCAGCGAGACGTCCCGGCGGAACGCCCGCAGGCCCGAGTTGAGGTCCGGGATCTTGGTCGCGGCCAGCCGCTCGGCGACCTTGCGGATGACCCACTTGGCCGGCACCCGGAGGAACTTGTGCGTGCCCTGCTCGGTGGTCCGGGCGCCGACGACCTGGTCGACGTCCGGGTTGTCGAGCAGGTATTGCACGAACTCCGGGATCCGCTCGTTCGGGTAGGTCATGTCGGCGTCGGTCCAGACGACGATCCGCCCGTACGCCTCGTTGGTGCCGATGCGGCGCGCGGTGCCCGATCCGCCGTTGCGGCGGAACGGCATCAGCCGCATGTTCGGGAACCGCGGCAGCGCCTCCTGCAGCACCGCCAGCGTGTTGTCGGTGGACTTGTCGTCGATGACCAGCAGCTCGTAGCTGAACTCGGTCTCGTCCATCGCGCGGGTGATCCGCTCGAGCTCGAGCAGCACGTGGTCCTGCTCGTTGTAGCAGGGCAGCACGACGGTGACGTCGAGGGTGTTCGGACCGCCGCGACGGGGGGAGAGGGTCTCGCTGCTGTGGCCGATCGGCGGGACCGGCTGCGCCGGCTGGTCGAGCGGATGGGCGATGCTCACGGCCGAGCATCGTACCCCGCGGTCAGGCACGGCCCGGACGGCGAGGAGGTCACCAAGACGCGCTCAGTGACCGCGATGTACTTTCGCAAGGTGACGGTCCCGATCTCCGCGCTGCCTGCCGTGCAGGAGGAGCTCGAGCTGGTCGACGCCGAGGTGCACCGGCTGGCACTGGGCTCCAGCGAGCTCGGCATGGACACCGCCGTGGCCCAGCTGCTGGCCACCGGCGGCAAGCGGATGCGCTCGGTGCTGCTGCTGCTCACCCACCGCGCGTTCGGTGGGGTGCCGGACGGCACCGAGATCACCGCCGCGGCCGCGGTCGAGATGGTGCACGCCGGCTCGCTCGCGCACGACGACCTGATGGACGCGGCGACCGAGCGGCGCGGCGTGCGGACGGTCAACGCCGACTACGGCACCAGCATGGCGGTGATGGTCGGCGACCGGCTGCTGGCCCGGGCCGGCCAGGCCGCCCTGTCGGTCTCCCCGCAGGTCGCCTCCGAGCTCATCCAGTCGCTGGTCGAGCTCATCGAGGGCCAGGTCATGGAGATGACCGACGCGTACGACCTTGGCCGCACCGAGGATCGGGCGCGCCGGTCGATCTCGCTGAAGACCGGCACGCTGTTCCGGTCCGGCTGCGTGATCGGCGCGCTCGCCGCCGGCGTCACCGAGGGGGAGGAGCTGGAGCTGGCCCGGCGCTTCGGCGACCGGTTCGGCGACGCCTTCCAGATCCTCGACGACCTGCTCGACCTGGCCTCCACCACCGAGCTGCTGGGCAAGCCGGTCGGCAACGACCTGCGGCAGGGCACCTACACCGTGCCGCTGCTGCGGGCGCTGCGCCGGCCGGAGCTGGCCTGGATCCGCGACGTGCTCGCCTCCGACGGGCGCGACCTGACCGACGGCCAGGTGGACAAGGTGCTCGGCGCGCTCAAGCAGGGCACGTTCGTGGACGAGACGCTGGCGTACGTGCGGTCGCTGGCCGCCTCGGCGGCCGCCGTGCTGGACGAGCCGGCGGCGGCCGGGCGGGACTGGTCGGTGCTGCGCGAGCTCCCGCTGGACTACATCACCTGGGCCGAGTCGCTGATCAGCCGCTGACCGCGGGGGTCAGCCGCGCTCCTGCACCTCCGCGGCGATCCGGGCCGGGTCGAGCGTGACCGGGTTGGCCGCCCGCTGGCCGGCCGCCGCGAACCCGGGCAGCGTCCCCGGCCCGAGCCCGTACGTGCCGAGCCGGTCCGACCAGCCGGCCGCGCGCACCAGCGCCGCCAGCGCCTCGGCCGCGGGCTCCGGACCGCCGCCCGGGCCGGCGAGCACCGCGCAGACCGCTCGCAACCGCTCGGCCACGAACACCGGCCCGCGGTCGTCCGCGCAGCCCTCGGCGAGGTAGTGGCAGTTGTACGGCAGCAGCCAGCTCAGCGTGAGCAGGCAGGCCACCCCGTGCGGCACCTGCCGGTGCGCGGTCAGCCAGCCGGCGAACGCCTGCACCGCGCCGGTCCGGGTGGCGTCCACCGCCCGCCCGGCCCTGGTCGCAGCGGCGGCCAGCTGGTTGCGCTGCCGCCGGGTCGGCGTGTCCAGCGGCGCGGCCAGCGCGGCGACCAGGTCACCGGTCGCCTGCCAGGACAGCGCCCTGGTCTCCGGCGTCGACCGGGCGCTCCAGTACGACTCGATCGCGTGCGCCAGCGCGTCGAACGCCGCCGGGTAGGTCACCGCGGGCGGGCAGGAGTCGGACAGCCGCGGGTCGACGATCGCCACGTCGGCGAGCAGCGCGGGATGGTCGAGCGCGCGCCGCTCCCGGCCGGTGCCGACCGCGGCGAACCGGGTCATCTCGGCGCCGCTGCCGCCGGTGGTGGGCACCAGCACCAGCCGCGGCGGGTCCTTGCGCAACTTGGGGCGCGGCTTGGGCGCCGGGTCGGCCAGCACCCGGCCGAGCTTCGCCGTGTCCAGCGCCGACCCGCCGCCGAGCGCGACCACAACGTCCGGGCGGGACCGTTCGAGCAGCCGGACCAGCTCGGCCACCTGCAGCCAGCGCGGGTTGGCGCGGACCGCGTCGAACCAGGTGACCGCGGCGTCGCCGAGCAGCCCGAGCGCGGACGAGGTGGCCACCGCCCGCCGGCTGCCGACCAGCAGCACCCGCTCCGGCCGCCACCAGGACAGCACCTCGGGCAGCCGGTCGATCGAACCCGGACCGGCCACCAGGAGCGGGCGGCCGGGGTCGACCGGGCTGGGCATGGATCGCCTCTTCTCGACTGGTCACGGCAGGGACAGCGCCGACCGGCAGAGCGTAGGCGATCAGCGCCCGGCTCCCGACCGCGACGGTAGGGTCCGCAGGTGTGACGCAGATCGCGGCGGGCTGATGCTGCCGGCGGTGGTGGACTGCTTGGCCTGCCCGTACTGCGGGCTGGCACTGTCCCCAGTGGACGGTGCGGTGCGGTGCCGGCGCGGGCACTCCTTCGACCTGGCGCGGCAGGGGTACGTGACGCTGCTGCCGGCCGGCGGCCGCGGCCCGGCGGGTGACGACGCGGCGATGGTGGCGGCGCGGGCGGCATTCCTCGCCGCCGGCCACTACGCGCCGCTCACCGCCGCGGTGGTGGCGGCCGCGGCCGGGGCCGCCGGGCCGGTGCTCGACGTCGGCGCCGGCACCGGCGCGCACCTGGCCGCGGTGCTCGACGCCGACCCGACCGCGATCGGCATCGCGCTGGACGCCTCCCGGTACGCGGCCCGCCGTGCCGGCCGGGCGCACCCGCGGGCCGGCGCGGTCGTCGCCGACGCCTGGTCCGGGCTCCCGGTGCGGACCGGCGCGGTGGGCCTGGTGCTGGACGTGTTCTCGCCCCGGAACGGGCCGGAGACGGCCAGGGTGCTGCGGCCGGGCGGCCTGCTGGTCGTGGTCACGCCGGGTCCCGACCACCTGGCCGGCCTGGTCGACGTGCTCGGCGGGCTGCAGGTCGACGTGGCCAAGGACAGCCGGCTGGCCGCCGCGCTGGAGCCGCACCTGCTCCCGGTGGACCGGGTCGAGCACCGCTGGGACCTGGCCCTGTCCCGGGCCGACGCGGTCCGCGCGGTCGCGATGGGGCCGTCCGCGCGGCACCTGCCCGACCTGGACGACCGGGTCGCCACGCTGCCGGAGCCGGTCCGGGCGACCGCCTCGATCGTGGTCAGCCGCTACCGGCGGCCGTGAGCCGCTCCCGGCGGAACTCGGCCCGCCAGCGCGGCAACCCGTCCGGACCCGGCGGCTGCTCGAGCCGGACCAGCTCGAACCCGTCGCCGGCGAACGAGTCGACGTCGGCCCGGCTCAGCGGCCACGGGCCGATCTCCGCCTCGGCCCGCACGCCCTGCTGCGAGGAGATCACCAGCACGGTCCCGCCCGGCGCGGCCAGCGAGCGCACCGCGGCGACCACCCGCGACCGGATCGAGCGCGGCAGCGACTGGACGGTCAGGCTCTCCACCACCAGGTCGTACCCGCCCGGCCAGCCCGCGGGCAGCGCGAGCAGGTCGGCCACCTCGTAGTCGACGGTGGAGGTCGGGTTGAGCCCGCGGGCGGCCTCGATCGCCGGCGCGGAGAAGTCGAAGCCGACCACCGCGAAGCCGAGCCGGGCCAGGAACTCGGCGTCGCCGCCGAGCCCGCAGCCGACCACCACCGCGCGCCGACCCGCGCCGTTCAGCCCGCGGTCGGCGGCCCAGTCGGCCAGCAGCTGCTGCGGGGCGCCGCCGCGATCCCACGGCACCGGCTCGCCCCCGCCACCGGCGGCCACGTACAGGCCGTCGAAGAACTCCCGCCGCTCCGCCATGGTGGGATCGGTCATCCGGCGAGACTAGCGAGCCGGTCGGCGACGGCCAGAAACTCCCGGCCGGCCGTCTCCAGCCCGGTCTCCAGGCAGAGCAGCCCGTTGGCGGTCCGCTCGATGGTGCCCCACTGCCAGATCGCGACCGGGTCGGTGCCGGTCAGGGCGGCGAGCCGGTGCGGGCGCTGCCACGGGTCGCCGGTGAGCAGCTCGGTCGCGTCCTCGCGCATGAGCACACCGAGGTCGGCCTCCGGCTCGGCCAGCAGCCCGTCCGGGTCGACGAGCTTCCAGTCGGTGCCCGCCCGCAGCGTGTTCCACCGGTGCACGTCGCCGTGCAGCAGCACGGCCCGCTCCGGGTCGTACGCGGCGGCCCGCTTGGCCGCGTCGGTCAGCGCCGCCTCGACCGCCCGCTCCGAGCAGGGCCGGTCGAGCCGGTCCCAGGCCGCCTCGACGTACGCGGCCAGCCTCTCCGCCTTCTCCGCGCCGGTCGGCAAGCCGCTGTCCGGGGCCGGCCGCCACAACCGCATCGCGACCCGGCTGAGGATCTCGTGCCGCTGCTCGATCGGCAGCCCGATCCGGTACATCGACGGGCCGAGCCGCTCCAGCAGCATCGCGCCGGACTCGTCGACGTGCCGCAGCAGCCGGGCGCAGCCGTCGCCGTTCGCCAGCCGAAGCACGGTGATCTCCTCGGCCGCGTGCCGGCCGTGACCGCGCTGGATCAGCAGCTTGAGCACCGCCGGGGTGCCGTCGGCCAGCGTGGCGGCGGCGACGAACGCCTCGGTCGCGTCCGGGTAGACCGCGCCGACCGCGATTCGCCAGTCCCGTTCCAGCCGGGCCACCAGGTCCGGCAGGCCGGCCAGCCAGTCGTCCGCGCCGGCGGCAAGGGCGAACGCCCGCACGGTCTCCGGCACCTCGACACCCGCCACGGCACCCATCCCACCGCGCCGGTCCAGCCGATTTTCACAGCAGGTCGGCGAGCAGGCGGGCGGCACGGGCCGCGCCGTCGCCGGGGACCGGCAGGTAGTCCACCTCCCGGCCGAGCTGGCCGACGATCGCGGCGGCGAGCCGGTCCGGGTCGCTGGCGTCGGCGTAGTCGAGGCACTGGCCGGCGCCGTGCCGCTGCAGCCGGTGCCGGACGTGGAAGTTCTGCTCGAAGTGGTTGCGCAGCGGGACGTACACGAACGGGCGACGGTTGGCGGTCAGCTCCATGCAGGTGGTCAGCCCGCCCTGGACCAGCGCGACGTCGCAGGCGGCCAAATGCTCGTGCAGGTCGGGCAGGTAGCCGCGAACGGTCAGCCCGCGCCGGCGGGGCAATGACGTCGGGTCGATGCGCGGGCCGCTGACCACGACGAAGCGCAGGTCGGGGGCGAGCCGGCGGGCCAGCGGAACCGCGTCGGCGAGCCGGCGCAGCAGCGGCAGCCCGACCGCCGAGCCGCCGACGCTGACCAGGCAGATCCGCTCGTCCGGCCGGTAGCCGAGCCGGCGCCGAAGCGCCGCCCGGTCGGCCAGCTCGGCCGGGTCGAATCCGGTCACGTACCCGGCGAAGTCGAAGTTCTGCTCCGTCCACGCGCGGATCGACGGCAGCCCCGGCCCGAACTCGTCCGGGACGACGTCCTCCGGGTCGCCGACGAACACCGACCGGTCCCGCAGCGCCCGCAGCCGGGCCCGCTGCTCGAGCATCTCGGCGTTGTAGTCGGCGGTCAGCGCCGCCTCCCGCTCGCCGCCGGACGGCATCGGCAGCCAGCCGACGAAGTCGGTCAGCCAGGCGTACGCGGTGGACTTCAGCTCCGGGTTCTCGTGCAGGACGTGGTCGACGTCCCAGGCCTCGTCGCCGATCACCAGGTCGTACCGGTCCTCGGCGACGACGTCGTGGAAGACCATGAAGTTCGCGACGAGGATCTCGTCCATCCGCCGGATGGCCCGGAACGCGTGCAGGTCGTGCTCGCCGCACTCCTGCTCGACGTGCGCCGACTCGCTGGCCAGGTATGCCGAGGCCGGGTGGATCGTCTCCTTGCGGTCCTCCAGCAGCCGGGTCACCGGGTCCTGCGCCAGCCAGTCGACCTGCAGGTCGGGATGCACCCGGCGCAGCTCGTCGGCGATCGCCACGTCCCGGCGGGCGTGCCCGAGCCCGATAGGGGAGGACAGGTAGAGCGCGCGCTTCGGCCGCCGGGGCACCCTGGCCCAGCCGCGCTGCCGCGGCCGCGGCACCACCCGCTCGACGAACGCCCGGATCTCCCGGTTGACCAGGACCGGGTCACGGGCCGGCAGCCCGTGCCCGGCGCCCTCGACGAGCAGCAGCTCGGCGCCGGTCAGCTCGGCCAGCCGCGCGCTGATCGCGTGCGTGCGCACCTCGTCCTCGGTGCCGTGGATGGCAAGCACCGGGCAGCGGACGGCGGCGCACAGCGGCTCGACGGACGTGCAGATCGCGCCGTCGCAGCCGAGCCGGCCGGCCGTCGTGGCGGCCAGCACCTCGGGCTCGACGTCCAGCGCCCAGCCGATGCCGTCCTCGATCTGCTTCGTCGAGTGCGGCTCGGTGAACATCGCGTCCATGAAGAACCGGACGAAGTCCGGGTAGCCGCCGCCGAGCCAGTAGTGCTTGTTGTACTTCCCCCAGCGTTGGTACCGGCCGTGCGGTTCGCTCCAGACGTACCGGTCCCGCTCCGGCTGGGTGATTCCGAAACCGCAGGCGGCGCCCAACGCCACGATCCCCTGCACCCGGTCCGGGTGCGCCGCGGCGACCCGGATCGACCAGGTCGCGCCGCAGGAGAAGCCGACCAGCACGGCCTTGTCCACCCCGGCGTCGTCGAGCACGGCGACGGCGTCGTCCGCGCACTGCTCGTCGGTGTACGCGGCGGCCTCCAGTGGGCGGCCGGACCGGCCGCTGCCGCGGCCGTCGAAGGTGACCACCCGGAAGTGCCGGGACAGGTAGGGCACCTGGGCCTTCCAGACCCGGGAGTTGACGATCGACCACGTCGGCATCAGCACGACCGTGGTCTCGGCCGAGCCGTAGCTCGCCCACGCGAGGGGGACGCCGTCACGGACGGCGACCCCCTCGCGGTCGGGGAGCCGGGCCTGGCCTGACTCCAGAGCGCTCATGGCGACGCGACCACCCGATGGCAGGTGGTACCCCCGCTTGTCGTCACTTGCGCACCTCCAGGACGTTGTTGAACGGAGTCTGCGCCGCGATGCGGAACTGCGTGAAGCCCGCGCTGGTGATGACGTCCTTGATCCGGGCCGGGCCGGCCTGGGTGCCGAGCGCGAGCCCGACCTCCTGCGCCAGCGAGGACGGCGTGCACAGCAGGGTGGAGAAGCCGTAGTACGCCCGGCCGACCGGGTTGAGGTTCTGCTCGATCGCGTCGCCGGCGGCCGGCTCGACGATCATCCAGGTGCCGTCGTCGGCGAGGCTCTCGTACACGTGCCGGGCCGCGCCGATCGGGTCGCCCATGTCGTGCAGCGCGTCGAACGTGGTGACCAGGTCGTAGCCGGTGCCGGTGAACTGCTGCGCGCTCGCGGTCTCGAACTCGATCCGATCGGCGACGCCGGCCGTGGTCGCCCGGTCGCGCGCGGTGTCGATCGACCCGCGGTGGTAGTCCGAGCCGTGGAACCGCGAGGCCGGGAACGCCTCCGCCATCAGCACGGTCGACGCGCCGTGCCCGCAGCCGATGTCGGCGACCGTGCCGCCGGCCTGCAGCTTGGCGACGACGCCGGTCAGCGCCGGCAGCCACTCGCCGATGAGGTGGCCGTTGTACATGGTGCGGAAGAACCGCTCGCAGCCGACGTGCACGTCGCCGTTGTGGTCGTGCCAGCCGACTCCGTCGCCGGCCCGGGCCACCGCCAGGACGCTGTCGGCGTCGCGGACCGTCCCGTACGCGATCTGGAAGAAGCCGGGCAGGTACGCCGGGCTCGACTCGTCGGTCAGCGCGACGACGAGCTCGGGCGGCAGCGTGTACTGCCCGGTGGCCGGGTCGTAGCTGACGTAGCCGCCGGCGGCCTGGGCGTTGAGCCACTCCCGGGCGTAGTGGCTGCCGGTGCCGGACCGCTCGGCCAGCTGGGCAGCGGTCAGCGGGCCGTCGGCGAGCAGCCGGTAGTAGCCGAGCTTGTCGCCCATGACGACGAGGGCGGTGTTGAGCGTCGCGCCGACCTCGTCGACGGCGCGGAAGACGAACGCCATCAGCTTGTCCGGGTCGAGCACCGGCGGTGCTGTGGTGGTCATTGCTGTGCCTCCTCGGGCAGCGGGTGTGCCCTCACGCTCGCCGGGGAGCGGATTCGATCGCATCCGGGTGCCCCCCTAGTCCACACTGGTCGGGTGCTCGTCGGGCGGGACGCCGAGCGGCAGGCCGTCGACGCCCTCGTGGCCGGCGCCAGGCTCGGACGCAGCGGGGTGCTCGTGCTCACCGGCGAGGCCGGGATCGGCAAGACGTCGCTGCTGGACTACGCGCGGTCGGTCGCGACCGGAGCGCGGCTGCTGCGGGTGACCGGCTCCGAGGCCGAGCGGGACGTGCCGTTCGGCGGGCTGGCCCAGCTGTTCCGGCCGACCGCGGCCGATCTCGATCGGCTGCCGCCGCCGCAGGCCCAGGCCCTCGGTGTCGCGCTGGCGCTGCGGTCCGGCCCGGTCGCGGAGCGGCTCGCGGTCGGGGCGGCGGTGCTCAGCCTGCTGGTCCGGTGGAGCGAGGACCGCCCGCTCGGGCTGGTCGTCGACGACGCCCACCTGCTCGACCGGCCGTAGGCCGAGGCGCTGGCGTTCGCCTGTCGCCGGCTGCTCGCCGACCCGGTGTTCGTGCTGGCCGCCGCCCGGCTCGGCGAGCCCGGCGCCCTGCTGGAAGCCGGCCTGCCGACCCTGACGGTGACC
>DATBFW010000073.1:0-3998 GCA_036558285.1 Mycobacteriales bacterium | reverse complement strand
GAGGTCCGCAAGGCGAAGTGAGCGCGGGGGCAGCGGTCGAGCAGGCGCGCGCCGGCCGGGACACCCGGCCGGCGCAGCGGTCGGTGGATGCGCACGCCGAGCCGCTGTCCGGCGGCGCCACCCAGGCGGCCCGGCAGGCGGTCGAGGACGCGCACGCCGAGCACTGGGGGCGCCTGCTCGCCCTGCTCACCCGGCTCGTCGGCAACAACCTGGACGTGGCCGAGGAGTCGCTGCAGGACGCGTACGAGAGCGCGCTGACCGCCTGGGCGCGGGACGGGATCCCGACCAAGCCGGACGCGTGGCTGCTCACCGCGGCCCGGCGGAAGGCGACCGACCGGTTCCGCCGGGAGGCCACGCTCGCCCGCAAGCTGCCGCTGCTGCTGCCCGAGGAACCGGAGGTGGTCACCGACATGTCGACCATCCCGGACGAGCGGCTGCGGCTGCTGTTCACCTGCTGCCACCCGGCGCTGCCGGCCGAGGCCAGGGTCGCGCTGACGCTGCGGCTGCTCGGCGGCCTCACCACGGCCGAGATCGCCCGGGCGTTCCTCGTCGCGGAGCCGACGATGGCCGCCCGGATCACCCGGGCCAAGAAGAAGATCACCGCCGCCGGCATCCCGTACCGGGTGCCGAGCGACGCCGAGCTGCCGGAGCGGCTGGCCGGTGTGCTGGCCGTGCTCTACCTGGTCTTCACCGAAGGCCACTCGGCCAGCTCCGGGGAGGAGCCGGTCCGCCACGACCTCTGCGACGAGGCGATCCGGCTGGCCCGGGTGGTGGTCACGCTGATGCCGGACGAGCCGGAGGCGGCCGGGCTGCTCGCGCTGCTGCTGCTCCAGCACGCCCGGCGGGACTCGCGCACCGGCCCGGACGGGCGGCTGGTGCTGCTGCCCGAGCAGGACCGCACCCGGTGGGACGCCGGCCAGATCGCCGAAGGGCTGTCCCTGCTGCGCTCGGCCGCCCGCCGCGGCCCCGCCGGCCCTTACCTGCTGCAGGCGGCAATCGCGGCTGAGCACGCGCGGGCCCGACGGGCCGAGGACACCGCGTGGGACCGGATCGCCACGCTGTACGCGGCGCTGGACGAGCTGACCGGGTCGCCGGTGGTGCGGCTCAACCGGGCCGTCGCGGTCGCCGAGGTGGACGGCCCGGCGGCCGGGCTCGACCTGCTCGCCGACCTGGACGGCCCGCTGGCCGGCTTCCACCTGCTCCCGGCGACCCGGGCCGACCTGCTGCGCCGGCTGGGCCGGACCGCCGAGGCCGCCGCCGCGTACCGGGAGGCGATCGCCGGCGCCGGCAACACCGCCGACCGGGAGTTCCTCGCCCGCCGCCTGGCCGAGCTCACCGCCGGCTGACGGTCCCACCCGGTGCCGGCGTACGGAATGCTGCCGGCGTACGGAATGCTGCCGGCATGGAGTCCGTGCGTGCGGTCGCGTCCGAGCTGCCCGAGGTGACGGAGGAGGAGCCGTTCGGGGAAGGGGTCCCGGTGTTCAAGGTCGCCGGCAAGGTGTTCGCGATCTGGTCCCCGAACGACGAGCCGGGCCGGGTCACCCTCAAGTGCGACCCGAACCTCGCGCTCGAGCTGCGCGCGCAGTACGCCGCGGTGACGCCGGGATACCACACCAACAAGCGGCTGTGGAACACGATCGTGCTGGACGGGTCCGTCCCGGACGACGAGGTGGCGGAGCTGATCCGGCACGCATGGGAGCAGGCGGTCGGCACCCTCCGCAAGGCCGACCGCGACCGCGTCCGCCGCCAGCTCGCCTAACCCCCGGTCGGGCTCCCGCGCCGGAGGGTCGATCAGGCTCGCGTCAGGCGACGGCGCGGAAGCCGGCGGCGAGGCCGGCGAGGGTGTCGGTGGCTTCCTGCAGGGCCGGTGCCGGCGTGCGCAGGCCGGCGTCCGCGGCGACCGCGTCGGCCGCCGCGACGACCAGCGCGTCGTACGCGGCGATGCCGGCGTCGAGCTGCCGCCGCAGCGCGTCGACCGCGTCGTGCAGCCCGCCGGAGACCCGGTGCGCCCGGTGCACGGCGGTCAGCCGGGCGCCGAGGTCGCGCAGCCCGGCGGCGGCGCTCGCGGCGACCCGGCGCGGCTCGGCGGCCGCCTCCCCGAGGTGGCCGAGCAGCACGTGCAGCGTCTGCTCCTGGGCGGCGAGCCGGTCCAGCGGCGACCGGGCCGGCGAGTCCTTCGGCGGACGGGCCGACCGCGGCGGTGGCGGCGGCTGCCGGCGCAGGCCGGCGAGCCGGCGCCCGGCCCGGACCGCGGCCGCGCCGGCCAGCAGCGCCACCGCCCCGAGACCGACGTCGGCGATCTCGGGGGCGCTCGCCGCGGCGGCGACCCCGGTCAGCCCGGCGAAGCCGACCGCGACGGTCGCCTGCATCCGTACCTTCCGCTCGGCCCGGCGGACCTGCTTGGCGTGCTTGCGCGCCGGGTCGGGCTGCCCGAGCTCGGCCAGCCGCTCGGCGAACGCCTCCCGGCCTGCCACGACGAGCTCCGCCAGCTCGCGGCGGGCGAACTCGGCCAGCCCCGGAACGCGCCCGGCCGGATCGCCGCCCGTGCGGTCGACGTCCTGCGCCGACCGCGCCGTGACCGCAGCCGCCCACGTCTCGAAACGGCGTGAGCGACTCGCGGACACGGTGGTCAGCCCTGGTCTGCGCGCAGCTGGTCGAGGCGGGCCTGCGCGGCCGGGTCGGCCACCGGCTCGGACTGCTCCGGGTGGCCGGCCTCCACCGCCGGGGTCTGGCGTCCCTCGACGGCCGGGGTCGGCGGCGCGGACGCGAGCTGGCCGCCCTGCATGCTGGCGCGGATCTGCTCCAGCCGGGCGTTGCCGGCCATGTCCAGCGTCGACTTCTGCACCTCGAGCATCCGGCCCTCGACCGAGTTCTGCGCCAGCTCGGCCTGGCCGAGCGCGTTCGCGTACCGCCGCTCGATCTTCTCCCGCACCTCGCCCAGCGACGGCGTGGTGCCCGGCGCCGACAGCTCCGACATCTGCCGCAGCGAGGCCGACACGGTCTCCTGCATCTTCGCCTGCTCCAGCTGGGACAGCAGCTGGGTCCGCTCGGCGAGCTTCTGCTGCAGCAGCATCGCGTTCTGCTCGACCGCCTTCTTGGCCTGCTCGGCGGCCTGCAGGGCCTGATCGTGCAGGCCCTTCAGGTCCTCCATCGAGTTCTCGGCCGAGACCAGCTGGGTGGCGAAGATCTGCGCGGTCTGCTCGTATTCCGTCGCCTTGGCCTCGTCGCCCTTGGCCCGGGACTGGTCGGCGAGGGTCAGCGCCTGCCGGGCGGAGGCCTGCAGGCGCTCCACCTCCGACATCTGCCGGGACAGCTTCATCTCCAGTTGGCGCTGGTTGCCGATCACCGCGGCGGCCTGCCGGGACAGCGCCTCGTGCTGGCGCTGGGCCTCCTCGATCGCCTGCTGGATCTGGATCTTCGGGTCGGCCCGCTCGTCAACCTGCGCACCGAACCAGGACATGAAGTATTTCCATGTCTTCACGAACGGGTTGGCCATGGTCCGGGATCCTCCGTCCTTCGCGCACCCCTACGGTACGCGGCGCTTGCCTTCATCGTGCCAGGTCATCTCAGCCGTCGAGGACCCGCCGGGAGACAGCCTCCGCCTCGGCCAGCCCGCTGCGCAGCCCGTCGAGGTCGGCCGCGAGGTCAGCGAGCCGGTCCTCGGAGGAGTCCACGCCGCCGGACACCGACATCGCGAGCACCTCGGCGGTCCGCGCCACCAGCCCGTCGAGGGTCAGCGCGGTCGCCTGCATCCGGGCCAGCAGCTCGTCCCGCGCCCCGGCCAGCCGGCGTGCGACCTCGAGCTGCTCGCTGACGCTGTCCAGGGACCGCTGCCGCTCAGCCCGTACCCGCTCGGAGGATGCGGCGGCGACCGCGGCCGTGATCCGGTCCCGCTCGGCCGCCAGCCGGGACGGCTGGATCCGGTCCGAGGCGTCCTCGACCGCGGTGACCTGGCCGGCCAGCCGGCGCAGGGTCGCCAGCGCCTCGGCCGCGCCCTC
>DATBFW010000072.1:0-40452 GCA_036558285.1 Mycobacteriales bacterium | reverse complement strand
CACGTTCGACTGCCTGCACGACATGGGCGACCCGGTGGGCGCGGCCCGGCACATCCGCACGGCGCTCGCCGACGACGGGATCTGGCTGATCGTCGAGCCGTACGCGGGCGGTTCGGTCGCGGAGAACCTCACCCCGGTCGGTCGGGTCTACTACAACTTCTCTACATTCCTCTGCGTGCCGCATGCGATCTCCGAGGGCGCCGCGGACGCGCTCGGCAACCAGGCCGGCGAGGCACCGGTCGGCAAGATCGTGTCGGAGGCCGGGTTCGGCACGTTCCGGCGGGTCGCGGAGACCCCGTTCAACCTCGTGTACGAGGCCCGCCCGTGACGGAGGTCCCGCGGGCGTACGAGCGGTATCTCGTGCCGGAGTTCTTCGTCCCGTGCGCCGAGCTACTGGTGCGGCTGGCCGCGCCGGTGGCCGGCGAGCGGGCGGTGGACCTGGCCTGCGGCACCGGCGCGGTGGCGCGCCGACTCGCCGACCGCGGCCTGTCGGTGACCGGGGTGGATATCAGCGACGCGATGGTGGCGTTCGCGGCCGCCGCGGAGCCGCGGGTCGACTGGCGGGTGGCCGCGGCCGGCGCGCTGCCGCTCGGCGACGGCACCGCGGACCTGGTCTGCTGCCAGCAGGGACTGCAGTTCTTCCCCGACCCGGCCGGTGCGCTGCGCGACGTGCATCGCGTGCTCGTGCCCGGCGGGCGGCTGGCGCTGGCGGTCTGGCGCGGGATCGAGCACCACCCCGCGTGGTCGGCGTTCGTCGACGCGGTGGACCGGTGGGCCGGACCGGAGGCGGGCGCCGTGATGCGGCGCCCGCTGTCCGGCCCGGACCGGGACGGGCTGCGCCGGTTGCTGACGGATGCCGACTTCACCGGCGTACGGGTCCGGATCGCCACCGTGCTGCCGCGCTTCCCGTCTGCGCGGGAGTTCCTGCGGCAGGAGGCGGCCGGCAGTCCGCTGGGTGCGCTGCTCGACCCGGCGCAGGTCGACGGGCTCGGCGCGGAGCTCGAGCGCGATCTGGCTCCGTACGCGGACGACGACGGCGTTGTGCTGCCGATGCAGACCTGGCTGGTCACCGCGCACCGCTGAGGCGCGCGTACGTCGAGTTGCGTACGGGAAGGGTCGTTCTCCGGCGGATGCGCCGGCGCGGGGCGGCGGAGAGGCTGTCGGCATGACAACCGTGACGCAGACCCGCCGCCCCGAACCGGCCCGGCGAGCACCGTTCCGGCTGCGCGGGCGTGCCCGCAAGACCGTCCTTGTCCTGCACATCCTCTCCGTCGGCAGCTGGGTCGGCGTGGACGTGATCGTCGCGGTGCTGGTGCTGACCGGCTGGCTGAGCGACGACCCGTCGACGCGCGGGCTGGCCTACCAGGCGCTCGGTACGTTCGTCGTCTGGCCGATGCTCGTCTCCGGACTGGTCAGCCTGGTGACCGGGGTGATCCTCGGGCTGGGTAGCAAGTACGGCCTGGTCCGCTACTGGTGGGTGGCGGTCAAGCTGGCGCTCAACGTCCTGCTCTGCACGCTGATCCTGGTCGCGTTGCAGCCGGGGCTCGGCGAGGTCGCTCAGTACGGCCGGGAGCTGGCCGCCGGGACGGCGGTCGAGCGGGACATGTCCGACCTGTTCTTCCCGCCGACGGTGTCGCTGTCCGCGCTGACGCTCGCGACGATCCTGTCGGTCGCGAAGCCGTGGGGCCGGCTGCGCAAGCGTGGCTGACCCGTCCCGTGTCTTTCCCCGGCTGGTGACGCCGGGGTAAAGGCGCGCTTATGGCGCGGTGGCCGGGCGGATGCCAGGATCAGGCGTCCCGGTCCTGATCGTGCCTCAGTGTGGAGGTGCCGGCGTTGATCCGACGCGCAGGGTGGAAGCGCCCGCTCGGAGTTCTGCTCGGTCTGCTGGTGCTGGTGCTGGGGCTGCCCGCGGCCGCCCAGGCGCAGCCGGGACCGTCCCATCCGCGGCCCCGGCCGCCGGTCGAGGATCCGGCGCCGGCCGGTCCGGACTGCACCACCACCCCGTCGAGCACCCAGGCCGGCTACTCCGTGGCCGACCCCCGCTGCGTGTTCGACGGCACCGCGTACACCGGGGCGCGGTTCGTGCCGCAGACCAACGCGGCCGGACATCCGATCTCGCGGACGTTCACCGGCATCCTGGCCGGCGCGCCGTACCGGATCGAGGTGCCGAAGCAGCACTGGAACGGCCAGCTGGTGCTCTTCGCGCACGGCTTCCGCGGCAACGGCACCACGGTGTGGGTGGACGACTCGCCGCTCCGGACTTACCTCGTCGCGCACGGGTTCGCCTGGGCCGCGTCCGGATACTCGACCAACGGCTACGACGTCGGCCAGGGCGTGCTCGACTCGCACGCGCTGATCGGCCTGTTCGCCGGGAAGGTCCGCACCGCCCGCGGCGTCTATATGACCGGTGTCTCGATGGGCGGCCACATCACCGCGGTCGAGATCGAGCACTTCCGCGGCGACTTCGTCGGCGCGATGCCGGCCTGCGGCGTGCTCGGCGACACGAAGCTGTTCGACTACTTCACCGACGCGAACGTGACCGCCGCCGCGCTGACCGGGACGGCGATCCAGTTCCCGATGACGTTCGAGGCCGGCCAGGCGTACGCGCCGACCTACGACGCGCAGGTGCTGTCCCAGCTGCCGAAGCTCGGCACCGGCTTCGTGTCCGGCAACCCGGCGAGCGTGTCGCTGACCCCGACCGGGCAGACCTGGGCGAGCACGGTCGAGCTGCGCAGCGGCGGCATCCGGCCGGGCTTCGCCAGCGGGTTCGCGTTCTGGTCGAGCTTCGGCTTCGCGCCGCTGACCAACGTGCCGTTCCTGTTCGGCGTCTATCCCGGGCTGACCGGCGGCACGATCGGGATCGCCGACGGCAACGTGGTCGACAACCGGTTCACGCTCTACCGGATCGGCGACAACCGCGGCCCGCTGACCGCGGCCGAGATCGCGCTGAACCGGTCGGTGCTCCGGGTCGCGGCGACGACGCCGCCGTCTCGCGGGCTGACCGGGATCCCGAAGGTCGTCGGCGACCCACACATCCCGGTGCTGTCGATGCACGACATCGGCGACCTGTTCGTGCCGTTCAAGATGGAGCAGATCTACGCGCAGCGGGTGGCCGCGCACGGCGAGAGCAGGCTGTTCGTCAGCCGGGCGATCCGCGGCGTTGGGCACTGCGACTTCACCCAGGCCGAGTTCCAGCGCGGCTTCGGCGACCTGGTCAACTGGGTGCGCACCGGGCACCGGCCGGACGGCGACCGGGTGACCGACGCGCGCGTGGTCGCCTCGCCGACGTTCGGGTGCAAGTTCACCGACCAGACCCCGGGCGCGCACGCCGGGTTCGTCGCGCCGGCCTGCCCGTCCTGACCTTCCGGCCGGGTGTCGATCCGGACCGGCGCCGCTCGTAGCCAGGGTGAGAGGCTGGCACGGCGCCGGCCGGCGACGACGTCGACCCGGATGCCGACGCCGCAGGACTTCGCCGACATGACCGAGGCGTACAAGCGGCTCTCGCCGCACCCCGAGCATTTCGACGACTTCGTGGCCATGCTGTCCGGCGTCGCGTCCCAGCTCGAGGGCTGGACGGACGAGCAGCTGGCCGGCGTCGCCGCGCCGGCCCGACCTGGTCGTCCCGATGCTCGCGGCCTTCCTCGACTGACCGGTGCTGCGGTGGCCCGACTCGACGCGCTGCCCGCTGACCGGGAGCCGGCACTTCGCCGGTGAGGGCGACTTCCCTGTTTCAGGGGGTGGTGGGCTGGGTCTCGGGCAGCTCGTCCAGCTGGACGCGGGCCTGGTCGGCGGCGGCGAGGGCCTGCTCGGCGAGCGCCCGGCCCTTGAGCTCACCGGCGTAGACGGCGGCGCCGAGCAGCACCGCGGTCACCGCCGGCGGGACCCGCAGCCGGTCGGCGGCCGCGGTCAGCAGCGCCGTGGCGCCGACCCAGCCGGCCGTGCCGGCCGCGTCGGCGGCGAGCTGCTTGGCCGGCGGGAACTCCTTCCCCTCGCCCGGCGTGATGCCGACAACCGTGATCCCGGGCCGGCCGAACCGGCGCGCGGCCACGTCGGTGGCCAGCACCACCGCCAGCCGGGCCGGCCACCGCCCGGACATGCCGGCCGGCAGGACCGCCGCCACCGCCGGTCCGGCGGCGCGGACGGCGGCACCGGGGGAGAACGGGATCATGCCGGCAGCCTAGCCAGCAAGCCCGACGGATCGGACCAAAGCCGGGCCCGAACTTCGCTACGGCTGGGTGCGGGTGAGCCCGGCCGTGGACGGCGCCGACTCGACCCGGTGCCGGCGGCGGTCCCGGTCCTGGCCCGAGTCCGGCCGGCCGCCGGACAGCGGCAGCGCGTGGAAGGCGATCGCCAGCAGCGCGAGGCCGAGCAGGAGGCTGGTGGCGGTGTCGGTCGGGTAGTGCATGCCGCGGTACATCCGGCAGCTCGCCACCATGAGCGGGATCAGCACGCCGACGATGACGATCAGCCAGCGCAGCCAGACCTGCCGGGTGTGCCAGGCGATGATCAGCGCCGTGCCGAGGTAGTACGCCGTCGCCGCGGCAGTGTGCCCGGACGGGAAGCTGGACGTCGGCGGCGAGTCGTCGAGGTGGCGCACCGGCGGCCGGTCCCGGTCGATGAGCATCGTCGTGACGAGGAAGATCACCGCCTGGCCGGTGACGCAGATCGCCAGGATCACCGACTCCCGCCAGCGGTGGAACGCCAACCGGAACGCGATCACGGTGATCGCCGTCAACCCGATGATCGTCGGCGTCTCGCCGAACCACGTACCGATGTGTGTGAGCGTCTCGCCGGTCGGCGTGCGCTGCTTCTCCAGCCAGCGGTCCAGCCCGGCGTCCGCGTCGGCGAACCCGGTGTCCTCCAGGACCTTCGTGATCAGCAGCCCGAGCAGGACCACGACCACCCCCACGGCGAACCACCAGGGCACGAACCGCTTCCCGGCCGTACCCAGCTCCTGCCAGACCGTCCGCTCGCCTGCCGGCTTCGTGATGCTCACGTCCGGCTGGTACCCAAAGGAGGCGCACGTCACGCTCCTGCGCCGCCGCGGAGGCGACGGGCGGGTTAGACCTGATGCCGGCCGGCGGCGGGACGCCGCACCGCTACGGGAGGGTTCAGGCCGGGGTCGGGAAGTGGAAGCCGCCGGGCCGGTCGTTGCGGTCGGCGAGCAGGCCGGCCAGCGCCGACAGGGCGATCTCCGGCGGCGTGCGGGAGCCGATGTTCAGGCCGATCGGCCGGTGCACCCGGGCGACGTCCGCGGCGGGCACGCCGAGCGCGGCCAGCGCCTCGACGTGCGGACCCTGGTGTCGCGGGTTGCCCATCAGGCCGACCCAGCGGGGCTTGCCGACGAGTACGTCCCGCAGCACCGGCCCGAGCTCGTCCCGGTGGTGGTCGGTGACGACGACGTCGCTGTCCGGGTCCAGCACGACCGGGTCGGCGTCGCTGACGACCAGGTCGGCCAGCTGCCGGTCGGCGTCGGTCACCCGGTCCGGCGCGGGCTCGTAGAGCACGGTCCGGAAGCCGGTCTCCCGGGCGAAACGCAGCAGGCTGCGGGCGACCGGCGAGGAGAACACCGCGACCACGGTGCGCCCGTCGACCGGGGCCGGCGCGTCGCTGTGCGCGATCGCGTCCGCCGACGGCACCTCGCTGTGCGCGACCGCGCAGGCCGGATCCTCTTCGTGCATGCCGCCAGTCTGCCAACTCAGAGCAGCGACAGCACGTGGTCCAGCCCGCGCGGTCCGGTGGGCGCCGGCGCCGGCAGCAGGAACGCGTACAGACCGGCGGTCACGGCGCCGGAGTCGGTGAGCGGGTTGTCGCCGACCATGAGCGCCCGCTCGGGCCGGACGCCGAGCCGGTCGCACGCGGCGTGGAAGACCGACGCGGCGGGCTTGCACACGCCCTGCTCGTACGACATGAGCACCGCGTCGAGGTGCGCCATGAGACCCAGCCGCTCCAGCGCCGGCCGAAGGTCGAACCCGGTGTCGCTGACCACGGCGACCCGCACGCCGCGCGACCGTACGGCCTCCAGCGTGGGCAGCGCGTCCGGGAATGCCTCCCACGACTCGGCCGCGACGGTGCGCTCGTACAGCCGGTCGCTGAGACCGGTGGCCAGCTCCTCGCAGCCGGCCGCGGCGTAGAGCTCGGTCCACACCGCGCGGTGCCGGTCGGTGGACAGGTCCCGACCCTTCGCCAGCTCCTCCGCGGTGCTACCGCGGTCGAGCACCCGTTGCCAGACCTGCCCCGCCGCGTCGGGATCCAGGGACGAGCCCAGTGTGGCCGCCGCTTCGTGCAGCAACTCCGTGCCGCTGCCGGTCAGCCGGATCAGCGTGTCCCCCGCGTCGAACAGGACCGCCTCGAACCGACTCATACACCGGCCCCCTCACTGCGCGCTGCTCGCGGTGGCGCCACAGCCAGCCCACGTCGCGGCCGAAGGACTCGACCAGCAGCGCCAGCGCTAGCACCACCAGGGCGACGGCGACGGGCCGCGGCAGCAGACCGGACGCCGCGACCACGAGCACGACGCCCTGGGTCGCCGCAACGACCTTGCGCCAGTATCGCGGCGGGAGCTCGGTCCGCATCCAGGGCACTACCCAGCCGGCCGCAACGAACGCATACCGCATGAGGCCGAGGGCGAGCACCCAGCCGCCGAGCGAGCCGGCGACGTACCCGCCGAGCACGAGGATGAGGAACGCGTCCGCCTCCATGTCGAAGCGCGCCCCCTGCGCGGAGACCGTGCCGGTCTGGCGGGCGACCCACCCGTCGACGGAGTCCAGCGCCAGCGCCACCGCGGCCAGCGCGACCAGCAGCGCGACCGGCTCCGGCCGCAGCGCCGACCCGGCGACCAGCGCGGTGACGCCGCCGATCAGCGCCGCCCGCGCCAGCGTCACCCGGTCGGCAGGACCGAGCCTGGACCGGCGCAGCAGGAGCAGCACCACCAGCCCGTACCCGACCCCGACCAGCCAGCCGGCCCACCCGAGACCGACGGCGACCGCGAGGACCGCGAGAACCACCAGTTGGCCCACGAATCCGACCAGCGCTTCCGTACGAACCGTCGGCACTCCGCCTCCGTCACGTTGGGTGTCCGCGCCGGTCACTACGGGACCGACTACCGTTCGGTTCGGGCAGGAGAGGGGACCGATGGCGAGCGAGGCCGGTGCGTTCTGGCTGCGCGAGCCCGGGACCGGCGAGATCCGGACGGCGCCGCTGCCCGCGCCCGGTCCCGGCGAGGTGCAGGTCAGGACCCTGTTTTCGGGGGTCAGCCGGGGCACGGAGACGCTCGTCTTCCGCGGCCAGGTGCCGCCGGACCAGTACGCGACGATGCGCGCGCCGTTCCAGGAGGGCGAGTTTCCCGCGCCGGTGAAGTACGGCTACCTCAACGTCGGCGAGGTGACCGCCGGGCCGGCCGAGCTGCTCGGGCGGACGGTGTTCTGCCTCTTCCCGCACCAGACCGCGTACGTGGTGCCGGCCGAGGCGGTGCTGCCGGTGCCGGCCGGGGTGCCGGCCGAGCGGGCGGTGCTGGCCGGCACGGTCGAGACCGCGGTCAACGCGCTCTGGGACGCCCGGCCGCGGATCGGCGACCGGGTCACCGTGGTCGGGGCCGGGATGGTCGGCTGCTGCGTGGCCGCGCTGCTGGCCCGGTTCCCCGGCGTGGAGCTGGAACTGGTCGACGCCGATCCGGGCAGGCAGGCGGTAGCGGCTGCGCTCGGCGTCCCGTTCGCCGCGCCAGCCGACGCGGCGGCCGGTCGGGACCTGGTCGTGCACGCCAGCGCGACCGGCCCCGGACTGCGGCGGTCGCTGGAGCTGCTGGCGCCGGAGGGCACCGTGCTCGAGCTGAGCTGGTACGGCGATCACGCGGTCGAGCTTGCCCTCGGCGGTGCCTTCCATTCGAGCCGGCTGACCATCCGCAGCAGCCAGGTCGGCACGGTGGCCCGGCCGGACCGGACCTACCGGCAGCGACTCGCGCTCGCCCTCGACCTGCTGCGCGACCCGCGGTTCGACGCCCTGATCACCGGGCGGTCGCCGTTCGCCGAGCTGCCGTCCGTCCTGGCCGGGCTGGCGTCCGGCGACCTGCCCGCCCTCTGCCACCTCGTGACCTACGGAGAGTGACCCTGTGTACAGCGTGACCGTCCGTGACCACGTGATGATCGCCCACAGCTTCCGCGGCGAGGTCTTCGGGCCGGCCCAACGCTTGCACGGCGCCACGTACGTGGTCGACGCGGCGTTCCGGCGACCCGAGCTCGACGCGGACGACCTGGTCGTCGACATCGGCGCGGCCACCGCGGAGCTGGGCACGGTGCTGGGCGAGCTGAACTACCGCAACCTCGACGAGGAGCCGGCGTTCGCCGGCCGGAACACCTCGACCGAGCTGCTGGCGCGGGTGGTCGCCGACCGGTTGGCCGAGCGCGTGCGGGCCGGCGCGCTCGGCGAGTCCGCGCGGGGGCTGACCGGCATCACGGTCACGCTGCACGAATCGCACGTCGCCTGGGCCAGCTACGAGCGAGACCTATGAGCGCGGTCTACGCCGTCCTGCCGAACGACATCGACGACCCGGCG
Source organism: Mycobacteriales bacterium (assembly GCA_036558285.1). Lineage (GTDB taxonomy): Bacteria > Actinomycetota > Actinomycetes > Mycobacteriales > CADCTP01 > CADCTP01. Next base: position 31,902 of record DATBFW010000072.1, on the reverse strand, counting down.
AGCCCGAGCGGGGGGAACCTGTACGACCGGCGGTTGCTGACCGGGCTGGTCGCGCTGGGCTGGTCGGTGCGGGAGATCGCGGTGCCCGGGGCGTGGCCGACCCCGACCGGCGACGAGCTGACCGGGCTGGCCGCGGCGCTGGCGTCGGTACCCGACGGCGGGATCGTGCTGGTCGACGGTCTGGTCGGGTCGGCCGCCGCCGACGTCGTGGTGCCGGCGGCGGCCCGGCTGCGGCTGGTGCTGCTCGTCCACCTGCCGCTGGACACCGCCGGCGAGGCCGCGGTGCTGGACGCGGCCCGCGCGGTGGTCACCACGAGCCCGTGGACCCGGCTACCGGTGCCGGTGCACGTGGCCACCCCCGGGGTCGACGCGGCCCCGCTGGCCACGCCGTCCCCGGCCGGCGACCGGCTGCTCTGCGTCGCCGCGGTCGCCGCGCACAAGGGCCAGGATCGGCTCGCCGACGCGCTCGCCGCCGTACCTGAGCCGTTCGCCTGCACCTGCGTCGGCTCGCTGACCCGCGAGCCGGACTTCGTGACCGCCCTGCGGACCCGGCTCGACGACCGGATCCGGCTGGCCGGCGCGCTCACCGGACCCGAGCTGGCGGCCGCGTACGCCCGGACCGACCTGCTGGTCTCCGCGTCCCGCGGGGAGACGTACGGGATGGTCGCGACCGAGGCGCTGGCCCGCGGTGTCCCGGTGCTGGCGGTCCGGGTCGGCGGCCTGCCGGTCGCGGTCGGCCACGCCCCGGACGGCACCGTGCCCGCCCTGCTGGTCGAGCCGGACGAGCTGACCGGCGCGGTCCGCCTCTGGCTGACCGACGCGTCACTGCGGGAGCGGCTGCGCCGGTCGGCCCAGGGCCGGCGGGAGACGCTGACCGGCTGGGACGTCACCGCCCGGATCGTGTCCGGCGTGCTGGCGGCGGCATGACCGGGTTCGCCGACTGGCTGGCGCTGCGCGAACCGGCGGACGCGGCCGCCCGCTCGGCCGAGCTGGTCGACCGGCTCGCGCTGCGACCGCCGCTGCTGATTCACGACCTGGGCAGTGGCACCGGCTCGATGGCCCGCTGGCTGGCGCCCCGACTGCCGGCGCCGCAGCACTGGGTGCTGCACGACCGGGACGCCGAGCTGCTGGCGCTCGCCGCTCGGCGACTGCCGCCCCGGGTCAGCGTCGAGACCAGAGTCGGCGACCTGACCCGGCTCACCGCCGCCGACCTGGCCGACGCCTCGCTGGTCACCTGCTCCGCGCTGCTGGACATGCTCACCGCGGCCGAGATCCAGGCGCTGGTCGCCGCCTGCGCCGGCCGGCCGACGCTGCTCACGCTGACCGTCGTCGGTGCGGTGCGGCTCGATCCGCCGCACCCGCTGGACGCCGCGGTGGCGGCCGCCTTCGACGCCCACCAACGCCGTACGGTCGGTGGCCGGACGCTGGCCGGCCCGGACGCCGCCGACCTCGCGGTGACTGCGTTCCGTAGTCGCGGGATCGCCGTACAGATCCGCGAGACGCCCTGGCGGCTGGGTCCGGAGCCGCTCACGCTGGCCTGGTTCGACGGCTGGCTCGGCGCCGCGCTTGAGCAGGATCCGGACCTGTCCGCCCAGCTCAACGGGTACGAACCGACCCGGATGGAGCAGTTGCGGACCGGCCGGCTGACGGTGTGCGTCGGGCATCGGGATCTGTATGCCGGCTGAACCGGCTGAACCGGCTGAACCCCGTCCCCGGTTGCACCGTGCTTCCCCCCGTACGTGGCGTCCGAGGGGAGACCGATGACATCCGCACCGGTGCTGGCACCTCAGGCAGGCGCTCTGCCGCGGGCGCGGGAGCACGATCGGCCCCGCGGTGCGGGGGCGGTCTGGGCCTGGGTGCGACCGCTCGGCGGTGTCGCGATCCTCGCCGTCCTGGTGTGGCGGGTCGGCACCGGTCCGTTCCTCGACGCGGTGCGCCAGCTCGATGCCCGCTCGCTCGTTCTCGCCGTTGTGATCGGCATGGTGACGACGACCGCGTCGGCCTGGCGATGGAGCGTGATCGCGGACGGCCTGCGGCTGCGGCTCCCGCTGCGCACGGCTGTCGCCGACTGCTATCGGTCGATCTTTCTCAACGCGACGCTTCCCGGCGGCGTGCTCGGCGACGTCCATAGGGCGGTGCACCACGGCCGCGAGGTGGGCGACGTCGGCCGCGGCGTACGGGCGGTGTTCTGGGAACGCACCGCCGGGCAGATCGTCCAGTCGGTGCTCGCCCTCGTCGTGCTGCTCACCTTCGCCTCTCCGGTGCGGTCGGCGATGCCGGTCGTCGCGGGAGTGCTGCTCGGGCTGCTGGCCGTGCTGGCGCTGCTCACCGTGGTCCTGCCGCGCGGCGGCGAGTCACGGTGGGCGCGGGCGCTGCGAACCGCGCGGTCCGACGTCTCCGCCGGCCTGCTCGCCCGCGGCGTCTGGCCGTGGGTCGGGGCCGCGTCGGTCGTCGCGGTGGCCGGGCACGTGCTCACCTTCTTCATCGCCGCACAGGCCGCCGGGGTGCAGGCCGGGCCGTCCGTGCTGGTTCCGCTCGCGCTGCTGGCGCTGGTCGTGATGACGGTGCCGCTGAACGTGGGCGGGTTCGGACCGCGCGAGGGCGTGGCCGCGTGGGCGTTCGGGGCGGCCGGGCTGACCGCGGGTCTCGGCGTCACGACGGCGCTGCTGTACGGGGCGCTGGTGCTGGTGGCCAGCCTGCCCGGGGCGGCCGTGCTGCTGATCCGTCGGCTGCGCCCGCCGGCGGTCGATCCCGCGCCGCGCGCTCCGGCGCTGTCGATTCCGAGCCCCCGTGTCGGCTGAGCCGCCCACCGCGAGCGTGCGCCGGCAGTTGTCGGTGCCACTGCGGTTTCCGGACGGGTACGCGACGACCACCGAGGTGGTCACGTTCGACGGCCTGGTCGACGGCGCCGAGCACCTCGCGCTCCGGCTCGGCTGCTGGGCGGGGGCCGACGAGCCGCTGGTGCGCCCGCACAGCGAATGCCTGACCGGCGACGTGTTCGGCAGCCAGCGCTGTGACTGCGGGCCGCAGCTGCGCGAGGCGGTCGAGCGGATCGCCGCGGCCGGCGGCCTCGTGCTCTACCTCCGGCAGGAGGGTCGCGGGATCGGCCTCTACAACAAGCTCGACGCGTACGCGCTGCAGGACGCCGGGATGAACACGTACGAGGCCAACCTGGCGCTCGGGCACGCGGAGGACGAGCGCGACTACACGCCCGCGGTGCAGATGCTCGGTGCGCTCGGCGTCGACCGGGTCCGGCTGCTGACCAACAACCCCGACAAGACGGCGCAGCTGCAGCAGCTGGGCGTGACGGTCACCGAGCAGGTGCCGACCGGGGAGTTCCGCGGCCCGGCCAATGCGGCGTACCTCACCGCGAAGGCGCACCATTTCACCCGCTCGCCGGTCCGCTAGAAAGGTCGCTCCGTTGTCCCTCATCAGCCGCCTCCGCCGGTCCGCCGCGGCAGAGACCAGCCCCGCGGACCCGGCGGACCACCCCACCCCCACGGCACCCGCCCCAACCCTCGACACCAACCACCCCGCCGAACCCCGCCTCCCCGTCGACAGGCCCACCGCCCACCACCCCACCGCCGACAGCCCCACCGCCGACAGCCCCACCGCGGCGGCCTCGGACGCAGCCCCGGCAGACCCAGCCCCGGCAGACGCAGCCCCGGCAGACGCAGCCCCGGCAGACGCAGCCCACCGAGGCGAGCCTGGCGGGGCGGCCGACCGCACCGCCGACGAGACCGCTGATGGAACAGCGGCCGGCGGGACCGGGCCGGTTGATCCAGCGGCCGGCGAGGGCGACGGTGCGGGCGGGGCCGGGAAGAAGCGGGCGCGGGTGGTGGTGGGCGTGGTGCTCACCGTGCTCGCGGTCGCACTCGTCCTGTTCGGGCTGGTCGTGCCGGACGACTACGGCGCCCTGCAGGCCACCTCGTTCGTACGGATCCCGCTGGAAGCCCTCATCGCCGTTGCGGTGCTCGTCGTGCTCCCACGCCGCCCGCGGGTGATCCTCGCCGCCGTGCTCGGCGTCGTCCTCGGCCTGCTGACCATCCTCAAGATCGTCGACCTCGGCTTCACCGCGATCCTGGCCCGGCACTTCAATCTCGTCCTCGACTGGATCTTGCTCGGCGACGCCACCGGCGTCGTGCAGGACTCGATCGGCACGCTCGGCGCCGTCCTGGTCGTGATCGGCGCGTGCCTGCTGGTGATCGCGATCCTCGTGCTGATGACGCTGGCGGTGCTGCGGGTGACCCGGCTGGTCGCCGCCCACCACACCGCGACCCTGCGTACCGTCTCGGTGCTCGCGGTCGCCTGGATCGCGCTCGCGGCGTTCGGCGTCCAGGTGGCCGAGGGCGGGGCGCTCGCGTCCCGGGCCGACGCCTCACTCGTCGCCAACCGGTTCGGCTCGATCCGCAACAGCCTGCACGACCAGGCCGACTTCGAGGCCCAGGCCAAGGTCGATCCGTTCCAGAACACCCCGGGCAACCAGCTGCTCAACGGCCTGCGCGGAAAGGACGTCCTGCTCACGTTCGTGGAGAGCTACGGGCGCTACGCGGTCGAGGACCCGAGGTTCGCCCCGCCGGTGGACGCCCAGCTCGACGCGGCGACCAAGCGGCTGGACGCGCTCGGCTACGGCTCCCGCAGCGCGTTCCTCAGCTCGTCGACGGTCGGCGGAGCGAGCTGGCTGGCGCACTCGACGCTGCTGTCCGGGCTCTACATCGACAGCCAGCAGCGGTACCGCTCACTGGTGGCGAGCAACCGGCTCACCCTCACCAGCGCGTTCAAGAAGGCGGGCTGGAAGACGGTCAGTGTCGAGCCGGCGATCACCGGGGCGTGGCCGGAGGGCAGGTTCTTCGGCTACGAGCAGGACTACGACGCGCGGAACCTCGGCTATCAGGGCTCCCGGTTCTCGTACGCGACGATGCCGGACCAGTACCTCTACTCGGTGCTCCACCACAACGAGCTGGCGCCCGGGCACGCGCCGGTGTTCGCGGAGATCACCACCGTCTCCAGCCACAGCCCGTGGACACCGATCCCGAAGATGGTCGGCTGGGACCAGGTCGGCAACGGGTCGATCTTCGACGACCCGGCCAACCAGGAGGGCGGCCCGCCCGGGTCGATCCTCGGCAACGCCGACAAGCTGCGGGCCTCGTACATCCGCTCGATCCAGTACGCGCTGGACGCGCTGGTGTCGTACGTCGAGAACTACGGCGACAAGAACCTGGTGCTGGTCTTCCTCGGCGACCACCAGCCGGCGCCGATCGTCACCGGGCAGGGCGCGAGCCGGGACGTGCCGATCACGATCGTGGCCAAGGACCCGAAGGTGCTGGACCGGATCTCCTCCTGGAACTGGACCTCCGGCCTGCGCCCGGCCCCGAACGCGCCGGTCGCCCGGATGGACACCTTCCGCAACCAGTTCATGACCACGTTCGGCCCGGCCGACCCGGCCCACTAGCCATAGTCACGGAAGGTCAGCACGAACCCGAAGAGCGCCGCGACCAGCGAGATCACATAGACCGCGACCTTGACCCCGATCGGCACGCCGACCGCGGTCACCACGGTCGACACGACCATGGCCCCGACCATGAGCGCACCCCCATACACCGGCGTCCGCTCCGGATGCTCCCCACGCGCCACAGTCCCACCCTGCCCCCCACGGCGCTCACGGCGCTCACGGCGCTCACGGCGCTCACGGCGCTCACGGCGCTCACGGCGCTCACGGAACGAACGTCAAGGCAGGAACGTGCGCCGGCTTCACCGCACCGAAGTGCCGGTGATCCAGCGTCGCGACCCGATCGGATCCGAACCGCTCCGCCACGGCGAGAACGGAGGCGTCGACCGCACCGCGTAGTGCCGAACCAGTTCGGCCATGCGCGTCAGATCCGCGGGTGCGAGATGGATCAACTCGAAGGCGCCGTCGGCCGTCTCGTCGAGGAACGCCGCCTCGACCTCGGGCCAGCGCTCCAGGAGCCAGCACACCTCGGTGAGCCCAGGGCTCGGCAGCAGCCGGCGTCCGGTCATGGTCGCGAGCAGCCGTGCACAGTCCCGGTGCCCGCCGGTCAGCTCTGTTGAGGGCGGCGACGATCGGCCCGGTGTCGAGGACGGTGGCGATCACGCCGGGTCGGCGGGGCGGCTCCAGAACCTGCGCGCGACCTGCCGGTCGTGCTCCTCGGCGAGGTCGGCCGGTCCGGTGACGCTGCCGATCAGCGCCAGCAGACCAGCTGTCGACTCGCTGGGGGCGTGGCGTCGTCGGCCGCGCCGGACAGCTCCGCGTCCTGGCTCACGAGCCGCTTGAGCCGCCGCACCTACGCAGGCGTGAGGCGATCCACGAGGTGATGGAGATCCTCGAGTCGTACGCGGCGGTCATCGTCGAAGTGTAGGTCCGTCGCGAGCCCGATCGCGGGTCGTGCCCGGGACCGGCGCAGCCTTTGGCCTGAGCGAACACCGTGTGGTCGGGGCGCCGGTCAGGTGGTGTCGAGGACGTGGTGGCTGCGGCGGACGCTGATGACGGTGTTGAGGGCGGCGGCGAGGGCGCTGCCGACGAGCAGGATCCAGAAGACCGCCTGCGACCACTCGTAGTGCTCGTGCAGCTCCCAGGTCTCCTTCGTCGCGAGCAGGAAGCCGCCGGCGCCGACGAGCAGCCAGCCGCGGGCCTTGTCGAGGTACTCGACCAGCGACTCGAGGTCCTCCCGGCTCAGCGCGGCCATCATGTCCGTCCGCCACCGCCGTGACCGCCGCTGCCCCAGCAGGTAGCGCACCGGCGGCAGCAACCACCACCACGGCGACACCGGCGCCGGTGCCGGCACCTGCGCGGTCACCTGTCGGATCCGTTCCCGTTCGAGGTCCTGCTCGTGCAACTCCAGAGAGGCCTGGTAGACCGGCCCGGCCACCAGCAGCCACGCGCCGACGAACCCGCACCAGGCGATGACCCCGTCCACCCGGGAAACCGTAGGCGATGCTCAGCTGCGCTGCCGGGTCACCCGGATCGCGACCGCGACCAGCGCCACCGACAGGACCGCGGTCTCGACCGAGAGCACCACCAGCGGGCCGGCCAGGTGCGCCGGATGATCGTCGCCGAGCAGCCCGAGCACGACCTTATGGCTGTTGCCCCGGGACAGCTCGCCGGCCGGCACGTCCGGGCCGGGCCGCAGCCCGAGCCGGTCGAACAGCGACTCCGACTCCGCCCGCGCGCGCCCGTCGGGCACGCGGCGCAGCCGAGCCGTGTGCCGGACGTACTCCGCCCGGACCGGGAGTAGCGCTTGCGCACCAGCTCGACCCGGACCCCGCCACGCCGCCCACCGTATGCCGGCCGGACTATCCCGGGACGCCACCCCGCACTGCGCCGGTGTCCTCGCCCAGCGCCGGCACCCGCCCGAGCGACGGCGTGCGGCCGGCGACGGTCACCGGCGGCAGCGGCATCCGCACCGGACCGCCGGGGGTCTGCACCGTCCACCACCGGTCGCGGGCGGCAAGCTGCGGGTGGTCGGCCAGGTCAGCGGCCGTCCGCAGTCGGGCGTTGGCGATGCCGAGCGCGTCCAGCCGCTCGGCCGCCGCGTCCGCGGTCATCCCGGCCAGGCCGGCCTCGATCAGCTCGGTGATCTCGTCGTCGTGCGCGACGCGGTCGGGGTTGCCCGGGAACCGCGCGGCCATCTCGGGGTCGCCGAGCAGTTGGGCGCACAGCACGACCCACTCCCGGTCGTTCTGCACTCCGATGAACACCGCGTTGCCGTCCCCGGCGGTGTACGGCCCGTACGGCGAGATCGACGCGTGCCGCGCGCCGGCCCTCCGCGGCGGCACCCCGCCGTACGTCGCGAACAGCATCGGCTGGGTCATCCACTCGGCCAGCGCGTCGAGCAGCGACACCTCCAGAGCGCTGCCGGCGCCGGTGCGCTCCCGCTCGTAGAGGGCGGTGAGGATGCCGCTGAACGCGTACATCCCGGCGGCGATGTCGGCCACCGAGATCCCGGCCTTGACCGGCTCGTCCGCGGTGCCGGTCACCGACAGCAGGCCGGCCTCGCACTGGACCAGCAGGTCATACGCCTTCTTGGTGGCGTACGGGCCGCCGGTGCCGTAGCCGGCGACCGAGCAGGTGATCAGCCGCGGGTGCGCCGTCCGCAGCGACGCCGCGCCGAGCCCGAACCGCTCGGCCACGCCGGGCTTGAGGTTCTGCACGAACACGTCCGCGGTCGCGATCAGCCCGGTGAGCACGGCCAGGTCGGCCGGCTCGGTCAGGTCGAGCGTGACGCTCTGCTTGCCGCGGTTGAGCCAGACGAAGTAGCTGGACTGGCCGTGCACGGTCTGGTCGAAGTCGCGGGCGAAGTCGCCGGCCGGGCGCTCGACCTTGACCACCCGGGCGCCGAGATCGGCCAGCTGCCGGGTCGCGAACGGCACCGCGACCGCCTGCTCCAGCGCCACGACGCTCACCCCGTCCAACGGCCCGCCGGGCGCGGTCATCGGCCGGCCACCGGGTGGCGTGCGACGAGCTGCCGGGCGATCACTCCGCGCTGGATCTCGTTCGTCCCCTCGCCGACGATCATCAGCGGCGCGTCCCGGAAGTACCGCTCGACGTCGAACTCCGTGCTGTACCCGTACCCGCCATGCACCCGCACCGCGTCCAGCGCGATCTTCATCGCGGTCTCCGACGCGAACAGCTTCGCCATGCCCGCTTCCAGGTCGGCGCGCGACCCCGAGTCGTACACCCGCGCGGCGTGCAGGACGAGCTGGCGGGCCGCCGCCAGCCCGGTCGCCATGTCCGCGAGCAGGTTGCCGACGGACTGGTGCTCCCAGATCGGCCGGCCGAAGCTCTCCCGCTCCTGCGCGTACCGCACCGAGTCCTCCAGCGCGGCCTGCCCGACCCCGACCGCCCGCGCCGCGACCTGGATCCGGCCGATCTCCAGCCCGCGCATCATCTGCGCGAACCCGCGGCCCTCGACGCCACCGAGCAGCGCGGTCGCCGGCACCCGGAAGTCGTCGAACGCCAGCTCGCAGCTCTCGACGCCCTTGTAGCCGAGCTTCGGCAGGTCGCGGGAGACGGTGAAGCCTGGGCCGTGCTCGGCGAGAAGGATGCTGATCCCGCGGGTCGGCGGGTCGGCGGCCGGATCGGTCTTGCACAGCAGCGCGACGAGCTCCGACCGCCGCGCGTTGGTGATCCACATCTTCGACCCGTTCACCACGTACCCGTCCCCATCGCGGCGCGCAGTCGTGCGCATGGCCTGCAGGTCGGAGCCGCCGCCCGGCTCGGTGAGCGCCATCGTCGCCCGCACCTCGCCGGTGGCCATCCGCGGCAGCCAGCGGTCCTTCTGCTCGCCGGTCCCGTACGCCAGCAGCAGCTTCGCGACCACGGTGTGCCCGCCCATCGCGCCGGCAAGCGACATCCAGCCGCGCGCGAGCTCCTCGGTCACCGCGGCGTAGCACGGCGTCGAGACGGCCGCGTCACCCCACGGTGCCGGGATCGCGAGCCCGAAGACGCCGAGCTGTTTCATCCGCTCGATGAGCTCCTCCGGGTACGTGTCCGCGTGCTCCAGCTCCCGCACTACCGGCTTCACGTCCCGGTCGACGAACTCCCGCACCAGCGCGACGATCGCCGCCTCGTCCTCGGTCAACTCCGGCATGCGCACAGTCTCTCCGCCCGTCCAGGCGCGCGGGGACGTCACGATCCGTTGTCGGTTCGGTATCGATCGCCCGACCGTGTCCGGATGGAGTGCTTCGCTGGCGTGCGTGGAGTTCCTCCTCCTCGGGCCGGTCGAGGTCCGCTCCGGCGGCCAGCGTGTCCCGGTGGGCGGTCCGCAGGCCGAGAAGGCGCTGGCCGCGCTGCTGCTGGCCGGCGGGCGGGTCGTCGGCCTCGACGCGCTGGTCGACGTGTTGTGGGACGCCGAGCCGCCGCCGACCGCGGTGCACCAGGTGCACAAGCTGATCGGCGGGCTGCGCCGGCGCGTCCCCGGCGTGATCGCCACCGACGGCCGCGGCTACCGGATCCGTCCCGGGGCCGGTGCGCTCGACGTCGACCGGTTCGAGGAGCTGGCCGGCCGCGCCGAGATCCCGGCCCTGGTCGCGGCGCTCGCGCTCTGGCGTGGTGACGCGCTGGCCGGGATGGACAGCCGGGCACTGCGCACCGCCGCGGCCGCGCTGGACGACCGCCGGCTCGCCGTGCTGGAGCGGCTCACCGACCTGCGGCTGGCCGCCGGGCAGGCCGGCGCGGTCGCCACCGAGCTGCCGCCGCTGGTCGCCGAGCACCCGCTGCGGGAGACCCTGCGCCGGCAGCTGATGACCGCGCTCTACCGCTGCGGCCGGCAGGCCGAGGCGCTCGGCGTGTACGCCGAGACCCGCACCCTGCTGGCCGAGGAGCTCGGCCTCGACCCCGGCCCGGAACTGGTCCGGCTGCACCAGCAGATCCTGCGGGCCGACCCGGCGCTGGAGCCGGACCGGCCGCGGCCGCCGTGCACCCTGCCGTACGACCTGCCGGACTTCGCCGGCCGCGGCGACGACCTTGACCGGCTGCTGCACGCCGGGCCGGCGGTGGTGATCACCGCGATCGACGGGATGGCCGGGATCGGCAAGACCGCGCTGGCCGTGCACGCCGCGTACCGGCTGACCGACCGCTACCCGGACGGCCAGCTGTTCTGCGACCTGCACTCGCACACGCCCGGTGCCCGGCCGCTGGAGCCGGCGCAGGCGCTGGAGCGGCTGCTGCGGATGATCGGGGTGCCGCCGGAGACGATCCCGCCCGAGCGGGACGAGCGGGAGGCCCGGTGGCGGGCTGAGCTGGCCGGTCGGCGGGTGCTGGTGGTGCTGGACAACGCGGTCTCCGCCGCCCAGGTCCGGCCGCTGCTGCCCGGCTCGCCGCACGCGCTGGTGCTGGTGACCAGCCGGCGCCGGCTCGGCGTGCTCGACGGCGCGACCGTGCTGTCGCTGGACGTGCTGCCGTGGGCGGAGGCACTGGCGCTGTTCGGCGCCGTCGCCGGGCCGGCCCGGGTGGCGGCCGAGCCCGCCGCGGCGGCCGAGGTGGTCCGGCTGTGCGGCCGGCTGCCGCTGGCGCTGCGGATCGCCGGCAGCCGGCTGGCCCACCGCCCCGGCTGGACGGTCGCCGCGCTGGCCGACCGGCTGCGCGAGCGGACCGGCCGGCTGGACGAGCTGGCCCTGGCCGACCGCGGCGTCGGGCCGGCGTTCGCGCTCTCGTACGCGCAGCTGGCACCGGCCGAGCAGCGGATGTTCCGGCTACTGGGCGTGCACCCGGGCGCCGACTTCGACGCCTGGTCGGCGGCCGCGCTGGCCGGCTGCACTCCGCGGGCGGCCGAGGACATGCTGGAAGCGCTGGTCGACTCGCACCTGCTGCGCTCCGCGGCGCCGGACCGGTACACGTTCCACGACCTGATCCGGGAGTACGCCCGCAGCCTGGCCCCGGCGACCGCCGCGCCGCGGCAGCAGCTGCACGACTACTACCTCGCTGCCGCCGTCCGGGCCACCGACGTGATCAGCCGGGAGGTGCGCCGGTTCGAGCCGCGGCTGGTTCGCCCGCCGGCGCACCTGCCGGTTCCGGTCGGGCTGGACGGGGCGCTGGCCTGGCTGGAGACCGAGCACCGGACGCTGGTCGAGGTGACCGAGACGACCGACGACTGGCAGCTGGCCTGCACGCTGCGGACCTACTTCGAGCTGCAGGGCCACTTCGCCGACTGGCGGGCCACGCACGAGCGGCTGCTGCCCACCACCGACCCGTACGGGCAGGCGCTGGTCCGGTTCAACCTTGGCGGGCTGTGCATGTGGACCGGCCGGCTGGCCGACGGGATGGCGCACCTGCGGCACGTGCTGGGCACCGGCGACCCCCAGCTGGAGGCGACGACGCTGACCAGCCTCGGCATGCTCGCGCACCTGCTGCACCGGGACGCCGAGGCGTCCGGCTACCTGCGCCGCGCGCTGGCGATCGACCACGACAACGACCGGACGAAGGCGTTCGGCTGGAACAACCTCGCCCTGACCGAGGGACGGCAGGGCCGGGCGGAGGCGGCGCTGCAGCACCACCGGCGGGCGCTGGCGATCGCCCGGCGGCTGCACAGCCCGTCCGCGGTTCGTACCGTACTGCTCGGGCTGGGCGAGACCTCGCTGCGGATCGGCCGCCCCGCCGCGGACGACTTCCGGCAGGCGTTGCGGCTGGCCCGGGACGCCCGCTACCCGATGCACGAGGCGCTGGCGCTGGACGGGCTGGCCCACGCCACCGGCGAGCTCGCGCACTGGCGGGAGGCGCTGGCGATCTTCACCGATCTCGGGGTCGCCCAGGCCGACCTGGTCCGCCGGCACCTGGCCGACCCGGCCGGCCGGTGGTGCGACCTGTGCCCGGCGACCGCCCCCGTCGCGGTCGCGGTCGCCGGGCCGGTCGGGGTGCGCTAGACCGAGGCCAGGTGCACGTTGTCGGCCGCGACCGTCCACTTCCCGTTCTCGCGGACGAGGTACATGGTGAAGACGAAGTGCGCGTCGGTGTTCGTCGAGGGCCGGACGAACCGGGCCGAGGCGACCGCGATGCCCGACTGGCACCCGTGCACGGTCTCCGACTCGATCTGGTAGATCCACGACCAGTTGGGCGTCGCGAAGGCGGCCCGGGCGTTGGCCATGATCGCGTCCCGGCCGTACGTGGTGACGCCGTCCTGCCAGAAGATCATCCGCGGGTTGAGGATCGCCTCGTACCGGGCGGCGTCCTTGGCGTTGTAGGCCTCGTTGTCCTCGACCACCGCGGCGTGGAAGCCGGCGGCGCAGTGCCGGTTGGAGTCGTGCCCGCCGCCGGACGCGGCCGCCGGAGCTGCGGCGACGACGGTTCCGGTCAGGGTGAGCGCGGCGAGGGCGGCGACGTACCTGCGGCGCATGGTTCCTCCTCGGTCGGGTTGGGGTATCGACCCTGCCGACCGGCGGTCCCCGGCCGGTCCCCGTCCGCTCCCCGGCCGCTCCTCCGCCGCCCAGGATGGCATAGTGATAACCGGAGGCGCCTCCGGGTGCCGCGCTGCCGACATCGGTGGGAGGAATTTGTGAGCATCCTCGGGACCCGCGTGCTCCGGACCGAAGATCCGAAGTTCCTCACCACGGGCGGCGAGTACACCGAGGACCTGGTGGACGACCGGCTCGCCGGAGCGGCGCACGTCTTGTTCGTCCGCTCCCCGGTGGCGCACGCCCGGATCACCGGCATCGACCTCGACGCGGCCCGGGCCACCCCCGGTGTGGTGGCCGTGTTCACCGCGGCCGACCTGACCGACGTCGATCCGATCTCCCCGCTGCCCGGCTACACCGCCGGGATGACCCAGACCCTGCTCGCCTCCGACACGGTCCGGTACGTGGGCGAGCCGGTGGCGATGGTCGTCGTCGAGGACCCGTACCAGGGCGAGGACGTGCTGGAGCTGGTCGGCGTCGACTACGGCCCGCTGCCGGCGGTGGTCGACCCCCGGGAAGCCGCCCGGGACGAGACGCTGATCTTCCCCGCGGCCGGCACCAACACCGTGATCACGTACGGCGAGGAGCTGGACGAGCACCTCTTCGACGACTGCGACGTCGTGGTCACTCGTACGATCCTCAACCAGCGGGTGGCGCCTGCGCCGATGGAGGGCCGGGCCGCCGCGGCGGTCTGGGGCGAGGACGGCCGGCTGGTCGCCTGGATCCCCAACCAGGGCGCCCAGGGCAGCAGGGCGACGCTGGCGAAGATGCTCGGCCTCGAGCGGGACCGGGTACGGCTGATCACCCCGGATGTCGGCGGCGCCTTCGGGGCGAAGTTCGGCGCCGACCCGGAGCACGCGCTCGTCGCGTGGGTCGCGCGGGCCCTCGGCCGGCCGGCCCGCTGGAGCGAGACCCGGTACGAGAACCTGCTCGGGATGACCCACGGCCGGGCCCAGGTGCAGACCGTGACGATCGGCGGCAGCCGGGACGGCCGGGTCCTCGCGTACCGGCTCGAGGTGCTGCAGGACGCCGGCGCCTACCCGCGGATGGGCGCGTTCCTGCCGTCGCTGACCCGGCTGATGACCCCGGGCACGTACGAGTTCGCCAAGGTCGAGTCGATCGCCCGCTCGGTGGTGACCAACACGACGCCGATCGGTGCGTACCGGGGCGCCGGGCGGCCGGAGGCGACCGCCGCGGTCGAGCGGGCGATGGACCTGTTCGCGGCCGAGATCGGGATGGACCCGGCCGAGGTACGCCGGCGCAACCTGCTCGCCCCCTTTGCGGAGCCACACCGCAACGGCTTCGGCGCCCTGTACGACAGCGGCGACTTCCCGGCCGCGCTGGAGAACGCGCTGGAGGCGGCCGGGTACGACGAGCTGCGCAAGGAGCAGGCCGAGCGCCGGGCCCACGGCGACGTGATCCAGCTCGGCATCGGGATCGCCAGCTACGTCGAGATCACCGGCGGTGGGGGCGAGTCCGGCGCACCGAACGAGAACGCCACGATCGAGGTGCACCCGGACGGCTCGGCCACGATCCTCACCGGCGCCTCGCCGCACGGGCAGGGCCACCAGACCGCGTTCGCGATGCTGGCCAGCGAGGAGCTCGGCATCCCGGTCGAGAAGATCACGCTCAAGTGGGGCGACACCGACCTGGTCCCGCGCGGCGGCGGCACCGGCGGCTCACGCAGCCTGCAGCAGGGCGGTGTCGCGGTCCGGCAGGCGTCCCAGGAGCTGCTCGACGTGGCCCGGGAGCGGGCCGCCGACGCGCTCGAGGCCGACCCGGCCGACCTGCGGTTCGACGTGTCCCGGTCCGCGTTCACGGTGGCCGGCGTGGCCCAGGCGGCCGTGTCGCTGGGTCAGCTCGCCGAGACCGAACGGCTGTTCGTGCACACCGTGTTCACCGCGCCCGGGGCCACGTTCCCGTTCGGGGCGCATGTCGCGGTGGCCGAGGTGGACACCGAGACCGGCCAGGCCGTGCTGCGCCGGCTGGTCGCGGTCGACGACGCGGGAACGGTGCTCAACCCACTGCTCGCCGAGGGCCAGCGGCACGGCGGCATCGCCCAGGGCGCCGCGCAGGCGCTCCTGGAGGAGGTCGTGTACGACGCCGACGGCAACCCGCTGACCGCGAGCTTCGCCGACTACCCGTTCCTGTCGGCGACCGAGGTGCCGAGCTTCGAGCTGGTCGACATGGCGACGCCGACGACGTACAACCCGCTGGGGGTCAAGGGGATCGGCGAGGCCGGCAGCATCGGCGCCACCCCGGCCGTGCAGAACGCGGTGATCGACGCGGTCGCGCACCTCGGCGTCCGGCACATCGACATGCCCACCTCGCCGCGCTCGGTCTGGCGAGCGATCGTGGAAGGGAGCGGCGGGTGAGGGTGCAGGTCACCGTCAACGGCTCGGGCCGGGAGGACGAGGTCGAGCCGCGGCTGCTGCTCGTCCACTACCTGCGCGAGGTGTGCGGGCTGCGGGCGGCGAACGTCGGCTGCGACACGACGTCCTGCGGCGCCTGCACGGTCCTGCTCGACGGCGTCTCGGTGAAGTCGTGCACGGTGCTGGCCGTCCAGGCGAACGGCCGCTCGGTGACCACGGCCGAGGGTCTGTCCGGTGTGGACGGACAGCTGCACCCGGTGCAGAAGGCGTTCCGGCAGGAGCACGGGCTGCAGTGCGGCTTCTGCACGCCGGGCATGGTGATGGCGACGGTCGGGTTCCTCGCGGAGAATCCCAACCCGACCGAGCAGGAGGTCCGGGAAGGCTTGGAAGGCAACTTCTGCCGGTGCACCGGCTACCACAACATCGTCCGCGCGGTGCTGTCCGCGGCCGGTGAGCAGTCCGTGCCGGGTGGGCTGTCCGCGGCGGCTGAGCCGTCGGGTGATCTGTCCGCGGCGGGTGAGCCGTCGGCGCCGGGCGAGCTGTCCGCGGCGGGTGAGCGATGATCCCCTCCCCGTTCGAGTACGTAGCGGCCGGGTCGGCGGCGGAGGCGGTCGACCTGCTGCGGCGGCACGGCGACGACGCCAAGCTGCTGGCCGGCGGCCACTCGCTGCTGCCGATGATGAAGGTGCGGCTGGCCGCGCCGTCGGTGCTCGTCGACATCGGCGCCATCCCCGCGCTCTCGTACGCCCGGGTCGAGGACGGGCAGCTCGCCATCGGGGCGGCGACCACGCACCAGGCGGTGGCGACCTCGTCGGTCGTCCGGGCCCAGGCGCCGTTGCTGGCCTGGTCGGCCGGCCTCGTCGGCGACCCGCAGGTGCGCCACCGCGGCACCATCGGCGGCTCGCTGGCGCACGCCGACCCGGCCGCCGACCTGCCGATGGCACTGTCCGCTGTGGACGGTCGAGTCGTCGTGCTCGGCCCGTCCGGGCAGCGCGAGATCGGCGCGGACGAGTTCTTCCAGGGCTACTTCGAGACCGCGCTGGCCCCGGACGAGATGATCGTCGAGGTGCGGATGCCGACACGGCCGGGCCAGCCGTGGGGCTACCAGAAGTTCACCAGGCGGGCGAACGACTGGGCGATCGTCGGGGTCGCGACGGTGGGCGGACGGGTCGCGCTGGCCAACATGGGTCCGGCCCCGGTACGCGCCCTGTTCACCGAGCAAGCCGTCGCCGCCGGAGCCACCGCCACCGAGGCCGCGACCCTGGCCGCCGAGGAGTCCGACCCCGCCGAGGACATACACGCCGACGCCCCCTACCGCCGCCACCTGGCCCAGGTCCTCACCAAGCGCGCCCTCGTCGCCGCAGGCATCCCGGCCTGACCCCGACCGCCCGGCTACGCCCCGGCCAGGGACCGCCACGCCTCGGCCAAGACGGCTTGACCTCGGCCAGGACGGCCACGCCTCGGCCAGGACGGCCACGCCTCGGCTAGGACGGCCACGCCTCGGCTAGGACGGCTACGCCTCGGCGAGGACGGCGACGAGCTCGGCCAGGGCCTGGGCGGAGTGGCCGGCGACGAGGGCGTCCACGTACGGGAGGGCGGCGAGCATGCCTGCCGTCTCGGGGGTGAAGCCCTCCTTGCCCTTGTGCGGGTTGACCCAGACCACCGCGTGCGCCAGCCGGCGCAGCCGGGCCGCCTGCAGGCCGAGCAGCTCGGCGCCGCCGCGCTCCCAGCCGTCGGAGAAGATCACCACGACCGCGCTGCGGGCGGCCCCGCGCTGCCCCCACCGGTCCAGGAACGCCTGCAGCGACTCGCCGAGCCGGGTGCCTCCGCTCCAGTCGGGCACGGTCCGCGCGGCCGCCTGCAACGCCGCGTCCGGGTCGCGCAGCCGCAGCGCCCGGGTCACCCTCGTCAGCCGGGTGCCGACGGTGAACACCTCGGTCGCGAACGGCCGGACCCGGACCGCGGCGTGCGCGAACAGCAGCAGCCAGTCCGCGTACGGCGCCATCGACCCGCTCACGTCGACCAGCAGCACCAGCCGGCGCGGCTTCTCCCGCCGCCGCCAGTGCGCCAGCACGATCGGCTCGCCGCCGGCCCGCAGCATCGTGCGCATGGTCCGGGCCGGGTCGACGCCGGCCCGGCCACCGGCGCGCCGCCGCACCGAGCGGCGGGTGCCGACCGAAGGCGCGAGCACCGCGATCAGCCGGCGTACCTCCGCCCGCTCGACGGCGGTGAGCGCCGCGACGTCGCGGGTGCGCAGGGTCTCCAGCGCGGTCGCGGCGACCCGCTCGACCTCGCCCGCCGCGCCCTCGCCGCTCGACCCCGCGCCATCGGTCGTCTGCACGGTGCTCTCCACGGCGGGCTGCTTCCGGCCGGACCCGAACCACTCGGCGAACGCCGCATCGAACCGGGGCAGGTCGTCCGGCTCGGAGCACAGCGTCAGCCGGGTGGTCCAGTAGACCTGGTTCTGGTCGAGCACGTCGACCTGGTCGAGCGCGCCGGCCGCGGCGATCACCCGGGACGCATCCGCGGCCACCCCGCGCTCCCGCAGCGACCGCGCGAACGCGGTCAGCTCGGCCACGGGATCGGCGATCACCGGCTCACCCGAGCCGCGCCAGCAACCCCGGCAGCACGTCCCGCTCGGCCGTCACCTGGTCCTCGCGGTATTTCAGCAGCGCGCCGAGCGTCGCCCGCGCCGCCGGCGCGGTCAGCTCGGTCGCCCCGAGCAACCGCAGCGCGGTCGCCCAGTCGATCGCTTCGGCGATCCCCGGCGGCTTCACCAGGCCGGCCTCGCGCATCGCCGCGACTCCGGCCGCGACCTGCCGGGCCAGCCGGTCGGCGACCTCCGGCTCGTGCCGGCGGATGATCTCCACCTCGCGCTCGAGATCCGGGTGGCTGACCCAGTGGTAGAGGCAGCGCCGCTTCAGCGCGTCGTGCAGCTCGCGGGTGCGGTTCGAGGTGAGCACCACGATCGGTGGCTCGGCCGGCCGGATCGTGCCCAGCTCCGGGATCGTCACCGCGTTGTCGGCCAGCACCTCCAGCAGGAACGCCTCGAACTCGTCGTCGGCCCGGTCGATCTCGTCGACCAGCAGCACGGCCGGGCTGACCTCGAGCGCCCGCAGGATCGGCCGGGCGATGAGGAACCGCCGGTCGTACACCGACCGCTCGTCGCCGCCGCCGTCCTCCGCCGCCCGCAGGTGCAGCAGCTGCCGCGGGAAGTCCCAGTCGTACAGGGCCTGGCTGGCGTCGATGCCCTCGTAGCAGGACAGCCGCACCAGCTCGGCCCCGACGACATCGGCGAGCGCCTGGGCCAGCGCGGTCTTGCCCACCCCGGGGTCACCCTCGAGCAGCAGCGGCCGGCGCATCCGGATCGCCAGGTAGGCCGCAGTAGCCACCCCCTCGTCCGGCAGGTAGCCGGCAGCGTCGAGGGCCGCCGCCAGCGCCGGAATGTCGCCGAACTCGGGATAGCTCACCCCACCAGCATCACACGCAGCGCGGCCTGGCCGGCGCGAAGGTCACGCGCGGTCAGACCGGCGTCGTCGCCGGCAGGCCCAGCTGTGTCGCGGCATCCGCCAGCTCGGTGTCGTACGTGACGAATCCGGTGAGCTCGGCCTGGAAGGGTCGGCGGTCGCCAGGTGGATCGCGTCGAGCGTGCTCAGCCGCCGGATGCCGTACGAGCGTGCCCGAGTGAGCACGGTGCTGGTGACGTCGACCAGGTAGAGACCGCGGGTGGCCTGGCCCGCGACGAACGGGACGCGACGCTAGACCCGTCGGTTGACGTGCAGCAGGTATTCCTTGCGGTCCAGCGGGTTGGCGTCGGTGCGCGGCCGGCTCGGCGGCGCCCCGGTCACCGGCCGGTACGAGTCGAACTCGGTCTCCAGCACGCCCTCGCCCCGGGTCGGCGACGGCAGCGCCCGCTCCAGGTCGTGCACCCGGGCCACCGGCACCTCCCCCGTCAGCACAGCGGTCTCACCGTCCACAGTGGACGTCAGCGGTACTGCCCGGTTGCCGCCCAGCACCGAGGTCACCGTCCCGATCGTGTCGGCCGGCACCTCCAGCCGGAACCGCGCGATCGGCTCCAGCACCCTGGTGCCGGCCCGCCGCAGCGCCGTCATCAGCACCAGCGGCGTCAGCCCGCGGAAGTCCCAGCCGGTGCTCGACATGCTCTTGTCGAAACCCTGGTGCGCGTGGCTCTGCCGCGGCGCATACCCGGAGTGCGTCATCGTCACGATGCAGTCCACCACCTGCCAGCCACGCAGACCCTGATCCAGCGTTGCCCGCACGGTGTCCTCGACCGTACGGAAGAACGCGTACGGCATCGAGCCGAGCTCGACCTCCAGCCGGAACTCGATCCCGCTGCCGACCGGACCGGGCTCCACCCGCAGTCCGACCGTGGCCAGGAACGGATTGCCCTCACCCATCAGCTCGTCCGCGGAGCCGACGCCGGCCGGGCGCTCCACGCAGATCGTCGTGGTCTCCCGGAACGTCACCGCCAGGTCGTACTCGTCGGCCAGCGTGGCCTGCACGACCTCCTTCTGCACCTCGCCGTACAGGGAGACGTACAGCTCCTGCCGGACGTCGTCCTGGCGCAGGTTGATCAGCGGGTCCTGCTCGGCGAGCTGGCTGAGCGCGGCCTGCAGCCGACCACGCTGTCCCGGCGCCGGCACCACGACGGTCTCCAGCGGCGGCGGGGCGAAGTGCTCGGCCGGCCCGGTGCGGGCCGCACCGATGGGGTCGCCGATCCGCACCTCACGCAGCCCCCACAGCTTGCCGATCTGTCCCGCGTGGACGGACGGCCGGACCTCGACGCCGCCGCGGTCGAACACGCCGATGCCGGTGACCTTCTGCTCGCCGGGCAGCCGGTCGCGCACGTGCAGCGTTCCCTCGAACACCCGCGCGTACGCGATCTTCTCGCCGGCCGGGCCGCGCTCCACCTTGAACACCGTTCCGGACAGCGGCGCGTCCGGGTCGCCGGCCGCAGGCGGCAGCAGCGTCGCGATCCCGTCGGTCAGCTCGGCCACGCCGGCCCCGGTGATCGCCGACCCGAAGAACACCGGGTGCACCTGGCTGCGCCGGGTCTGCGTGGCCAGGCAGGACCGCAACCGTCCGAACGGGACGGACCCGTCCTCGACGTACGCGGCCAGCAATGAGTCGTCCGATGTGGACAGTTCGCTGAGCAGCCGGGCAGGCAGCGCGGTATCGGGGACGGTCGCCACCGCGCGGGTGCCCACGTCGCGGGCCGTCGTCATCGGCACGACCGCCGGCGTCAGCTTGGCGGCGATCTCGCCGACCACCCGGTCCGGATCGGCGCCGGCACGGTCGATCTTGTTGACGAACAGCAGCGTCGGCAGCCGCAGCCGGCGCAGCGCCCGCATCAGCACCCGGGTCTGCGGCTGCACGCCCTCGACGGCGGAGACCACCAGCACGGCGCCGTCGAGCACGCTGAGGACCCGCTCCACCTCGGCGATGAAGTCCGGGTGGCCGGGGGTGTCGATGAGGTTGACGGTCACGTCGCCGATCGCGAACGAGACGACGGCCGACTTGATCGTGATCCCGCGCTGCCGTTCCAGCGCGAGCGTGTCTGTCTGCGTGCTGCCGGCATCGACGCTGCCGACCTCGTCGATGACGCCGGCGTTGTGCAGCAGCCGCTCGGTGAGGCTGGTCTTACCGGCGTCGACGTGCGCCAGGATGCCGAGATTGAGCAAAGCCACGATGCGTCATGTCCTCGAGATAGGTCGAGTGGATGGACATGAACGCAGCCGTCATCGTGCTCCTCCTGGTCGCCGGGTCCGTTCGAGGAGACCAGGCCGCGGCGGAATCGGCAATCGAATTTCGACCGCCGGGTCTATCGGTCGACGCCGCCCATCACCGGGTCGATCGAGGCGAGCGCCGGGATGAGGTCGGCGAGCAGGCCGCCCTCCACCATCGCCGGCACCGCCTGGAGGTTGACGAAGGCGGGGTCACGCACGTGCACGCGGAACGGTCGGGTCCCACCGTCGGAGACCACGTGGTAGGCGAGTTGCCCGCGCGGCGACTCGATCTCGGTGCAGACCTGGCCCGGCGGCACCCGGAAGCCCTCGGTGACCAGCTTGAAGTGGTGGATCAGCGACTCCATCGACTGACCCATGATCTTCTTCACGTGGTCGAGCGAGTTGCCCAGCCCGTCCGGCCCGAGTGCGAGCTGCGCCGGCCAGGCGATCTTGCGGTCCTCGACCATGACCGGGCCCGGCTCCAGCCGGTCGAGTGCCTGGGTGACGATCCGCAGCGACTGCCGCATCTCCTCCAGCCGGAGCAGGTAGCGGGCGAAGCTGTCACCCTCGGTCGCGGTGGGCACCTCGAAGTCGTACGTCTCGTAGCCGAGGTAGGGCTGGGTCTTGCGCAGGTCCCACGGCAGCCCGGCCGAACGGAGGACCGGACCGGTCGCGCCCAGTGCGAGGCAACCCTCGACGGACAGGTAGCCGGTGCCCTTGAGCCGGTTCTTCCAGACCGGCTGGCCGGTGAGCAGCTTGTCGTATTCGGGCAGCTTGCCGTCGAGGTAGCTGACCAGCTGCCGGATCGCCGCGTCCGCGCCGGGCGGCAGGTCCTGCGCGACGCCGCCGGGCCGGACGTACCCGTGGTTCATCCGCAGCCCGGTGACCAGCTCGAACACGTCGAGGACCTGTTCGCGCTCGCGGAAGCCCATCGTCATGGCGGTCAGCGCGCCGACCTCCAGGCCGCCCGCGGCGAGGCTGACGAGGTGCGAGGAGATCCGGTTGAGCTCCATGAGGATCACGCGGATCGTCTGCGCCCGCTGCGGCGCGTCGATCCCGAGCAGCCGCTCGACCGACATGCAGTACGCCGTCTCGTTGAACAGCGGGGACAGGTAGTCCATCCGCGTCACGAACGTCGTGCCCTGCGTCCAGGTGCGGTATTCGGTGTTCTTCTCGATGCCGGTGTGCAGGTAACCGATGACCGGGCGGGCGCTGATGATCGTCTCGCCCTCGAGCTCCAGCACGATCCGCAGCACGCCGTGCGACGACGGATGCTGCGGGCCGAAGTTGAGCACCAGGCGGTCCTCACCGGCGGACTCGTCGAGGAACTCGTTCCAGTCGCCGCCCGCGACGGTGTGGACGCGGCCCTCGGTCGTGTCCCGGGACGCCGCGTAGACATCCGGCTCCTCGCGGTAGGTGTCGCTGGTCGTCACGTGGTCACCTCGGTAGACCCGGCTCGGGAAACGTTTCTCAAGCTATCACCGGGCGTGACGGCGCCTGCCGGCCGCCCTTGACCTGGACATAACTCGAGGTTCTATGGTCGGTGGGGTGAAGGCGATCAGGCAGTACGAGTTCGGCGGCCCCGACACGCTGCGGTACGAGGACGTGCCGGATCCGTCGCCCGGTGCGGATCAGGTGCGGATCGAGGTGCACGCCAGCGGGGTGCACCTGATCGACGCGACCCTGCGGGCCGGTGGGCGGGAGGGGCCGCCGCTGCCGACCCTGCCGACCACGCCAGGCCGGGAGGTGGCCGGCGTCGTCACCTCGCCGGGACCGTGGTCGGGCAGGCGGGTGGTCGCGCACCTCGGCCCCGCCGGCGGCGGGTACGCCTCGGTCGCCGTCGCCTCAGTGAGCGCGCTGCACGAGATCCCCGCACCGATGTCGTACGAGGCCGCGGTGGCACTGATCGGCACGGGACGTACGGCCGAGGCGATCCTGTCGGAGGCGGCTCCGCGGCGCGGCGACGTCGTGCTCCTGCCCGGCGCGGCCGGCGGCCTCGGGATCCTGCTGGCCCAGGCGGCGACCGCGGCCGGGGCCACCGTGGTCGGCCTGGCCGGCGGCCCGGCCAAGACGGCACGCGTGCAGGCCGACACCGTGATCGACTACTCCGGGCCGGGCTGGGAACGGCGCGTACCGGCGGGCACCGTGCTGCTCGACGGGACCGGGGGCGCGATCGGGCGCACGCTGTTCGAGCGGATGTCGACCGGCGGCCGGGTGGTGCTGTTCGGCTGGTCGTCCGGGCAGCCGTTCACGTTCGACGTGTGGGACCTCTTCCGGCTGGGCGTCACGGTGTCGTGCGCGATCGGCGCCCGAATCGCGGCCTGGCCGGGCGGGATGCGCGCCTTGGAGACGGCCGCGCTGGCGCGTCCGTGGGTGCCGGCGGTGACCACCTTCCCGCTGGCTGATGCGGCCGGCGCGCACGTGGCGATGGAGTCGCGGCGGACGGTCGGGAAGACAGTGCTGATCCCGTGACGATCGTCGGCGGTCGCGAGCTCACCGTCGGCCAGCTGGCGGCGCGGGCCGGCGTCGCGGTCTCTGCGCTGCACTTCTATGAGGCGAAGGGCCTGATCCGGGCCCGGCGCACGTCGGGCAACCAGCGCCGCTACAGCCGCGACACCCTGCGCCGGATCGCGTTCATCCGCATCGCGCAGCGCGTCGGCATCCCGCTCGCCACCATCGGCGAGGCCCTCGCATCGCTCCCCGAGGAACGCACCCCCACCGCCGCCGACTGGACCGCCCTGTCGGCGGGCTGGCGCGCAGAGCTGGAGGACCGCATAGCCCGCCTCGAACAGTTGCGCGATGATTTCTCCGACTGCATCGGCTGCGGCTGCCTGTCGCTGGACCGCTGCCGCCTCGCCAACCCCGACGACCGCTACGGCGCCACCGGCCCCGGCCCCGGCCGCCTGAACCTCCCCGCCCCGCCGCCCGTGCCTGACCAGACGCCGTGGTCCGGCACCCGCCTGACCCTCCCCCGGCCGGCCGCCCGTGCCTGACTAGGCGCCGTGGTCTGGTACCGTCGTTGCTCGGTCAGCACGACCATGTCTGGCCCCGTAGCGCAGTTGGTTAGCGCGCCGCCCTGTCACGGCGGAGGTCGCGGGTTCGAGTCCCGTCGGGGTCGCGGGCAGGTAGCTCAGTCGGTACGAGCGTCCGCCTGAAAAGCGGAAGGTCGGCGGTTCGACCCCGCCCCTGCCCACCCTCCCTCGGGTGACACCGTGCTCGTCGACGCACGGTTCGTCATCGGTGCCGATGGCGCGCATAGCACTGTGCGGAGCGAGATCGGCGTCGCGATGGAGGGTCCCGACGATGTCGGAGACTACGAACGGGTCGAGTTCGTCGCCTCCCTCGACGTCGTCACCCGCGGTCGCGCTCACGCGCTCCGCGTGCTCAAGCATCCCGACGTCGACGGAGCCGTGCTGGCGCGCCGCGGTCGCGACGATCGGTGGAGTCTGTCGCGGGAACGAACGCGCGGCACGCCGGGCCTGAAAGACCTTTCCGAACAAGACCTTGCCGCGCTGATCCGCACGGCCACGGGCGTTCCAGATCTGGATCTCGCGGTGGAACGAGTCAGCCGGTTCACCTTCGCGGCCCAGATCGCGCAGCAGTATCGACGGGGGAACATTTTCTTGATCGGGGACGCGGCGCACCGGATGACGCCGCGAGGCGGCACGAGGGCCACCAGGTGTACGCCGATCCGGCCGGGTATCCGTTCTGCATCGGCTGGGGCACCCGTCGCACGAGCAGCTCGCGGCCTTCGTCGCCGGTCGGCTGGGGCCGCGCGAGCCGCGCCAGGACGGCTGACACGCCGCGCGCGAGTCGGCGCGATGAGCGATCGACGTGTGGACGGCGCGCCGCCGGGGAAGGGTTCGAAGGTCGCCCCTCGACCGAGGGCCCGATGGCTCACAATCGTGGTGGATAGACAAGAACGATGGACGCGTCTCGCTTGGTACCTTCGTGGATGCGGCTGGTGCACCGGTGGTATGCCGAGATGACCGGTGACTTCTGGCGGAAGTGCATCCTGTGCCTCCGGGAGTACGGAGGCCACGAGTGGCGCGCCCACCCCGGAGCGATCCCCGACCCGATCAGAGGCGTCGGCCACGTGATCACGATCTGCCCCGTCTGCACCCGCGCCGGCCGGGCCGCCTACCAACCAGGCCTCTAGCCCTGGCGCTGACGGCCGGGAGGGTGACGGGCCCGCGAAATTGGCTTGGTGCGGGCGGTAGGTGTGAGGAGTGCAGCGGCAAGCGGGTGGGAGTGCGTATCTGGATCTCGTGACCGAGCTGCTGCAGCGGCAGCGGCTCGCCGATCCGGTGGGCGGCTTGTTCGAGGCGGCGGACCTGCAGTGGTGGTTCACCCGGGATCCGCATCCGACGGACGACGACGCGATGTTCTGGCTGGACGGCGGCGACCCGGTCGGCGCGGTGGTGTTCACCCGGTGGGGGCCGACCCGGTACGGCTGTGACGTGTTCGGCGATCCGCCGCCGGCGGCGGCGTGGGAGTTCGTGCGGCGGCGGTGTGCCGAGGTGCCCGACGCGTCGTTCGAGATGGAGGCGCCGGACGAGGCAGCGGCCGCGGAGGCCGGGTTCGTCGACGTCGCGGAGGAGTACGAGATCACCTGGCTGGACGCGGCGGACCGGCCGGCGCCGCGGCCGTTCCAGGACGGCTACGCGCTGGTGCCGCGGCCCGACCAGGACGGGCCGCATCCGATGATCAAGCGCAACGGCGCCGAGGTGGAGGCGCGGCTGCGGCAGTGCTCGCTGTACGACCCGGACCTCGATCTCGCCGTCCGCGGGCCGGCTGGCGACGTCGCCGGCTACGCCCTGTTCTGGCCGGACCGGCGGACCGGCGTCGGCCTGGTCGAGCCGATGCGGGTCGAGGACGAGCACGCCGGGCGGGGCGTGGCCGGTGCGCTGCTGCGCGCCGGGCTCGAACTGCTGGCCGCGCGCGGGTGCACCCGGCTGAAGGTCAGCCACTCGGTGGCCAACCCGGCGGCGGAGCGGCTCTACCACGGCGCCGGCTTCCGTACCGAGCGCCGCGTCCGGGTCCTGGTCCGCCCGCCGGCGGTCGCCACCGCGGCGACCGGTGGTCGGTGACAGGCGACCAGCCGCTCAGTGGCGGCGGAGGGTGGCGGAGGGGGACTCGCCGTAGCGGGAGCGGTAGTCGTGGGCGAAGCGCCCGAGGTGGGTGAAGCCCCAGCGGTAGGCGACCTCGGCGACGGTGGGCCGGTGGGCCGGGTCGCCGCCGGTCAGGTCCTCGTGCACGCGGCGGAGGCGCTCGTTGCGCAGGTAGTGCATCGGCGGTACGCCGAGGTGCTCGCGGAAGCCGGCCTGCAGCAGCCGCGGGCTGACGTTCACCTCCCGCGCGAGCGTGTCGACGGTGAGCTGCCGCTCGGGCGCGGACTCGATGACGGCGACGGCGGCGGCGATGTGCGGCGGCGGCAGGGTGGCCGCGGTGGTCTCGTCGGCCAGCACGGCCGTGTACGTATGCGGCTGGCACAGCAGCAGCCCGCGCATGATCATCCGCTGCAGGTCGGTGGCGACCACCGGGTGGGAGACGACGCCGCCGGTCTGGTTGAGCTCGTCGGCGAGGAACATCGCGGCGTGAGCCCAGCTGGCGCCGGGCTGGCTGGTGAGGTCCATCCGGTTCTCGAACCGCAGCGGCTGCTCGACCGGCAGCCGGATGAGGTCCACCAGCGCCCCCTCCAGCGCGCGCCGGTCGATGCGGAAGACCATCGCGGTCGCGTCCGGGTGCCAGCGCAGCTCCAGCGACTCGGTCGGTGAGGCGACCGCGGCCGAGCCCGACGACGTAGTGAACTCGCGCCCGTCGTCGGTGATCACCACCCGCCCGGTCAGCGGGACGTGCACGAAGTAGAACGGCCCGTCCTCGGCCAGCACGTCGACCACGTCGCCGCCGTACGCCACGTACATCGGGGTGACGCTGGGTAGTGGGACGGCGTGCAGTCTGGCGGCGAGCCGGCGGCGGTCGGTCGCGAACGCCAGCCGCCTGGCCGGCAGCTCGCGCCGCATGTGCCGGTTGACCTCGGCGAGGTCGGACGTCTCGAGGACCACGTGCTCGCTGAGCGGCAGGTCGTCGGTCATCGTCGCGGGTGCTCCACGGTGCACTCGATCGACGCCGGAGCAGGGGCGTGGCGGACGGAATCCCGCCCCCGCATCGCCGAGAGGGCGGCGTGCCGATCGCTAGCGGCCCCCGATGACCGGGCACTCGGGCACCAGGACAGTTTCCCAGGTCCTGGCGAAGACGACAGAGCCGTTCGTGCATACCTCGGCCCGGGCCCGGACTGCGGTCTGCGTACAGCGGACGGTCGCCGAGGCGGTCACCACGTCGCCACCGGCCAGCCGCACCTCGCCGACCTGCGTGCCGCAGGCCTCCGCGGCCGCGGGCGCGTCCGGACCGACCCGGGCACGCAGCTCGCCGGTCAGCCGGTAGCGGTGGCCACCGGGGCTGACCTGCTCCGGCACCCGGCCGGTGACCACGACCTCGACCTCGCCCGAGTCGGGGTGCCGGCTGACCCGCAGGTCGTTGCCCGGCTCGGCCGGTACGGCCGGCAGCGCCGGCAGCTCGACGTCCGCGCCCTCCCGCAGCAGCGGCACGGACACCTCGACCGACCTCAGCTCGAACGGCGCCGGCGCGAGCAGGGGCATCAGCCGCGGGAAGTCCGCGTCGCCGACCGCGACCCGCAGCCGGTGGCCGGCCTCGACCGGCGTGACGGCCGGGCGCAGCCGCAGCGTGAGCTGGTCGGCGCCGGGCTCCGGGCACAGCACCCCGGTGGTGATCAGCACCGACCGACCGTCCGGGTGCACGTCGGTGAGCCGGACGACCAGCCGCCCGACCGGACGGCCGAGCCGGACGGTGACCTCGGGCCGGCCGCCGACGACGATCCCGGCCGGCAGGGGCGCGCTGGTCACGGTCACCGACCGCCGGTCGTCGTCGCGCTGGTCCGCCGCGCCGAAGTCCTCGCCCATCCCCAGACCGGGCAGCCCGCGCAACGCGCCGACGGTGGCGTCGGGCCGGTGCCGCACGATCCCCCGCCCGCCCGGCGACGGCCCGTCCGGGGTCAGCGTCGAGCGGGCGCCGGTGCCGAGCCGCAGCTCGCCCGCCGGCGGCGGCCAGCTGTCGTACCCGAGCCAGCGCGGCGGCGAGCCCGGCCGGAACAGCGTGACCGCCGGCTCGCCCGTCACGCCCGTCGGTACGCCGCGCAGCCAGTGTTCCCACCAGCGCAGCGCAATCGCGAGGAAGTCGACCGGCCGGTACGCCGACCGGTGCGGCAGCAGGTGTCCCCACGGCCCCATGAGCAGCTTCTTCGGCCCGGCGATCCGCTCGTACGCGTCGACGAGGCCGTCGGGGAACGCGTCCCGCCAGCCGCCGACGCACAGTGCCGGGGTCACGATCGCGGCACCGTCGACGGCCCGTTCCCGCCAGACCGGGTCGCGCGGCCCGTGCCGGGCGTAGTCGAGGAGGGCCGGCTCGGCCTCCCGCAGCCGTCGCTGCCAGCGCCGCCGCCCGGCCGGCGAGGTGTCGGCGAGCGGCGGCAGCAGTTGCTGCAGCAGCAGCGAGGAGCCGCGATTGGCCAACGCGTGCAGGTCGCCGCGGGCGCCGTCGGGATGCACGCTGTCCCGGGCCGGGTCGAGCCCGTGCGCGACCGCGATGATCGCGCCCAGGGCGGCCGGCCGGCAGCTCGCGGTGCGCAGCGCCACGTTCGCCGCGTACGAGAGGCCCCACATGCCGACCGCGCCGTCGCACCACGGCTGCGCGGCCGCCCACCCGATCGCCGCGATGCCGTCGTCGGCGTCGCCGGGATCGAACTCGGGACGCCGGATGCCGTCCGAGTCCCCGGTGCCGAGCAGGTCGACGACGAGGCCGGCGAACCCGCGGGCGGCGAACCAGCGGGCCGGCTCGTCGTAGCTGCCGCCGGCGACGAAGTCCTTCCGGTAGGGCAGCACGGTCACCAGCGCGGGCACCGGGACCTCGGTGCGAGGGCGGTAGACGTCCGCCGACAGCGTCAGACCCGGCACACCGGTCGGGATGCGGACGTCGCGTTGGATATCGATGCAGAACTGGACCTCAGCCGGGTCCGGATGCATGGCGTCTCCAGGACTGAGCGCTCGCGCCTGCCGGCGGCGGGGTCAACGCCGCGGCAGGCGCGAGCTGGTCGCCGGGTCGGCTCAGGGCCCGGCCGGATCCTCGCCACGGGGACCGGCGTGGCGACCATCGCCCGAGAACGCCGGGAGGCGGTTGGCTCACGAGCGATACGACAGGATAAGCATACGAAGCGCTTCGCGTGAAGGCCTTGACAGTCGATGTTCCGGTGGTGTTTCCTCCCGAGTACACGCAGCAGAAGAATTGGCGGGTCACGGACGCCGTCGATCACATCCGTGACAGTGGAAGCCGGTTGTCACCATCGTGGCGGTATTCCGCCCGAGATTTCGGTGTACTCGAGTGGAGGGCAACGTGCGTCCAATTCGAACGGCAGGTGAAAGATCCACACGACATGGCCGGGTGCTGCTGGTCGCCGGCCTCGCCGCCCTGGTCACCGCGAGCGCGTGCTCCTCCGCCGAGCCGTCATCCGGCGGCGGATCGACGAAGGGTGACACCCTCACGGTGGTGACCGTGGTCACGCCGCAGACACTCGACCCCGCCAAGACCGTGCAGAACAACGCCTGGCTCGAGCAGCTGGCCTACGAGCCGCTCATCGTGCGCAAGTCCGACGGCACGCTGCTGCCGGGGCTCGCCAGTTCCTGGGCGTACGAGGGCAAGGACAACACGAAGTTCGTGCTGAAGTTGCGACCCGGCGTGACGTTCTCCGACGGCGGCAAGCTCGACGCACAGAATGTGGTCGACCACTTCGCGTACGTGAAGAAAGCCGGCGGTCAAATGGCGCCGTTCCTGGCCGACGACACCTTCGCCGCGACCGACCCGACGACGGTCACGATCACCTCGAAGACGCCGAACCCCAACTTCCCGGAGATCCTCACCCAGGACTACATCATCGGCGGTGTGATCAGCCCGGCCGGGCTGAAGGCGACAGCCGGCCTCGGCGGGCGGACCCGCGGCGCCGGGCCGTACCAGATCGACGCCGGACAGACCGTCGCCGGCGACCACTACACCTACCTGCCCAACCCCAACTACTACGACAAGTCCGCGGTGCACTGGTCGAAGGTCGTCATCCGGGTGATCACCAGCCAGCAGTCCGCGCTCAACGCGCTGCGCACCGGCCAGGCCGACGTCGCGGTCGGCGATCCGTCCACTGTGGACGCCGCCCGCAAGGCCGGGCTGACCGTGGCCGCCGCGCCGCTGCTGTGGAGCGGCGTCGTGCTGGCCGACCGCGGCGGCACGATGGCCGCGCCACTCAAGAACCCCGAGGTCCGGCAGGCGCTGAACTTCGCGACCGACCGCGGGGCGATCACCAAGGCGCTGTTCAACGGCATCGGCCAGCCGACCGCCCAGGTCACCGTCCCCGGCGGCTACGGCTTCGACCCCGCCCTCAACGAGACCTACCCGTACGACCCGGCCAAGGCGAAGTCGCTGCTGTCCGAGGCCGGCTACGCCAACGGCTTCCCGCTGCGCATGAACACCCCGCAGTATCAGCAGCTCAACCTCATCGCGCAGGCGCTGAAGCAGCAGTGGAAGCAGGTCGGCGTCGACCTGCAGGTCACGGACCAGGCCAACGCCAACCAGTTCACGTCGGACGCCTTCGGCGGGAAGTACCCGGCCTTCATGACCGCGTTCGGCCAACTGCCGATCTGGATGGAGGGGCCGTCGCTGTTCCTGCCGACCGCAGCGTTCAACCCGTTCCACTACGCGGACCCGACGCTGCAGTCGCTCTACGACCAGTCGTCGCGGGCGACCGGTGACGCCAAGGCGGCCCTCGACCGGCAGGTCGTCGCGCACGTGACCAACCAGGCCTGGTTCGTGCCGGTGGTGTCGACGAGCCTGCCCTACTACGCCCGCAAGACCGTCGACAACGTACGGACCTCGGCGAAGGAGCCGCTGCTGTCGCTGACCGAGATCACGCCGGCCGGCTGAGAGTGCTCCGGCGGCCGGTGTCCACGACCCCGGCCGCCGGAGGCACGTCTCCGCCCGCCCGTGCCCCCGGAAGCAGGTGCCCCTCGATGATCCGATCCGCACTCCGCTGGCTGCTGTCCTCGGTCGCGCTGCTGTTCGTCGTCACCGCGCTGACGTTCGTGCTCGTCTCGCTCGCCCCAGGTGACGCGGCCAGAGCCATCCTCAGCAGCCAGAGCAGCACGTACACGCCGGAGCAGTACGCGGCGATGCGGCACGCACTCGGCATCGACCAACCGCTGCCGGTGCAGTACGGCCACTGGCTCAACAACCTGGTGCACGGCAGCCTCGGCACCGACCTGTTCAGCGGGCAGAGCGTCGCCGAGGCGTTGCGGGACCGGATCGGGCCGAGCCTGTCGATCATCCTCGGCACGGTCGTGCTGTCCGGCCTGGTCGGCACTTGGCTCGGTGTCGTCAGCGCCCGCCGCGGCGGCATCCCCGGGCGGATCGTCGACGTCGTCTCGCTGGTCGGCTTCGCGGTGCCGAACTTCTGGCTCGCGCTGCTGCTGGTCGAGCTGCTCGCGATCCGGCTGGCCTGGTTCCCCACCGGCGGCTACGTCCCGCTCACCCAGGATCCGGCCGGCTGGCTGCGGGCGATCGTGCTGCCGGTGGTCACGCTGTCCGCGGCCGGCATCGCGTTCGTCGCCAAACAGACCCGGGACGCGATGTCCGAGGCGCTGTCGGCCGAATACGTGACGATGCTGCGGGCGCGCGGGCTGTCCGATCGGGCGATCGTCTACAAGCACGCGCTGCGCAACGCGGCCATCCCGGTCGTGACGCTGCTCGGGCTGCTGCTGATC
>DATBFW010000071.1:0-11610 GCA_036558285.1 Mycobacteriales bacterium | reverse complement strand
CGGCGAGGGCGAGCCCGCCGCCCTGGCTGCCGCCGCTGACGGCGACCAGCTCCGGGTCGGCGCCCGGCAGCTCCGCCACGCTGTCGATCGCCCGGGCGGCGTCGAGGAACACCCGGGTGAAGTAGTAGGTGTCCGGATCGGTGATGCCGCTGACCGCGATACCCGGATCGTCCACACCCGGACCCTGGCAGCGCAGGTCCATCACGAAGTGTCCGAAGCCGACCGCCGGCATCAGCGTGTGATCCATCGGCAGGCCGCGCCCCAGCCCGTACCCGGGAAACGTCACCACCACCGGTAACCGCCGCCCCGCCACCCCGCCCGGTCTCAGGTACCAACCTCGGATCCGGTCCCCACCCGCCCCGGAGAACTCCACGTCGTACACCTCGAGATCGCCGTAGGTCTCCCGCAGACACCGGTCCGCCGTCACCGGCTTACCCAGCGACCGGGCCTGCTCGAGCCGCTGCGCCCACCACCCGTCAAGATCCTCCGGTTCGGCCGTCGTGATCCGGTACTCACCCAGCTCCGACTCGGTCAGGTCCACCCAGGCCACGACGAGCTCCCGTCACCCCCTCGCGCGGAAGCCTCAGCCTAAGCGCTCCCGGTCCGATCGGTTACCGTGCCGTCCATGCCACCCGAGACCACCGGCCAGCTCCCGCTCACCGGCGAGCGCACGGTGCCCGGGGTGCCGGAGGAGAACTACTGGTTTCGGCGGCATGAGGCGGCGTACCGGGCGTTGGCTTCGTACTGTGCGGGGGCGGTGGTGCTCGAGGCGGGGTGCGGGGAGGGGTACGGGGCGGACCTGCTGGCGCGGGGCGCGGCCTTGGTGTGCGGGGTGGACTATGACGCGCTGACCGTGGCGCATGTGCGGGCGGCGTATCCGAGGGTACGGGTGGTACGGGGGAACCTGGTGGGGCTGCCGGCGGGGTCGTCCACTGTGGACGTTGTGGCGAACCTTCAGGTGATCGAGCACCTCTGGGATCAGGAGGGGTTCCTGGCCGAGTGCCGGCGGGTGCTGCGGCCGGCCGGCACGCTGCTGGTCACCACGCCGAACCGGCTGACCTTCACGCTGCCCAACCGGCCGATGAACCCGTTCCACTACCGGGAGCTCGACCCGGACGCGCTGGCCACGCTGCTGGAGGAGGCCGGCTTCGAGATCAGCCGGCTGCTCGGGCTGCGGCACGGGCCGCGGCTGCGCCGATACGACCGGCTGTTCGGCTCGCTGGTCGACGCGCAGCTGGCCGGACCGCCGGCGACCTGGCACCCGCAGCTGCGCCGCGCGGTCGCCGCCGTCCGGACGACCGACTTCGTGCTGGGCGCGGACAACCTCGACTCCTGCCTGGACCTCGTCGCGGTGGCGGTCCGGCGGGCGTAGTGAACGAGCGCGCGGGGACGTTCTGCCTGGTGCTGCACACCCACCTGCCGTGGGTGGCGCACGCAGGGGCGTGGCCGGTCGGCGAGGAATGGCTGCACCAGGCATTCACCGGCTCCTGGCGGCGGGTGTTCGCGCTGCTCGACCGGCTGGCCGCCGAGGGCGCCCGGGACGTGCTCACCCTCGGCGTGACCCCGGTGCTGGCGGCCATGCTCGACGACCCGTACTGCCTGCGCGAGCTGCACACCTGGGCCGGCACCTGGCAGCTGCGCGCGGTCGAGGCTGCGCCGCGGCTGCCGGCGCTGGCCGGTTACGAGTTCCGCGCGGCCACCGCCTGCCTGGCCGACCTGGAGGACCGCTGGCTGACCGGCGGGCTGTCCTCGGTGCTGCGGCCGCTGGTCGACGCCGGCGTGGTCGAGCTGCTCGGCGGCCCGGCCGCGCACCCGTTCCTGCCGCTGCTGGAGCCGCGGGTCGCGGCCGGCGCGCTCGCGGTCGGGCTGGACGACGCGCGGCTGCGGCTGGGCCGGGCACCGGCCGGGATCTGGGTGCCGGAGTGCGGGCACGCCCCCGGTCAGGAGGACCTGTACGCGGCTGCCGGGGTCGAGCGGTTCCTGGTCGACTCCCCCGCGCTGCACGGCGACACGGCCGCCGCCCGCCCGGTCGGCGCCGGCCCGCTGCTCTGCTTCGGCCGCGACCTCGAGGTCACCTACCGGGTCTGGTCACCGCGGGCCGGCTACCCGGGCGCGCCGGACTACCGCGACTTCCACACCTTCGACCACGCCTCCGGGTTCCGCCCCGCGCGGGTCACCGGCCGGCACGTGCCGCCGGAGCGGAAGAAGCCGTGGGAGCCGGACCTGGCCGCGGCGGCGGTACGCCGGGACGCGGCCGACTTCGTCGACACGGTGCTGGCCCGGCTGCGGCTGCTCGGCGACCGGGACGGGCGGCCGGGGCTGGTCGTGGCCGCGTTCGACACCGAGCTGTTCGGACACTGGTGGCACGAGGGCCCGGACTGGCTGGCGACCGTGCTGCGGGCGCTGCCGGCCGCTGGCGTGCGGGTGACCACGCTGCGCGGCGCGGCCGAGGCCGGCCACGTCGGGCCGCCGGTCACGCTGGGCCGGTCGTCCTGGGGGTCGGGCAAGGACTGGCGGATCTGGGAGGGCCCGGCCGTGCAGGACCTGGTGCTGGCGGCCAAGGGCGTGCAGGACCGGCTGCTGTCCACGCTGGACGCGCACCGCGGGCCGGTGCGCGACCCGGTGCTGGACCAGCTGGCCCGCGAGGCGCTGCTGGCGTTGTCCAGCGACTGGGCGTTCATGGTCAGCCACGACACGGCCGCCGGGTATGCCCGGGACCGGGCGGCGACGCACGCGGCCCGGGTGCACGCGCTGGCCGACCTGCTCGACGCCGGCGACCTGGGCGGCGCGGGCGCGCTTGCCGGCCGGCTGCGCGCGGTCGACGGCCCGTTCGGCCATCTCGACGCGCGGGCGTTCTAGAAGACCCCGCCGCCGTAGCCCTGGCGTTCTAGAAGACCCCGCCGCCGTAGCCCTGGTGGTGGGTGCGCTGGTCGTATTCGGCCTGCGCCGCCCGGCGCGCGTCGA
The DNA here is from genome assembly GCA_036558285.1 of Mycobacteriales bacterium. Classification (GTDB taxonomy): domain Bacteria; phylum Actinomycetota; class Actinomycetes; order Mycobacteriales; family CADCTP01; genus CADCTP01. The sequence goes on along the minus strand of DATBFW010000071.1, from coordinate 8,646 downwards.
GGCTGGCCTTCCGGTCCACGCCGCGGATGGGGCGTCCGGCCCGCTTCGCCTTCAGGTCGATCCAGCCCGCCGCGGCCAGCAGCACCACGACGATCGCGACCGCGATCCAGAGGAACACCATGTCGCACCTCCGCGCCTTAGTGCTCGAAGCGTACGTCCCGGGGTCTTACCGGGACCCGCAGCCCGATCCCCTAGGGTCGCCGGCATGGAGCCAAGACTGCGCGCCGTCTGTGACCTCGGGGTGGCCGAGGCCCGCGAAGGGGCCGGCCGGCACGAGTACGACGGCCGGGTCCAGGACCTGTCCCCCGGCGGCGTGCGCCGCGGCCTGTCGGCGCTCGGCGGCGACCCGCTGCCCGATCCGTACGACGAGGCGCTGGTCGCGGCTCAGGAGGCGGGCCTGCGGGCGTTCTACGGCGAGCTGCGGCTGCACCGCCGCAACCCGATGCCGCACCTCGGCAACCTCGACGTCAGCGGCTACGACCGGGAATACGCGCCGGCTGAGCAGCGGGCCCAGGCCAGGATCAGGCACCTGGCGGCGTGGCCGGCCGCGGTCGACGGCTCGGTCGCCGCGCTGGACGAGGTGACCCCGGCCATCGCCGCCGCCACCCTGTCCGCTGCCCGCGGGCTGTCGGCCGGCCTCGACGCGGACGACCCGGTCGAGAGCGCGGCGCTGACCGCGCACGCCCGGCTGGTCGCGCACCTGGAGGCGGCGGCCGGCGCCGGCGACAGCGACGACGGCGGCCTCGGCCCGGCCGCGCTCGGCGCCGACGGGCTGGCGCTGCTGCTGTCCGCCACCGAGGCCACCGACGTCGACCTGGCGGCGATGGCCGCCCGGGCCGACGCCGAGCGCGACCGGCTGCGGGCGATGCTCGAGGAGGCCTGCGGCCGGCTGGCTCCCGGCCGCCCGGTGGCCGAGCTCGTGCCCGAGCTGCTGCGCGACCACCCCGACGCCGACGGCGTGATCGCCGAGGCGCAGGCGCTCACCGACGAGGTGATCGCCTGGGCCTCCGAGCGGCGGCTCGTTCCCTACTCGGACGGCACCTGCGTGGTCGCGCCGGCCCCGGAGTCGCGGCAATGGGCGATGGCGATGATGGCCTGGGCGGCGCCGGGCGAGCCGGACACCCCGTCGTTCTACTGGGTCACCCCGCCGCGGCCGGAGTGGCCCGAGCACGAGCAGGCCGAGTGGCTGCAGGTGTTCAGCCGGACCACGCTGCCGGCGATCACCGTGCACGAGGTCGCGCCCGGGCACTTCTCGCACGGGCTGGCGCTGCGGCACGCGCCGACCGAGCCGCGCCGGCTGTTCGGCAGCAACGCGTTCATCGAGGGATGGGCGCACTACGTCGAGGAAGTCGCGATCGAGGAGGGCTTCCACGCCGACGACCCGCGGTACGTGATCGGCGTCTCGGTCGAGGCCCTTCTGCGGGTGACCCGGCTCGCCTGCGCGATCGGCTTGCACGCCAAGGGGATGACCGTCGCCGAGGCGGCCCGCCGGTTCGAGGAGGACGCGTTCCTGGCCGGTCAGGCGGCGCTGTCCGAGGCCAGGCGCGGCACGTTCGACCCGACGTACGGCCGCTACACGTGGGGCAAGCTGGAGATCCGCGACCTGCGGGAGCGGGCCCGGCGGGACTGGGGTGCCGGGTTCGACCTGCCGGGGTTCCACGCGGCGATGCTGGAGCTCGGCGCGCCGCCGCTCGGGCTGCTGCCGTACGCGCTCGCGGGCGGTCCGGCACCGGCTGACGGCTCGCGCCCGTCACGGTAGTGTCCGGCGCCATGGCCTACGGATATGCGGGTCAGGTCGCCGCGCGCCGGCCCGAGCAGCGGGTGAAGGCGGCCGACGTGCGCGCCGTGCAGTTCGGCAAGCCGCCGTTCGGTCGCCGCGGCTACGACGAGATCGAGGTCGACGACTTCCTGCGCAAGGTGACCGACGCCCTCGCGCAGACCCGCGGTGTCCCGCCGCTGGACCCGGAAGAGGTGCACCAGGTCGCGTTCCGCAAGCCGCGGCTGGGCAGCCGCGGCTACGACGAGGATGAGGTCGACGCGTTCCTCGACCTGGTCGAGGCCGAGCTGCGGTGGCGGTCCAGCCCGGAGGGACAGGCCGAGGTCGCCAGCTCGGCGGGGGGCTCCGGATACGCGCCGCCGGCCGGGATGGTGGGCCTGTCCGGCGGTCCCGGGGCGGTCGCACCGGCGGTTCCCGCGGTCCGCGCGGTCACCGTGGCACTGCTGGCCGACCGGGGCCGGATGCTGGTCACCGAGCTGCCCGACCCGACGACCGGCCGCACGGCCTACCGGCCGCCGGGTGGCGAGATCGCGTTCGGCGAGCGCGGCCACGAGGCGGTCCGGCGGATGATGCGGGACGAGTTCGGCATCCAGCTGACCGAGGTGCGGCCGATGGCGACGCTGGAGAGCATCCACCGCTTCGCCGGGCGGGACGCGCACGAGCTCGTGCTGGTCTACGAGGTGGCGACCGCGGACCCGCAGGTGTGGGCGCAGCCGCGGCTGCGCAGCCGGCGGGGCGACGTCACCGCGATCTGGGCGCCGGTGGACATGTTCCGCCGCAACGAGGCCCAGCTGCTGCCGGACGGACTGCTGCCGCTGCTCGGCTGAGCCGCTGCTCGGCTGAGCCGCTGCCCGCCGCTGCCCGCCGCTGCCCGCCGCTGCCCGCCGCGCTGGGCCGTGCAGGCCGGCGCGGGTCAGCGCGAGTCGGCGCCGAGCAGGATCGCGGTGCCGATCACGCCGGCGACGATCGCGACGATCCCGAGCGTCCGCGCGGTCCGGGACGCCCGCTGCGCGCCGTCGACGTCGCCGCGGTTCCAGCGCCGGCCCACCTGCGCGGAGAAGTAGATCGCGAACGCGCCGAAGATGAACGAGAACAGCACCCCGACGATCGACAGCGGCCAGTACGCCGGCGGCTTCTGCGTCCCCGGCGGCGCCACACCGTACGGGCTGCCGTAGCCGGGGCCGGTGTAGCCGGGACCGCCGGCATAGGGCTGGTACTGCGGAGCTCCCCCGGCGTACGGCTGCTCGGCCGGCGGTCCGCCGGCGTACAGCTGGCTTGGCGGCACCTGCTCCGGGCCGTCCTCAGGCGGCTCGTCCGGCCGGGGGTGATGGGATGCGTACGGAGCGTAAGGATCCTGCGGTGTCCAGGGGCTGGTCGGCGGCGGCGGCGGCACCGAGTACTTCGGGGTTGGGTCGGTCATCTCCGGGCTCCTCTGTCCCGCCGGGACCGCGCCGGCCGCGGTCCGCACCGCGCCCCCCGTTGGACGCGCAGCGAGCCTAGGCCCGTCCGGCTCGGGGCGCGGGTGAATTCCGGGAATGGATCGACCGGCCGGGCGATCTACGCCAGCTTCGACGCATCGGTGCGGACCGGGGTGGCAGCATCGGCCGGATGCGCGTGCTGATGCTGTCCTGGGAGTACCCGCCGGTGATGGTCGGCGGGCTCGGCCGGCACGTGCACGCGCTGGCCGAGGCGACGGCTGCGGCCGGGCACGAGGTGACCGTGCTGACCCGGCACCCTGGCACGCCCGACGTCCCGCACGACGAGGTCGCCGGCGGCGTGCGGGTGGTCAGGGCGGCCGAGGACCCGACCCGGCTCAGCTTCGCCGACGACCTACTGGCCTGGACGATGGCGCTCAACCACGCGCTGACCCGGGCCGGGCTGGCGGTCTGCGCCGACCGCTCGTTCGACGTGGTGCACGCGCACGACTGGCTGGTCGCACACGCCGCCACCACGCTCGAGCACCACCTCGGCGTGCCGCTGGTGGCGACCCTGCACTCCACCGAGGCCGGCCGGCACCAGGGCTGGCTGCCCGGGCCGGTGAACCGGACGATCCACTCGGTCGAGTGGTGGCTGACGTTCGAGGCGCGCCGGGTGGTGACCTGCTCGGCGTACATGTGCTGGGAGGTGACGCGGCTGTTCGAGCTGCCGCCGGCCAAGGTCGACGTGGTGCCCAACGGAGTGGACGCGGCGCGCTGGCGGGTCGGCGCCGACCGGGTCGCTGCGGCCCGCCGGCGGTGGGCGGCGGACGGGCCGCTGCTCGCCTACTGCGGGCGGCTGGTGTACGAGAAGGGCGTCCAGGACCTGCTCGCGGCGGTACCGCGGCTGCGCCGCCGGCACCCGGGGCTGCGGGTCGTCGTGGCCGGCACCGGGCCGGCGGAGGCGGAGTTGCGGGAGCGAGCGCGGGCGCTGCGGCTGGGACGGGCGGTCGCGTTCGCCGGGTTCGTGCCGGACGCCGAGCTGGCCGCGCTGGTCGCGGCGGCGGACTGCGCGGTGGTGCCGAGCCGGTACGAGCCGTTCGGGCTGGTGGCGCTGGAGGCCGGCGCGGCCGGGACGCCGGTGGTGGCCGCGGACGTCGGCGGGCTGGCGGAGGTGGTCGCGGACGGGCGGCTGGGCGTGCGGTTCCCGGCCGGGGACCCGGCGGCGCTGGCCGGCGCGGTCGGCCGGCTGCTCGCCGACCCCGACCTCGGCCGGCGGCTGGTACGGGCCGGGCAGGACGCGCTGGCCGCCGAGCACGACTGGCACCGGGTCGCCGAGCGGACCGTCGCGGTCTACCGGCGGGCGGTCGGCGAAACGCCCGCACCGGCCCTGGCCGGCGGTCCGGCCGGCGGTCCGGCCGGCGGTCCGGGCAGCCCTGGCGGCGGTCCGGGCCGCGGTCCGGGCGGCCCCGGCGGCGGTCCGGGCGGCGGTCCGGGCGGCCCTGGCGGCGGTCCGGGCGGCGGTCCGGGCGGTCCGGGCGGCCCTGGCGGCGGTCCGGGCGGCGGTCCGGCGGTGTGGGCCGGGAACCTGCTGACCGGTCAGCTGGGCTAGGCCGGGTCCCGGCCGTACTTCTCCCGGTACAGGGCGCGCGCCTGGCCGGCCCAGTCCTCCCGCTCTATCCGGCCGCGGAAGTCCGTCAGCTCGGCGCGGACCCGCTCGAGCTCGGCGCCGTCCAGCAGAGCCAGCTGGCGGTAGCTGACGATGCCGATGCCCTGCAGCTTGCGCTCCATCGACGGGCCGATGCCCCGGATCCTGCGCAGGTCGTCGGTGACGGCCGGGATCTCCGCGGTCGGGGCCTCGCTGAAGGTCGGCATCGCGACGCCGAGCGACTGCTCCGCCGCCGCGTCCTCGAGCTCCGCCTCGGTCGTCTCGTCGCCCGGCTCCGCCGCCGTGTCCTCGAGCTCCGCCTCGGTCGTCTCGTCGCCCGGCTCGGCCGCGGCCGGCCCGGCGGCGACCACCTCCGCCTCGGCCACAGTGGCCTCGGCGGGCGAGGGCTCGGGAGCGGCGTCGGCGACGGCCTGCTCGTAGCTGGCCTCGTCGACGACGACCACGTCGGCGTCGGGCGACTCGGCCAGGATCTCGGCCACCCGGGTCTCGTCCACCGTCTCGGCCGGGAGCTCCTCGACCGCGTCGGTCGGGCCCTCGGCAGCGGCCTCCGGCAGCTCGGTCAGCCCGGCGTCCGTGGCCAGGACCTCGTCGGGAAGCTCCCCCGGCGTCCCCGGCTCGTCCGCCGCGGCCGGCCGTGTCATGCCGGTCGGCCGGGTCAGCCCGGTCGGCAGCGTGGTCGCCGGCGGCTCCACCCACCGGACGGCATTCGCCCGCCGGCGCATGAATGCCCACAACACGGTCGCGACGACCAGCAGGAGCCCGCCGAGACGCCGGGCCCGACGCGATGCGGTGCTCACGATCCACCTCTCTCTCGGGCCCCGAACGGCCCGGACAGCTCACTGACCGGGCAGCCTACGGTGCTGCGCTAGCGTGCGCGCGTGGCCGAAGCGACCGATTCCGCCAGCGTGACCGTCACGGTGACGGAAGCGGACACTGCCCGAGCCCTCGGCTCCGGCGACGTCGAGGTCCTCGGCACGCCGCGCGCGCTCGCCCTGGCCGAGGCGGCCACCGTACGCGCCGCGGCCGCGTCGCTGGCCCCGGGCCAGACCACCGTCGGCACCAGGGTCGAGCTGGACCACCTCGCGCCCAGCCCGGTCGGCGCCACCGTCCGCGCCGACGCCGAGCTGGTCTACCGGTCCGGCCGAAGGCTCACCTTCGACGTGAGGCTCACCCAGGATGGCCGGGAGGTGGCAGCCGGCCGGGTGGTCCGGGCCATCGTGGACCGGGACCGGTTCCTCGCTCAGGCCAGCACCGACGAGCGCGGATAGCTGTCGTCCGGGTCGGTCAGCACGTTGACCAGGTAGGGCACGCCGGACGCGAACGCCCGATCGAGCGCCGGCCCGAGCTCGCCCGGTTCGCGTACGGTCTCCCCGGCCCCGCCGAGCGCCCGGACGACCTCGTCGTACCGCGTCTCCGGCCGCAGCTCGGCCGCCACGTCGTAGCCGTAGATCGCCCGCATCGGGTGCTTCTCCAGCCCCCAGCCGCCGTTGTTGCCGACGATCATCACCACCGGCAGCTGGTGCCGGACCAGCGTGTCCGCGTCCATCAGCGAGAAGCCGGCCGCACCGTCCCCGAGCAGCAGCACCACCTGCGAGGACGGGCGCGCCACCCGGGCCGCGATCGCGTAGCCGAGACCGGTGCCGAGGCACCCGTACGGCCCCGGGTCGAGCCAGCACCCCGGCCGGTAGGAGTCGACGAACTTGCCCGCGTACGAGACGAAGTCGCCGCCGTCGCCGATCACGACGGCGTCCCGGTCCAGCCGCGACCGCAGCGCCCCGTAGACCGCGGGCGGCCGGATCGTCGCGCCGCCGCCGGCGAGCAGCTCCTCGTCGCGCGCCCTGGCCGCGTCCTCGGCCTCCCGCAGCCGGTCCAGCCACGGCTCGTGCGACACCCGGTCGCCGGCCCAGCCGGCGATCCCGTCGAGGATCGCGGCCAGGTCGCCGCTCGCGGACGCCGCCAGCGACCGGTGGGTCGCGACGCCCTCGGCCGAGTCGGCCAGGTGCACGACCTCGGCGGCGCCGAAGTCGCCGAACGCCAGCCGGAAGTCCAGCGGCGTACCGGCCACGACGACGAGGTCGGCCTCCTTCTTCAGCAACCCGCGCACCCGGGCGAACGCCAGCGGGTCGTCGGCGGGCAGGCAGCCGCGGCCCATCCCGTTCATGAACACCGGCACCCGCAGCGCCTCGGCCGCCCGCCGCAGCGCCTGCTCGGCCCGGCCGAACCAGACGTCGCCGCCGACGACGAACGCCGGCCGCGACGCGCCGGCCACCAACGCGGCCACCGCGGCCACCGCGCCCGGATCCGGCTCGACCGGGGACGGGGCGGCAAACTCGATCGAGGCGCTGGCCGGCGAGAAGATCGTGTCCATCGGCACGTCGACGAACACCGGCCCGCGGTGCGGGGTCAACGCCGCCCGGGCGGCGTCGAGCAGCACCGGCCCGATGTCGTCCCCGGTCGTCGCGGTGCGGGACAGCTTCGTGACCGGGGCCAGGACCGGCACGTGGTCGAGCTCCTGCAGGCCGCCGCGACCCCAGTTGACCGTCGGCGCCCGGCCGCCGAGCACGACCAGCGGGACGCCGGTGAAGTAGGCCGACGTCACCGCGGAGACCGAGTTGGTCACGCCGGGCCCGGCGGTCACCACGGCCAGTCCGGGCCGGCGGGTCAGTTTGGCCGTGCCCTCGGCGGCGAACGTCGCGGTCTGCTCGTGCCGCACGTCGACGATCCGCACCTTCTGCCGCACCGCCGCGTCGTACACCGGGAAGACGTGGCCGCCGGACAGCGTGAACAGCTCCTCGACGCCGGCCGCCCGCAGCGCGGCCAGCGCGACGTCGCCGCCGTGACCCTCGATTGTCTCCATGTGCCGGACCCTACCGACCGGTAGTGCTCGGCTAGGGCGCGCTGTCCGAGGCCAGCCGGGTCTTGCGGGCGATGTCGGCCAGCGCCGCCCGCCGGGCCGCGGCCGCCTCGTGGTCGGCAAGCCGGTCCCGCACCACCCGGGCCGGCACCCCGACCGCCACCGAGAAATCCGGCAGGTCCCTGTTCACCACCGCGTTCGCGGCGACCACGCATCCCCTGCCCACGGTCACCCCACGCAGCACGGTCACCTTGGCGCCGAGCCAGACGTCCGGGCCGATGCGCACCGGCGACTTCACGATGCCCTGGTCCTTGATGGGGATCGTCACGTCCTCGAAGGCATGGTCGAAGTCGCAGACATAGACCCAGTCGGCGACGATCGTGGCCGCGCCGAACTCGATGTCGAGGTAGCCGTTGACGGTGTTGTCCTTGCCGAACACGCACTTGTCGCCGATGCGGAGGGTCCCCTCGTGGCAGCGGATGCTGTTGCCGCTGCCGATGTGCACCCAGCGGCCGATGATCAGCCGGCCGTACCCGCGCCGCGCCTCCAGCGTCACGTTGCGGCCGAGGAACACGAAGCCCTCGGTGACCACGTGCGGGTTGCGCAGCTTGAACACGGCAAACCGCCAGTAGCGGGCGAGATACCACGGCGTCCAGGCCCGGTGCCGGATCACCCAGCGCAGGCTGGCGAGGGTGAGGAAGCGCGCCTGCCGAGCCACCGGGAAACAGTACCGAGACAGCCGAGGACCCCGGTCGGCGAACCGGCCGGGGTCCTCGGGGAAGAGCTGGGACTACATCGGGCGGACGTTCTCCGCCTGCGGGCCCTTCTGGCCCTGGGTCACGTCGAACTCGACCTTCTGACCCTCGTCGAGGCTGCGGTACCCGGTCGTCGCGATCGCGGAGTAGTGCACGAAGACGTCGGCACCCCCACC
>DATBFW010000070.1:0-6581 GCA_036558285.1 Mycobacteriales bacterium | reverse complement strand
TCGGCGAGCTCGACCCGCAGCCGGGACGGGACGCCGGCCATCCGCCCGGGTGCCGGTTGCCCCGTGCGGATCAGCCGGGACAGCCACCACACCCGCCGCCCCGCGATCGCCAGCGCCGCCACGGTGAACAGCAACCCGAGGACAAGCCGAACCGTCACGGACCCTCCTCCACCCACGAGGACTCGACTCTACCGACGAGTAACTTGGCCTGCCGTGGAGCCCTCGGGCCGAGCCTGCCACGGACCGGTCCGCCCGCTGAACCGAGTCCTGGAAGTACGAGCGAGCCGGCGGACCGGCTCCGGGTCATCCGGCGCCGGCGCCGTCGTCGTCGAAGGGCGGCCCGTCGGGGCGGTCGGCTCCGCCGGCCACCCGGTCGGAGATGCGCGCACCGACGATCCGCTGGGCGCCCCCGGCGCCGACCTCGCCGGGCAGCGGTCCCTCCGGTGGGTCCGCAGCGTCCTGGCCGGTCTCTCCGGTGGATGCGGAGGTGTCGACCTCGCGCATGCGCTCCAGACGCGAGTCGCCGACCTGCTCGTCCGGTGGCGCCGGCCGGTGCACGCCTTCAGCCTGACTGCCGGACTCGGCGTTCTGGACCGCGGCGTCGATGTCCGGACCACCTCGGGAGGGATCGGGCGAGCCGAGCGTCCGGTCCTCGGGGTCAGACGTCATACCGGTGTCCTCCCCAGCCGGTCGCCCTGGAAACGCCGCCGGTCGCTCGGCGACGGGGTCAGAACAGGACGTCGGCGAGGCGGTCGACCTGGTCGAGGGACGGGATCGTCGGGTCGAGGACGAGGTCGGTGAAGCCGGCATCGGCGAACTGGCGGACCCGCTCGGTGATCTGCTCCGGCGTACGGGCCGCCGCCTGCACGATGTATTCGGCGATGTCGCCGAGAAAGCCGTAGTACGTCCGCAGCGAGTGCGCCAGCGCGTCGTCGTTGCCGAGGCCGTAGTACATCAGCGCCGCCAGCCGCGGCTCGCCGGACCGGCCGGCCTCCCGCCAGGCCGCGCTCACCTTCTCGGCGAACTCGCCCGCCTGCGCCGCGGAGGCGCCGCCGACGGTCCAGCCGTCCGCCCACCGGACGGTACGGCGGATCGCGGCGGGGCCACCGCCGCCGATCAGCACCGGGACGCGCCCACCCGGCACCGGCGGCGTGACCGCGAACTCGCCGCCGGCCACCGGCTCACCCGCCCAGGCCCGGTGCAGCAGGTCCAGCGTCTCGTCCATCAGCCGGCCGCGCTCGTCGTACGGGCGGCCGGCGGCGGCGAAGTCGTCGGCCCGGCCGCCCACTCCGAGGCCGAGGGTGAGCCGACCGCCGGAGATCGCGTGCAGGCTGCCGGTCGCCTTGGCCAGCGACACCGGCTGGTAGATCGGCGCCAGCAGGATGTCGGGGAACAGCCCGATCCGGGTGGTCGCCCCGGCCGCCGCGGCCAGCGCGGTGATCGTGTCGTAGTTGGGGTAGACGAGCCGGTCGATCGTGGCGAGGGTGGCGAATCCCCGCTCCTCCGCCCGCCGGGCCCAGGCGACCACGGCGGGTCCGTCGACGGTCAGGGTCGTGGGCAGTCCGATGCCGATGTCCATGTTCGACACACTAGGACGGGCCTGGGCGATGCCTAGTTTCGGGAGAACGGCAGTTCGGTGGTGAGCCAGTCGATCAGGGCGCGGGGGTTGCGGGTCTGGATCATGACCCGCCCGGGCCCGGAGAAGTCGAACACGAACCCCTCGCCCGACTTCAGCGACTGGACCGAGCGGCCCTCGACCGCGCGCCGCAGCCGCGACTGCACACCCTCGTCGTACGCGACGACGTGGCCGGAGTCGATCGTGATCGCCTCGCCCGGGCCGAGGTCGACGGTGTCGACGGCCCCGTACGAGCCGAGCACGACCTCGCCCTGCCCGGTGGCCTGGAGGACGAAGCCGCCCTCGCCGCCGAACAGGTTCTGCGAGCCGCCCCAGCGGGTCTGCACGTCGACGCCGTGCGCGTTGGCGATCCAGCAGCCACGGGTGATGTAGAAGGCCCGGTCCGGGGTGACCGTCACGGTGACGATGTCGCCGGGCAGGTTGGCGGCGACGTCGACCCAGCCGCCGCCCTGCGGGGCGGTGTACGTCGTGACGAACAGCGACTCGCCGCCGAGCGCGGCCCTGCGCAGCCCCTGGAACAGGCCGCCCTGCATGCTCGCCTCGATCTGCACGCCCCAGGACGTGGCGAGCATGGCGCCGGACTCCACCCGCAGTGGCTCCCCGGCGGCGAGCAGGCAGCGGGCGACGGCGAACGACGGCTGGTGGCGGACCTGGACCTGCACCGGGGGCTCCCCTCCCGCGGGTAACGGACCGGGCCATCCTCCCGCAGCGGGCGTACGACGGCGGCGCCTCCACAAAGTGGAGGCGCCGCTCGCGGGGCCGTCAGGCAGTCGGGGACGGAGTCGGGCTGGGGCTGGCGCCCTTGTCGCCGTCGCCGTCGTGGTGCCGGCCGGGGCCGCCGGGGAACCCGCGACCGGGGAAGCCGCGGCCCTCGGGACGGTCGGGGATCTTGCCGACCTTGGTCGCCTTGAGCGACGTCTTGTCCGTGTCGACGGTGCCGACCGCGTAGATCCGGGTGCCGGCCGCCGGTGTCGCGGTCAGCCCGTCCTCGTACGTCGTGGCCGACGTCGTGTGGATGGTCCGCTGGAAGCCCTGCACGTCCGTGATCGTGATCGTGTTGCCGGACGCGGAGACGACGGTGCCGGCCAGGAACGGGTGCCGCTCGCGGTCCGGCTTGGGCGCACCGGGCGAGGGCGTCCCGGGCGAGGGCGCCGCGGAGGCGCTCGGGGACGGCGTCGAGTCGGAGGTGGCGGCGGCCGCGACCGCGACCCCGCCGACGGCGAGGATCGTCGCGGCGATCCCGGCGAGCGCGAGCATCCGACCCGACCGCCACGCCGGCCGCGGCGGCCGAGGAGGCGGGGGCGGCGGTCCACCGGGACCGGGGACCCAGGCAGGAGGTTCTGTGTTCACGCCGTCCACGGTGCTGTGCGCACCTGAAGACGGCCTGAACTTCAGCGACTTCACAGTTCGGGCGCGGACCCTGCGTGGGGTGACCGCCGCCCGCGTACTGGTCGTGGAGGACGAGCCGGTGCTCCGCGACGCGATCGCCGCCGCGCTGGAGGCCGCGGGGTTCGTCGTGCTGGCCGCGGCCGACGGCCGGGAGCTGGCGAGCGTGGTGGCCCGGTTCCGCCCGGACGCCGCCGTGCTCGACATCAGCCTGCCCGGGCCGGACGGCCTGGCATTGGCCCGGCAGCTGCGCGAGCTCGGCGAGGCCGCGGTGCTGTTCGTGACCGCCCGCGATGCGGTCGACGACCGGCTGGCCGGCTTCGCCGCCGGCGCGGACGACTACCTGGTCAAGCCGTTCGTGCTGGCCGAGCTGGTGGCCCGCTTGCGGGCGGTGCTGCGGCGCACCGGCCGGCTGGTGTCGCCGACGGTGGAGGTGGGGGACTTGGTGCTGGACGAGGACGCCGGCCGGGTGCTGGTCGCCGGCGAGCCGGTCGCGCTGACCGCCACCGAGCTGCGGCTGCTGTCGTACCTGGTTCGCAACCGGGGCCGGGTGCTGTCCAAGACGCAGATCCTGACCCAGGTCTGGGGCTACGACGAGTACGACCCGAACCTGGTCGAGGCGCACGTGTCCGCGCTGCGCCGCAAGCTGGAGGCCCGCGGCCCGCGGCTGGTGCACACGGTGCGCGGCGTCGGCTACCGGGTGGGGGTGGCGCCGTGAGAACTCCGTCGCTGCGGCTGCGGGTGGTGCTGGCCGTGCTCGGCCTGCTGACCGTCGCCCTGGTCGGGCTCGGCCTGCTGGTCAACGCGGTGCTCGCGGCCAGGCTGCACGCCGACCTGCGGGACCGGCTGACCGAGCGGGCCGGGTTCGCCCAGCTGCTGGCCGGCCGCGGCTACACCGACCAGGAGCTGGCCGACCGGCTCACCGGCCAGGGCATCACCGCGGTGGTGCGGGACGGCAGCAGCGAGGTCTACGGCCGGTTCTTCCCGGACCGGCCGCGCCGGGAGGGACCGCGGCCGCCGCGGCCGGCGGTGGACACCTCGACCGTGCGGATCGGGACCGTCGACGGCGTGCTCACCGCGCAGCTGCCGCTGACCCGCGGCACGTTGACACTCTCGGCCGGCGACGGCGAGATCGAGCACACGCTGGGACAGCTGCGTACGGTCGAGCTGGTCGCCGGGGCGGGGGTGCTGGTGATCACCGGGCTGCTGCTGACCCGGGTGGTGTCCTCCGCGCTGGCTCCGCTCGGCCGGATGACCACGCTGGCCGGACGGATCGCGGCCGGCAACCGGGGCGAGCGGCTGCACCCGGACAACCCGGGCACCGACCTCGGCCGGACCGCGGCGGCGTTCGACCGGATGCTGGACGCGCTGGAGGCCTCCGAGCTGCGGATGCGCGCGTTCCTCGCGGACGCCTCGCACGACCTGCGCACGCCGGTGGCCGGGGTGATCGCCACCGCCGACTCGTTGCTCCGGGACGACCCGGACCGGGCCGAGCGGGAGCGCCGGCTGGTCGCGATGGTGCGCGAAGCGCACCGGGCCGGCCGGCTGGTCGACGAGCTGCTGCTGATGGCCCGCCTGGACGGCGCCGACCCAGCCGCGGCGCTGCACCGGCAGCCGCTCGACCTGGCCGAGCTGGCCGAGCAGGTGGCCGCCGCCCAGCAGCTGCTCGGCGCGGACGTGCGGGCGGAGACCGAGCCGGCCCCGGTCGAGGGCGACCCGGAGCAGCTGGCCAGGGTGCTGACCAACCTGGCCGACAACGGCCGGCGGGCCGGCGGCCGGGTGCTGATCGAGGTCCGCCGGGAGGGCGACCTGGCGGTGGTCGAGGTGACCGACGACGGCCCCGGGGTTCCGCCGGCCGAGCGGGACCGGGTGTTCGAACGGTTCGTCCGGCTGGCGGCCGGGCCGGGGCGCAACGGGCTCGGCCTGCCGATCGCCCGCGCCGTCGCCCGTGCCCACGGTGGCGAGCTGACCTGCGAGGACGCGGCGGCGGGGGCGCGGTTCGTGCTGCGGCTGCCAGCGGAAGAAATGGTGCCGGCCGGGAACATCGGCTGACGGGCCCGAGTTGGGATGAGCAGAAAGCTTGAGTTGGGTACGCTCAGCTCTGCTGATCCACCCACGTACATCAGGGAAGGGACCCAATAATGGCACGAGCGGTCGGCATCGACCTCGGCACCACCAACTCGGTGGTGGCCGTCCTGGAGGGCGGCGAGCCCACGGTCATCGCCAACGCGGAGGGCTCGCGGACCACTCCGTCCGTGGTTGCCTTCGCCAAGAACGGTGAGGTCCTCGTCGGCGAGGTCGCCAAGCGTCAGGCGGTCACCAACGTCGACAGGACGGTCCGGTCGGTCAAGCGGCACATCGGGACCGACTGGAAGAAGGAGATCGACGGCAAGAACTACACGCCGCAGGAGATCAGCGCCCGCGTGCTGCAGAAGCTGAAGCGGGACGCCGAGGCCTACCTGGGCGAGGAGGTCACCGACGCGGTGGTCACCGTCCCGGCGTACTTCGAGGACGCGCAGCGGCAGGCCACCAAGGAGGCCGGCACGATCGCGGGCCTCAACGTGCTGCGGATCATCAACGAGCCCACCGCCGCGGCGCTGGCGTACGGGCTGGACAAGGGCGAGCGCGAGCAGACCATCCTGGTCTTCGACCTCGGCGGCGGCACCTTCGACGTCTCCCTGCTGGAGATCGAGGAGGGCCTGATCCAGGTCAAGGCGACCGCGGGTGACAACCACCTCGGTGGCGACGACTGGGACGCGGCGATCGTGGCGCACCTGGTGCGCACGTTCAACGCGCAGAACGGCATCGACCTGTCCAAGGACAAGATGGCCATGCAGCGGCTGCAGGAGGCCGCGGAGAAGGCCAAGATCGAGCTGTCCGGCGCGCAGTCGACGACGATCAACCTGCCGTACATCACCGCGGGGGCCGAGGGCCCGCTGCACATGGACGTCACGCTGTCCAGGGCCGAGTTCCAGCGGATGACGCAGAGCCTGCTCGACCGGGTCAAGGGCCCGTTCCAGCAGGTGATCCGGGACGCCAAGCTCGACGTCTCGAAGATCGACCACGTCGTGCTGGTCGGCGGCTCCACCCGGATGCCCGCGGTCACCGAGGTGGTGCGCGAGCTGACCGGCGGCAAGGAGCCGAACAAGGGCGTCAACCCGGACGAGGTCGTCGCCGTCGGCGCCGCGCTGCAGGCCGGCGTGCTCAAGGGCGAGGTCAAGGACGTCCTGCTGCTCGACGTCACCCCGCTGTCGCTCGGCATCGAGACCAAGGGCGGCGTGATGACCAGGCTGGTCGAGCGCAACACGACCATCCCGACCAAGCGGTCGGAGATCTTCACCACGGCCGAGGACAACCAGCCGTCGGTGCAGATCCAGGTCTACCAGGGCGAGCGCGAGATGGCCGCGTACAACAAGAAGCTCGGCATGTTCGAGCTGACCGGCCTGCCGCCGGCGCCGCGGGGCATCCCGCAGATCGAGGTCACCTTCGACATCGACGCCAACGGCATCGTGCACGTCTCGGCCAAGGACACCGCGACCGGCAAGCAGCAGGCGATGAC